>SVTO01000024.1 GCA_015063745.1 Oscillospiraceae bacterium | reverse complement strand
CATCCCTCCGGCACTCTGGATATGTCTTCGCATATCACCAGAGCCGCGCCGTTTTCCACTGCCTCCGCTGCATACTCGTGTCCGTCGTGGTTCTGTCCCCGGACGCACAGGAATATGCTGTCCTTCGTGACCCTTCTGGAATCCGATGTCATGGCGGAAAATGAATCTCTGTGCAGTCGTTTGTCCACGATCTCCACACCTGCAAGCAGGGTTTCCAGTTCCATACAAGCCTCCTGAGGTGAATTGTTTCCACTTCCGGTTTCTTGTACGTTTGGTATGCAATCAGTCTGTCAGGTCCAGATGACGCAGAGTTACCTCAACCACGGTGCCCCTGGTAACGGCTGTGCCGCCTGCGGGGGACTGACCGATTACGGTTGCCGTACTGCCGTTGAGGGAACCCTCAAAGGATGCGTTCAGTCCCGCGTGAATCAAGGCCTGGTTCGCATTGTAGGCTGTCATACCGGTCAGGTCGGGAACGGTGATGTTTTCCACGGGCACTTCACTGCCGGTGTACAGCACCAGTCTTCCCTCATCCTTGGCGATCTGGGATCCGGCAGCCGGTACCTGTGCGGTTACGGTATCGCCGTCTCCGAGGATCTCATAGGTAAATCCACGCCAACTCAGGTCCGCAATGGAGTTTTCCACCGTTGCGCCCACATAGTTGGACAGAGTGATTGTCTGGTTTTCCAGTTCTTCGCTGGTATACTGTGCTTCCACCCCGATATAGGGCAGAATGAATGATAACAGATTGGATACATAAGGTGCCGCAACCACGCTTCCGTACACGCTGTCGATAGAGGGTTCATCCACCATGATGATTACAGCGATCTGCGGATCATCCGCCGGTGCGTAGGCTACGCAGGAACCGATACGGTAGGAGTACTGTCCGTATTCGTCCACCTTATCCTTCTTTTCCGATGTACCGGTCTTGGCCGCTACACGATACCCCTTTACATAGGCATTCTTGGCACCGCCGTCTCCGGCAACGCCTTCTTCCAGAATGTCCGTGATCCGTTCGCAGACTTCTTCACTGACCACCTGACGGACAGGCTCTGCTTCGTAGCTCTGGATCACGTTTCCGTTGTCATCGGTGATTTTGGACAGTAGGTGGGGCGTTACCAGATAGCCGCCGTTTGCGATGGTACAGATGGCACGGAGCTGCTGGATCGGGGTGGTTTTGAAGGTCTGACCGAAGGAATATACCGCCAGGGATACATTGGTGAAGGCATTGTAGTCGTGGTAATACGTACTGATTTCACCCGGCAGGTCGATTCCCGTCTTGCTGTCATACCCGAAGGATTCGTAATAATTATAGAATTTCTCCCGTCCGATTCTCGCGGCGATCTGCATCAGCGCGGGATTGCAGGACTGCTGGAGGCTTCGTCTGTACGGAAGCACGCCGTGGCCGGTTTTTTTATGGCAGCTGATGGGTTTTGACCATCCTTCCACCATCAGGCTTCCGCTGCAGTAGAATTCTTCTTCTTCCGTGACCACTTTTTCCTCAAAGGCCATAGCGGTCGTTATGATCTTGAAGGTGGAACCGGGTTCGTACAGCTCGGTCACCGCCTTGTTGTTCCACATACTGTACAGCTGTTCGTAATAGGCTTCCGTATAGGCATCCGTGGAGGTGTCCATACCGTACAGCTTTGCCGCGGAGAAATCGTCCAGCACGTAGGGATTGTTCAGATCAAAGGGCGGATAGGTTGCCATGCCGAGGACTCCGCCGTCGTTTACGTCCATGACAATACCCGTTACGCGGTTGCCGGCACCGGATTCCAGGAAGGTTTTTTCCAGCTGGTTTTCCAGTTCGTACTGGATGTACATATCCACGGTGGTTTCGATGTTATAGCCGTTGGAGGCTTCGATATACCGTTCGTATTCAAAGGGCATATCGTGATTGTGTGCGTCCTGAGCCAGAATGTATTTGCCGCTGGTACCTTCGAGCAGGTTGTTGTAGTAGCTTTCCAGGCCGTAGATACCCACGCCGTCGCTGTTGGTAAAGCCGATCACATGACAGGCAAGGTCGCTCTTGGGATAATACCGTTTGGCGGAGGTTACAAAGTAGATCTGATCACCCAGATCGAATTTTGCGATAAACTCTTTGAGAGTAACCGCCATTTCCTCGCTTATATTGTTCTTGATCACTTCATAGGCTCTGTTCTGCTTGGCTGCCTTTTCCATGATCTTGTCATAATCCACATTCAGGTAAGCCGCCAGCATTCTGCCGATCAGCTCATCCACGCGGCTTCCGGCAAAGTGAAAACCGATCGCGTCGTTGTCGTAACGGTAGAACACGTCGTTTTTGTCATCCTTGTCGCTGTTGGCTGCCGCATCCGCTTCCAGTCTGGCGTGAATGTCTCTGGGGGAGATAATCACGTTGTAGACGGTAATGTTGGTGGCTAAGATATTGCCGTTTCTGTCGGTGATCATCCCTCTTTCCGGGTTGACCTCCGTCTGAATGGTCAGCTGATTGAGTACCTTTGCCTGATAGTATTCGTGCATCTTCAGCTGATAGTTGGCAAGGAAGCCCACGATTACCGCAGCAATACCGGCAAACAGACAGAACACACGAACCATACGGTTGTATGTTGTTTTCTCTACCCGGTTTCTGACTTCGTTGTTCATTCCCTGCTCCTTTGTGCTTGCCGCCCGGCAGACATATTTTGTATACTATATGCGCCCGAAATGTTTTCTATGCTGAAAATAATAAGCCATTTCACACGCGGCAGCTTCCTTGCCGGTATACACATGTGAAACAGCTTAGCGGCATTATCGTTTTACTCGTTTCCCGCGAAAAAGTCTCCGAAGGCTGTCCAGATGGAGGAGAGCATGGCACCGAGACCGCCCTCCGCATTTTCGTCCGACGTGTTCTCGACCAGTTCGATTCTCTCACCGTCGGACAGGGAAATATATTTTTTCTGTACCGAATCTTCTTTCACCATACCGAGACGGTCGGTGGCAATCTGTTCAATTACGCGGATGTCATTTTTCTCTTCAATCTTCAGTTCCAGCTCGGCGGCGGTGGTCTGCAGCGTGGTCAGCTGATATTCCAGATCACTGATTGCGTCCGTCGTCTGGTAAATCTGCGCGATGCTCAGAATGATCATCATGATCATGACGGTCACAAAGGAGAGCAGCAGCAAAAAGGTCAGGGGAAAGCGTTTCTTTTCCACCTGGATTTCCTGTCTTTCGGCAACGGTGTCACGGAACATTTCCGTACCGTATACGTTCTGACGGCTGTTTCCCGCAGCGGATCTTCTGCCGGTGCTGTACGCACGGTTCCCGGTATTGCAGCTTCTCTTTGCATATTCCTGACGGGGAGATGCCGTACGTGCGGTGCTGTGCCGCTCAAAGGATTCCGTAAAGGCTTTTTCGGAAACATTCACTCTGGGGTTTCTGCCCATCTGGGCACGGGTCACCAGTTCCTCCGTGGAAGTGGCGCTGATCCCACGAATGGCATCGCCGCGGTTTCTGTATTCTCTGCGCAGCTTTTCCGCAAGCTGGTTTCCGCTTTGGCCGGGTGTACGGTGGTACGTCATGGGCAGCTCCTTTCCGACGGTCGTTTACACGTCTGTTTTTTCCGCACAGCGCAGTTTCGCGCTTCTGGATCGGGGGTTGTATTCCATCTCCTCCGCAGAAGGGAGGATGGGCTTTTTCGATAACAGTTTGATCTTCGGTTTTCCGCCGCATACACATACGGGGAATTCCGGGGGACAGGTGCATCCCGTTGCCAGTTCGCGGAACGTCTCCTTCACGATCCGGTCTTCCAGGGAGTGGAAGGTGATCACAGCCAGCCGTCCGCCGGGGTTCAGGCGATATACGGCGCTTTTGATGGAGGGTGCGATGGCGTCCAGCTCGCCGTTGACTTCAATGCGGATCGCCTGGAAGCTGCGGCGTGCGGGGTGCTGGGATTCCTTGGCTCTCGCCGCTGCCGGAATGGCTCCGGAAACGATGGCGGCAAGTTCCGTTGTCGTTTGGATGGGGGATTTTTCTCTGGCGGTCACGATGGCGCGGGCGATTCTGCCGGAGAACTTCTCTTCCCCGTACAGCCAGAGGATGCGTTTCAGCTCTTCCTCTCCGTATCCGTTTACCACATCGGCTGCGCTCATGCCGGCACTCTGGTCCATCCGCATATCCAGCGGTGCTTCCGCGGTGTAGGAGAAACCCCGTTCCGCTTCGTCCAGCTGATGGGAGGATACCCCAAGATCCCACATGATGCCGTCGATCTTTTCCACGCCGATGGAATCAAAGGCGCTGTCCAGATCGCAGAAATTGGTTTTCACGATCGTCCAGCGGTCGTGATAGGGTGTCAGTCGTTTTGTACAGGCCGCAATGGCTTCATCGTCCCTGTCCAGACTGATCAGACGGGACACACCGTCAGACGGCAGTCTTGAGGCGATCTCGAAGGAATGTCCGCCGCCGCCCGCTGTGCAGTCCACATAAATGCCGCCCCGTGCCGGAGCCAGTGCATCCATGCATTCGCCAGCCATAATCGGTATGTGATGAAACTCCATAGTGCCAAATCCTTTTCTGTGTTTTCGCCGGGATTACAGACCCAGCTCCTTGAGCATTTCGGTGAAATCTTCCGGCTGCTCGTCCAGACTCTCTTCTTCCCATTTTTCTTCCGCCCAGATTTCGGCATAATTGCCGCATCCGACGGTGATGACGTTCTTGGTGATGCCTGCGTATTCGAGCATATCCTGCGGGATCAGTACACGGCCCTGGGAATCGGGCTGCAGCTCGATGGCGTTGGAATAGAGATATCTGGTCAATGCCTTACTCTGGGTTTTGGGAAGTGCGCTGAGCTTTTCCGTATACTTCGCCCATTCTTCCGCTGAGTACAGACACAGGCAGTGATCCGAATCCTTGATCATGGTGATCACCGGTCCCAGCTGATCCTTGATTTTCGAAGGAATAATCAGTCTGTTTTTCGGATCGACCGCGTGTTTGAACTTGCCCATCAACATACCGTTTTTCCTCCCTTTCGTGGATTTTTATGGGAAAGTGCTCCACCTAATGGATATTATATATTATTTTCTCGTAAATTACAAGGGGTTTTGCAAAATATATCTGATTATTTTATATATTCTTTTTGCTTTTTCGTCAATTTCCCGCTATTTACCACCATTTTCCATTTCACGGTTCTGCTTTTTCTGCCTGTTTTTGTGTTTTTCGCCCATTTATTACCAATTTTCCCTTTTCCGCTTATTCCCACCTGCCACACGGGAATTTTCTGGTAATTTCCGGTAATTTTTGCGGGATTTTCCGCGCCGGATTTTCTTCCATAAAATGGTTTTTAGGGAATTGCCGAACATCCGATCGTTCACTGTTTCGTCAAACATTAGTCATTTATATTTTACTTTTCAGACCTGTATTTTTCGTTGTTTCCTTCTTCAAAATGATGACATTTTTCGTCATTTGTTGCAAAAACAACAAAAGAAACAGCAGCGAAAATCTTTCCGCATACCGTTTCTCTGTTGTATTTGCAAGATAATGATTCAGTTTTCCGTCCGCCAGGAACGCAGCAAGGCGATCTCACGGGCATATCCGTCCAGCTCGTTGGGTGTTTCCAGATAGAAAGGAAGGTGCCTCAGTCTGGGGTGATTGATGATCCGACGGATGGCGTCGGGGCCTATGTAGCCTTCGCCGATCTTATCGTGACGGTCTTTTCGGGTACCGCAGGGGTTCTTGGAATCGTTCAGATGGATGGCATGGATGTTCTCCAGTCCCACCGTACGGTCAAATTCCGCAATGACACCGTCCGTATCCTTCTCCAGATTATAACCGGCATCCTGGATGTGGCAGGTATCCAGACACACGCCCACATGCTCCCGCACATCGGGATGGATCAGGTCCAGCATCCGCCGCATTTCCTCAAAATCCCGGCCCAGTTCCGTTCCTTTGCCGGCCATGGTTTCAATGAGCACCGTGGTCTTCATGCCCTTCCACAGAATCCGGTTGAGCATATCAGCCACCATCTGCATTCCCACTTCCGCACCCTGGCCTACATGACAGCCGGGATGGAAATTATACAGTGCGCCCGGAATGGCTTCCAGAAATTCCAGTTCTTTTTTCATGGAATCCCCGGAATACTGTCTTACCCCTTCATCCGCCGAGCAGGGATTGTATGTGTACGGCGCATGGGCAAGGGGCGGGGTCATGCCGTTTTCTTCAATGAGCCTGCAAAGTGCCTGTACATCCTCCGGATCCGGTGCTTTCGTCTGTGTTTTCCCTCTGGGATTTTTCGTAAAAAACTGGAAGGTATTTCCTCCGATGGAAAGAATCCGCCGGCCCATTGCTTCATATCCGCCTTCGGTGGACAGATGGCACCCGATTCTGAACGCCGATGATGCTTCGTTCAATGCTGTCGCTGTTCTGTCTGTTTCTCTCAAGATTCTTGTCCTTTCTTTCGCAGATGCTGTTATTTTCTCTTTTTCCGTATATACTATAAGGAAGGAAATCTGCCAGACCGCCGGCCGACAGGAGATACCGATGAAACAATCCCACATCGTCCGTTTTGACAATATTGCCGCCTTTTTCCGCCGTATCAGCCGCACCTATGCAGAAGACAGGGTCAGCGTTTATGCGGCGCAGGCGTCCTTTTTTGTGGTTATATCCGCCATGCCCCTGTTCTCGCTGATCACAACCGTACTGCGGTATATCGCACCCGAACAGATCACCGTTTTTCAGGCTGCCCTGAACGGTGCGGTGCCGGAATTTATGCTGCAGGCGCTGTACCGGGCTTTTGACGGTATCCGTCAGTCCACCACCGTACCCTTTGTTTCCCTCTCCGCAGTCATGATCCTGTGGAGCGCATCCAGAGGGATCGGTGCCGTCAGAGAAGGGGTACAGACCGTTTACCACGCCGCACGTTCCCGCGGGTATTTTTATAAAAAACTTCTTTCCTTATTATATACACTCTGCTTTATCGTTCTGATCATCGCAGTAGTCACCGTCCTGCTGTTCGGGGAATACATCCGTCAGCTGACATTCCGGATTTTTCCGGATGCTTCCGGCGTACTGGATTCCCTGCTTACGTACAGGATTCCGCTGCTTCTGCTGTTCTTCACAGCCGTATTCACCGCCCTGTACACAGCAGCCGCCAGACGCAGCACCGTGGTCAGCCATGGGATTCTGCGGCATATTCCTGGTGCATTCTGCTCTGCACTGGGCTGGGTTCTGTTTTCACGGATCTATTCCCTCTATCTGACCGGAACCGATACCGCATCCTTCCTGTACGGAGGGCTGGCCGCGCTTTGTCTGAGTATGCTGTGGCTGTACGCCTGTATGCTCATTCTGCTTTCCGGGGCGGAGATCAACAAGCTGTTTTTCGCCGCACCGCCGGTCAGGATGAAGAACCGATGAACAGAAAACTGCCGCACCGATGTGAACTTCACAAAAATGCGGCAGTTTTGCATTTACTGATTTTTTGCTACTATGTCGGCAATATACTGATCATGCTGATCCTTTGTTTCGGAGAAATATGTTATATTTCCGTCGGAAACAAAGTAGAAATACTTGGTCTGTGCGGGGCTGAGCGCGGCCAGGATAGCACTGGCACTGGGATTGGCGATGGGTCCCGGCGGCAGGCCTTTGTAGAAATAGGTGTTATAGGGAGTCTCATAGCTTGTATCCACCTTTTTCGGACGTTCGCCGGTCTCGTGATGGACGGCATAGGCAATGGTTGCGTCACTGTCCAGGCAGGGGAAATACGCGATGTTGTTCAGTCGGTTGTGGAATACGGAGGATACATTGAAGAATTCCGCCGCCGTACCCGCTTCCTTTTCAATCAGAGAAGCCAGGGTGATGATATCGTCTACCGAATAACCCATAACGTCACACTGTTCCCTGTATTCATCGGTAAACAGCTGGTCGAACCGTCTCAGCAGCTTATTCAGCACCGTCACTTCGCTGGAGGAGTTGTAGAAATCATAGGTATCCGGGAACAGATAACCGTCCAGGCGGTAGATGCGGTCCTCGGAAATACCTTCGTTTTCCAGTTCATCGAGGAACCAGTAATCAAAATCGTAATTCTGAATGGCCTCTTCGTATCCCTCACGGGTACCGATACCGTAGGATACCATCAGATCGATGATCTCGTCGGTTGTATACCCTTCGGGAATGGTGATACGGGAGGTACCGCTCTTCGGCTTGGGCTTGAAGGCATCCATCAGATCCCCGTAATTGGTCATGGGAGACACTAAGAAATCCCCGGCTACATAGGGCCCGCCTTCCTTTTTCAATTTACCGTACAGCTTGAAGACTTCGGGATAGGTGATGATATTGTTCTCATACAGAATCTCCGTAATGTCCTCAAAATCCGCATTTTCGGGAATGGTCACGTTGATTTCCGCATCGGATTTCACAAAAGCGAATACATCATTGCCCACCAGAATAATCGCCAGAGCAAGGAACACGGACACAACGACCACAAAGATCATGTAAATGACCGCCTTGACAACGCTGACTACGGTATTGCCGCCTTCATCGCTGACTGTTCTTTCCACAGGCACGTAGGTGCGGGGGGCTTTTTTCTTTTTCGCCTTCTCCTTCGGCACATTGCCGCTCTGAGTCAGGGACGGAATATCCGTTACTCTGGTTTTGCCGAGTCTGGCCTTTTCCGGAGGTTTCTTTGCCGCAGGCTTTTGTATCGGTTTTTTCGCCGGCACGGGTCTGCGGGGCTGTTCCGTTTCATTTACCCGATTCCGTGCAGGTACGGACTGAAGACGTGCGCCGGCTGCATTTCCGGGTACGGGAGCTTCTGTCGGTTTCCGGGGCTGTCGGTTCTGTACCGGCATACCCGCATCCACAGGACGTACACGGGGCATATCCGGTGTGCCTGCAGGGCGTACGGTATTTCTGTCGGGCATATTCCCGGTGCGTTCTGCGGGCATACGCTGTCCGCCGGGTACGGGTGTTCCCGGTACGGCACGGTTCTGTGCCCCATTGGGATTTACGTTCACCGGGCGTCCGTCGGGTCTGCCGTGACTCCGGGGGGCCCCCGTGATGGCTATGCGCTGTGCCGGCATTTCAGCATAATGTCCGTCCATACGCGGCTCCGCGGCGGGTCTCGGCTGTGTATTTCCCACGGCAGTTCCGCGCATCGGATTCTGCGCAGGAGATGCCGGTCTGTTCATGGGTCGGTTTCCGTTTGCCGGCTGTTCCATTCCGGCTCTTTTACGCACCAGACTTTCCTCATTGGCACGGTTGATCTGCTGACGCAGGGAATCCGCCGTGGTCCGGTTTACGTCAAATTGTCTTGTATCGCTGAAATTCTTTTCTTTTCCTGACTTTTCCGTACAGTCCGCCTCCCTTCGGCTAATACTATGTACAACATTCGGTTATGCGCCGGTAATAAACACCGTGACCAG
Source organism: Oscillospiraceae bacterium (assembly GCA_015063745.1). Lineage (GTDB taxonomy): Bacteria > Bacillota > Clostridia > Oscillospirales > CAG-272 > UMGS1696. Next base: position 30,162 of record SVTO01000024.1, on the reverse strand, counting down.
TACAAACAGTACCACCGCCACGAGGAACCCGGGAGAAAACAGGGATTCCGCCAATGCCTTGAAAAATCCGCCCTTATGCTTCACCGCATGGGGGGACGGGAGATTCTGTCCGGCATAACCGCTGTAGATATTCCCTGCCTCAAAACACAGCAGAACCGCTGCCAGCAGGGTGAAGAAGCCTATGATAATGGTAAATAAAATCATGCTGATGCTTTGCTTTTCCGCAATATGCAGCACGTAACTTTCGAGAAATAAAATGAAGACATTGTTCAGTGCGTGTACCAGCATGGCAGCCGGCAGGGATCTGGTGGCATACATGACCAGCGCCAGAATCAGTCCGCTTACGAAATACACGGGAAAGCGTGAGAAACTGAAATGGGACATGGCAAAGGTCAGAGCCGAGATGAACACGGTCAGGGATACGCCGAGCCGTTCGTAGGATGCCGTTATAATCCCTCTGAACAAGAATTCTTCTGTAACCGCCGGCAGTACGGCAAAGGCCAGTACCAGGTACAGTCCGTCGAAAATACCGGCGTTGCGGGCGAAAGCGGTATAGGTATCCGCACTGCCCACCGCAAAGTGTTCCGGGAACATAGAATACATTCCCATGCTGATCAGCGCACTCAATCCGATCAGAAGCACGGATGCGTACAGCAGAAACAGACACTGGCTGAAGGATGGGAATTTCAGCCGCAGCTTATCCCGGAATTCGCTTCCTCTGATCCGGCAGAAGAACAGGGATGGCAGCGCATAGATCAATAGCTGCAGCACCACCGCCGCCAGATAGGGGTTTTCCGTCAGTCCCAGCTGTTTTTCACCCACCGCACCGGAGGACAGCAGCCAGCTCCCGCCCCCCAGCATAATAAACACGCAGATCAGAAGGATCGGCGCAAAAACCGTATCTTTATTTTTCACCGACACCCCTCCGTTCCGTGATACTTGTCTGCAGATACTTTACTTTTTGGGATTTTTTGTAACCTTCACACCTTTTTCCGTCAGCAGAATGTCCACCGACACATCAAAGCGTCCTCTCGGTACCGTCGGCAGGATATAGTCCGAGTACACAACACCGATGGTACATCCGGAGAAATTGGACAGGTAGCGGTCATAGAAACCCTTGCCGTAGCCCAGCCGGAAGCCCGATTTGTCATACACCAGTCCCGGCACGAAGCACACAGCACTGCCCGTCTGGGCGGTACAGTTATAGACGGGTGCATCCACCGGCGGTTCGAGGATCCCGTAGGAATCCACAGCCAGCTCGTCCAGGGATTTTACCTCATGGTAGGTCATGGTGTGGGTCTTCTTGTCACAGCGGGGGAAAAGAACGGTTTTGCCTTTTTCCAGAGCCAGTCTGGCCACGGGCATAATATCGATTTCCCCTTCGGTAGCGGCGTACATCAATACATAATCCGCATACCGGAAGCTGACCAGTCCTTCCGCAATCCGGCAAATCGCTTCATCCCGGCGATGACGCTCTTCCATGGGCATTTCCACACGGCGCTGTTTGTATTCTTCTCTGATATCGTCCTTCAGTTTTTTAATCATTTTCTGTCCGCGAGGATGGCGCTGAGCATGGCCTTTTCCTCGGTTTCTCCTTTCATCAGCCGCACCAGTGCACCGCCAAATTTCACAGCCGCGCCCATACCGCAGGCAGTTATTACCTTACCGTCCGTTTCCACAGCGGCATCCGTCACAACAGCACCCTTCAGCTCCTCTTCAAAACCGGGGTAGCATACGGCTCTCTTGCCTTCCAGAAATCCTCTTCTGCCGAGCACAAAGGGCGCCGCACAGATCGCTGCCATATACAGATCCTTTTCCGCCGCATACCGCAGACAGGTATCCACAAGGGCACTTTCGTCCAGATTCTTCGCGCCGGGCATACCGCCGGGGAGAATCACCATTTCCAGTCCGTCCGGAATCTTTTCCGCTTCATCGGCACCGAGGTCCGCCGCAACGGGAATCCCGTGGGAACCCATAACGATCTTATTTTCCCTGTCGGGATAAATACAAACCGTCTTCACCTCCACACCTGCCCGGCGCAGCATATCCACCGGCGTCAGGGCTTCGATCTCCTCAAAACCGTCCGCTAAAAAAACGTAAACCATAGCATTCCGTACCGCACAGACCGGCGGCGTTCCTCCTTAGGTGATCTTTATTACATTCATTATAGCATTGTTGCCGTAAAAAGCGGTTAACAATCCATAAATTTTCTGTTTTTTTCCTGCAAATACTTACGGAATCAGATCCTTCAGCGTGTTTCTGATCTCCGAAGCGATCTGTTCTCTGGAAAACTGAGCCTTGTCATCCGCACAGGGCAGAATCGTCCAGCCGCATTTTTCGCCCACGTACAGCGCCGCCTTCCGGCATTTTGCCAGATACTGACGGTCGGTTTCATGGATGTCCATGGCCTGGCCCGTTTCTCTGCTGCGCTTTTCCACATTGGCGTCGGACAGCCATTGGGGCACGTCCAGCAGAATCACACGGTCGGGAGCGGGCAGTCCCAGCTTGGTATACTCGAAATCCCACAGCCAGTCGAGAAAAGCATCCCATTCCGTTTCCGGCTGCTTGGACAGCTGGTGATAGGCATTGGCCGTGGTGTATCGGTTGGCGATCACCACCGTATCCTCCCGGCCGCAGTCCGCCTGCCAGTCCTGACGGTAGCTGACATAACGGTCCGCCGCAAAGAACATGGATGCCGCATAAGCACCCGTGTCCTCCGGTTTACCGCCCAGACCACCGTTCAGATACAGCCGTACAAAGGCCGAGCTTTCGCTTTCATATACGGGGAAATCCAGAATACGCACACGGTATCCTTCCCCTTCCAGCTGTTCGGCAAGGAGCTTGCTCTGGGTCCCTTTTCCGGAACCGTCCAGACCTTCCAGCACGATAAATTTTCCCATCTGATAATACTCCGGTTGATAGATTTTACTGCATTTCGTTCTTCAGAACCATTTCCATGAATTCCTGCTTGGTGATCAGGACATTTCTGGGCTTCTGGCCTTCCGGCGGGCTGACGTATCCCATCTGTTCCATACGGTCGATGAGCTTCGCCGCTCTGCCGTAACCCAGGGACAGTCTGCGCTGGATCAGGGATGTAGAGATCTTGCCGCTTTCCACAGCCAGTTCCAGGGCCTGACGCAGCATGGGATCCTCTTCCCCGTCCATACCTTCCTCCAGATCCGCGGAAACACCGCCGCCCTTCTTGCCGGAGCCGCATCTCTGTGCTTCCTTTTCGATCTGTTCCAGCACTTCGTCGGAATAGGATTCGCATTTCTGGTTCATGTTCTTGATATAGGATACGATCTCTTCCACATCCGCTTCGGATACATAGGCACCCTGTACACGCATGGGCTTTGCTGCGCCTACAGGATTGAACAGCATATCTCCGCGTCCGATCAGGTTTTCCGCACCGCTGCGATCAATGATGGTACGTGAGTCGATCTGGGAAGCTACGGTGAACGCGATACGGGAAGGAATATTGGCCTTGATCAGACCGGTGATAACGTCTACGGAAGGACGCTGGGTACCGATGATCAGGTGCATGCCGGCCGCACGGGCCTTCTGGGCCAGACGGCAGATGGATTCTTCCACATCGTCGGGTGCGGTCATCATAAGGTCTGCAAGCTCGTCGATGATGATGACAATCTGGGGTAAGTACTCGTAATCCGGATCGTTCTTTGTGACTTCGTTGAACATCTTCACGTCGCGCACGCCCACAGCCTCAATCAGGCCGAAGCGGCGTTCCATTTCACCGACCGCCCAGGACAGACTGCCCGCCGCCTTCTTGGGGTCGCTGACCACGGGCACCAGCAGATGGGGAATACCGTTGTAGATACTCAGTTCCACCTTCTTGGGGTCCACGAGAATCAGTTTGACCTCGTCCGGCTTGGCTTTGTACAGCAGGCTGACGATCAGGCTGTTGATGCACACGGATTTACCCATACCCGTTGCACCCGCAATCAGCAGGTGGGGCATTTTGGCAATATCGAAATAGATGGAATCCCCGGCAACGTCCGCACCCAGACAACAGGTCAGTCTGCTCTTGGCTCCGGAGAATTTTTCATCCTCGATCAGCGTCCGCAGGTGTACCGTGGACTGCTTTTTGTTGGGCACTTCCACACCCACCGCCGCTTTGCCGGGAATGGGCGCTTCGATACGGACACCGGTGGTTGCCAGATTCAGGGCAATATCGTCCACCAGATTCACGATGGAACGTACCTTGGTACCCGGTTCGGGACACAGCTCATATCTGGTGATGGTAGGGCCGCGGGAAATGTTTTCGATTTTGGTTTTTACATTGAAGCTGCGCAGGGTTTCCACCAGCTTGACGGCGTTTTCCTGCAGTTCTTCCTTGATGTTCTGGGGCTGGCCTTCCGTATCCTCGGTAAGAATCGAGATCGGCGGGAAATTGTATTCCGGCACAGGCTCCTTGGGCAGCTTGACCGCCTGGGGCTGGTTCTGGGCACTGCCGATATTCTGTCTGGCCACACCGAGGGTATTGTCCTTCTGCATATATGCCGCGGAAAGTCTGTCGAGCAGCTGTGCATCCTCGGGATTTACGAAAATGCCTGTCAGATCCACATTGCCTTCCCCGGCCTTTGCTTCGGTGGAAATGGTCTTGACACCGGTGGGGGTGATGAGCACATTGGAAGCACCGGCAGCGGGGATATCGGACAGTACGGGCGCATTTTCCCCGTCATATCCCTCTTCGGGCAGCAGTTCTTCACCGAATATCGGTTCATCCGCCTCCTCCCAGGGTGCACGGTCGTCCATTTCGGGAACGAACTCTGCTCTGTCCAACTCTACGCAGTTTTCCATTTCTTCCGCTGTATCGGCGGGCACGCCATTTTCTGCGGCAGATGCGGCACTTTCCGTCAGAGGTGTACCGGCATTGCGGGCGTTCTTTTCCACCCGTTCTCTGGTACGGCGCATCACTTCATCGAAAATGCGTTCATCCACAGTTCCCGCATCGGGTACACTTTCTTCTTCCGCCACAGGATGTGCTTCGGGCAGAACGATGTCGGGCATATCATCCACACCGACTGCGGCTGCCTTGGCTTTCTTTTTCCGTCCGGTCAGCTTGGTACCGTCGTCGTCTACGGGAATATCCGTCACTCTGCAGCGGCGTACCTTATATACCGTGGGTGATTTTGCGGGGGCGGGATCGGGATCCGGTTCCGGTGTGGGCAGGGGAATCTGTTCCTGCTTCTTCGCTTCCCTCTCCTGACGTTTCTTTTCTCTGAGATAAGCGGCGTATTCCTCTTCACGGATGCGGTTTTTCGCAGCGATACCGCTCTGTGCCGCTTTTTCTTTTCTTTCTTCCCTCTTCTCCCGGGCGATCCGCAGCTTGTACAGCAGGGTGATCCAGATACCTCTGGGGGTGATACCGAAGAGGAACAGGCCCAGAATAAACAGCGTGCCGAATGCAATCACCAGAGTACAGGCCTTGCCGAAGCCGCCCAGCAGCAGTCCGCCGAGCCATCCGCCGATCACACCGCCGCCGTGCAGAGCCATACCGTCCTTGTACAGATCCACGGGATGGAGTGTATCCGCACCCTTATCCAGCACATGCACCAGAACGGCTGTCATGGACACGATCACCGCAGCCGCCAGTGTTTTCCATCGTACAATACCGCATTCGTAATCGCTCCGCCACAGGAAAGCGAATATCACCAGATACACGGGAAGCGTGTAGGCGATCACACCGAACAGGCCGCAGAACACATGCTGTATTCCGCCGCCGACAATGCCGTCCCCCGCCAGCATGCAAACCGCCAGCAGTACCGCACATACAGCCAGAATATACGGCCCTGCGGTATAGGCAAAGAGACTCACCTGTCCGGCATCCTTTTCCGCTCCGGCAGTCTTTGCTTTTTTATCTTCTATTTTTGTATCTACAGCCTCTTTGACGGATTTCTTCTTTGGTGTTTCCGTTTTCTTCGAGGACGCAGTTTTTTTGGTATCTTTTTTCTTGGTTGTCTGCGCCATACTATATCCTTTCAAACAGTATCATTCTCTAATAACCGTATAACAATACACTACCAGTATATATTGTACCATGAAATACCGGAAATTACAAGTCAAAAAGGAAACATTCTGCGGGATTTCCGGGGAATCGACTGCTCAGGAGGGTACATTTTTCTCTTTAGTGGAAAGAAAAAATCCTCTGTAAACAAAAAAACAGACAGGTGGTTCAGACCTGTCCGTTCCGTTTGTGAGAGCCGTCTTATACCGGTACTTCGATTTCATCCCGGCAGATATCCCCGACGCCGTTCATGATGTACATGGGTCGGTAGGGGAACTGACGGATGGTTTCCAGAGAAGATACGCCGGAGAGTACCAGAACCGTATCCAGTTCACTTTCAATACCGGCGATAATATCCGTGTCCATTCTGTCACCGATCAGTGCACCGTCCCGGCGGGAAATACCCAGCTTCTTCAGAGCGTGACGCATCATCAGAGGGTTGGGCTTCCCTACAAAATAAGGCTCCTGTCCGGTAGCAAGGGCGATAGGAGAAATCAGAGCACGGCAGGCGGGAACAATGCCTCCGTCCGCGGGGCCGGTCAGGTCGGGGTTGGTACCGATAAGCTTGGCACCTTTCTGTACCAGCATGACCGCATGTTCGATCTTTTCATAGGTGATGGAACGGGTTTCCCCCAACACCACATAATCCGGGTTATAATCGTTCATGGCAAAGCCAGCTTCGTACAAGGCATTCACCAGACCGGGTTCGCCGATAACGTACACACTGCCGCCGGGACACTGGGTCGCAAGGAAGGATGCGGTGGCCAGAGCGCTGGTATAGAAATGATCCTCGCTGACGTCCAGACCCATGCGGGCCAGCTTGATGGACAGTTCTCTGGGAGAGCGTTCGCTGCTGTTGGTCAGGAACAGAAATTCTTTATTGTTTTCCTGCAGCCAGGTCACAAAATCCGCCACGCCGGGAAGAAGCCGGTTGCCGTGGTAGATAACACCGTCCATATCACAGATAAAACCCTTCTTGCCATGGAGGGATTCCAGGCTGATTTTCTTGTTTTCCATAGATTTTCCTTTTCCGTATCATCTTTCATATTACTTTATGCCGGTATAATGAACAGAGACTTGCATTCTTCCAAAATTTGTGGTATACTATCTGTTAGTACAGTGGGAAGTAAGTGCCAAATTCCGTTTTTTCCGTTTGTATACCAATATTATACATTACTTTTCCCCGTTTGTACATAGGTTCAGACCATTTTTCCGGAAATGAACCGTAATTTTTCCAGAAGAAAGGAAGATTTCCCTTGGATAACAAACGTCCGACCGAAACCATACAGCAGTCCCAGCGTACACGACGTGACAGTATGACGCCGGAAGAACGCCGCAGCGTGCAGCAGGGCTTCCCCACCCGCAAGGATGCCGGAAAAACCGTGCCGCCTGCCGCCAACCGCCGTCCCAAGGATGACACAGCCATCCCCGGTTATATGCGCCGCGGTGAGGTACCCGTACGTCCCCGTCCGTCATCCCCCACTCCGGCCAAGCACTCCGGCACCGTGACCCAGACCCGCACGCCGGATGCCAACCGTGCCATCGCCAGCGGTATTCCCACCCGAGCCGCCAGACGTCCCGCACCGGAAGCCGTCGCCGATCCTGCGGAAAACACCATCACGGTAGACCGCGCGGCACTGACCCGCCTGGCCGAAAAGACCGCTGTTCCCGATGATGATGCCGTTACCACCGTCATCGAACGTCCCGTAAAGACCGCTTCTCCCGCCGTTCCCGAAGAGAAGAATACCGAAGCGGAAAACAAAATCCCCTGTATCATCCCGGCAGCAGTCACCGAACGTCTGCAGAAGTTCCCGAAGGCGGTAATTCCCGCACTTTGCTCCGTATTTGCTGTGGTTGCACTCTGCATTCTTCTGCCCGTGACCCTGTCCGCCAAGCAGAACTATGCACCCGATTTCATGATGTCCGAAGCCGCTGCGGAAAATGCCACCGTGCTGACCGAGCTGACGGATGAACAGATCCGCGGTCTGCCCGCCGGCGACGAAACCGCAGCCCCCCAGCCCATTGCGGCAAAGTTCATTGTCAATATTGATTTCTTTGACAGAGAAAGCATTTCCGTCTCCACCTCCGCCATTACGCTGGAAGCCCTGCTGGAGGAAGTGGGTTATACTCCCAGAGAAAGTGACCTGTTCCCCTGCGGTATGGATACCACATTCACAGAAGACACAAGTCTTTCCGTGGATACGGTTCTCTATCAGACCGTAACCGAAACCGTGGTTATTCCTTTCGAAGCCGAGGTTGTCAATGTACAGACCATTCCGAGAGGTACCAAGGAAGTATCCCAGGAAGGCAAGGATGGCTCAAAGACCCTGACCTATTCCGTTGAACTGATCAACGGTCAGGAAACCGGCCGCACTCTGGTCAGCGAAGTCATTGACGTATATCCCGTGAATGAGATCTCCCGGCTCGGCGTGGGCGGTACCATTACCGGAAACGACGGCAAGACCTACAGCTATTCCTACTACCGTGTGGTAAACGCCACATACTACAATCTGGAAGGACCTACATATCTGGGTTACAACGCCGACGAATCCGTTATCGCCGTTGACCCGAAATACATCCCGCTGGGTACGAAAGTATATGTCAAGAATGACAAATACGATTTCGGCGTACGTACCGCTGCGGATACCGGTTCTCTGATCAAAGGCTGGGAAGTCGATATCTGGATCGGCGCCAACAATCCCCAGTTGCCCGCATTTGCCCACACCGGTTACCACTACGATATGCGGATTTATTATCTGGACTGATTTTTCATATTTGATCTTCCCGGGGAGGTGCTTTTTCGAAAGTTCCTCCCCAGAAGAATTTACGGACACCATTCCGTAAAACCTCTCAAAACCACGCAAAGGAGATTTTACCATGAATTTTGACGCACTCCGCGGTTTTCAGGAGCATCTGGTACAGTGGAAGGTGCCCGGAAACGACTGTCTGGTTCGCATGGATCACAACGATGTTTACCGCCATCAGTGCGGTTATGCAGACATGGAAACCGGGCGGAAAATGCGCGGAGACGAGTTATATTATATGTGGTCCGCCTCCAAGCTGATCACCTGTACGCTTGGGCTTATACTGTACGAACGGGGGCTTTTTCATCTGAACGATCCCCTGTACGAATACCTGCCGGAATACAAAAATGTACTGCTGGAAGTGCAGGACGAAAACGGATACAAGAACTATACGGAACCGAAAAATCCCATTCTGGTAAAGCATCTGTTCAATATGTCCGCCGGTTTTGCTTACGATTTCTTCACCCCTGCCGTACAGGAAGTGAAAAAGAACACAGGCGGCAGATGCCCCACCAGAGAAGTGGTCCGGGCGCTTGCCGAAAATCCCATCCATTTCGAACCCGGTACGGGCTGGGAATACAGTATCTGCCACGATATTCTGGCCGGTATGATCGAGGTTGTGGCCGGTATGCCGCTGCGTCAGTATGCAAAAAAGATGCTCTTTGATCCTCTGGAAATGCACGACACCTGCTACAATATGCCACCGCAGGACAAGCTCTCCCGCATGGCTGTGCAGTACAATTACCGTGATGATATCAACAAAGCCGTCCCCACCAACAATACCTGCTCCTATATGCTCGGTCCCGATTTCGATTCCGGCGGGGCGGGGGTTGTATCCACCATTGACGACTACATGACCTTCGCCGATGCACTTGCCCATTACGGAAAAGCGAAAAACGGCGAGCATATTCTCTCCGAACACACAATCCGCCTCATGCAGACCAATTTCCTCACCGGAAAACAGCAGCTGGATTTCAATGAAAAGCTGTACTGGTATGTCGGCTACGGCTACGGACTGGGCGTGCGTACCATGGCGGATCCCGTGCTGGGCGGCGCCAATTCTCCCGTCGGTGAATTCGGCTGGGGCGGTGCGGCCGGTTCCTACATCCTCATCGATCCCTCCAACAGACTGGCCATGGTCTATGCCCATCATATGCTGAACAATCAGGAGATCTATTTCCACTCCAGACTACGCAATGTTCTTTATGGCTGTCTGGGCAAATAACTTTTTCCTATTTTTTCTGTATGTATTAAAAAATATTGACATCCGACCACGTTATGGTGTATAATATAAGGTGATTATTTATGCCTTTGCGAATACAAAAAGGGGAGAAAATCATGATGCCGGCAAAACGTATTACCATCGGAGATATACTGGTGCTGACCATCGCTTTTCTTCTGGTTGTATTCTTTGCTCTGCGTCCCTTTTCCGGCCGTGCGGGAGACACCTGCATCCTTTCATTCGGCGAAACGGAAAAGCATTTTTCCCTCAGTGAAGACCGGGTGGTTGCGATCGAAAACAACGGTTACTTACTGACTGTGGAAATCCGTGACGGCAGGGCGGCAGTTATCTCTTCCGACTGTCCCGATCAGGTCTGCGTACATACGGGTTTTATCTCAAAAAGCGGACAGGCGGTGGCTTGTATTCCGGCAGGTGTCATCCTGCAGATCACGGGAGACACCGGGGATGAGGAGGATTTCCGTGTGGGCTAAAGATCGTTTTGTAAAACAGGTGCTGTACTGCGCCATGTACACAGCCCTTGCACTGATGCTTTCCTTTGTGGAAGTGCTGCTTCCGCTGACGGCCGCGATTCCCCTGCCCGGGTTCAAGCTGGGACTGGCCAATCTTGCCGTTATGGACTGTGCTTTCCGTCTGGGGCTGCCTGCCGCATTCGCCGTATCCCTCGCCCGCGTACTGCTGATGGGGATACTGTTCGGGAATGTCACCTCCTTTTTCTTCTCCCTCTGCGGCGGCATTACGGTACTGCTGATCCTGACCCTCTGCAAACGGCTTGGCAGCACCTTCAGTTTTGTGGGCATCTCCGTTCTCTGCGCCATGGGCCACTCCGCCGGACAGCTGTTCTGTGCGGTATGCATCATGGGCAGCGGAATGGCGCTTCTGACCACTTATGCACCTTTTCTGGCGGCGGCATCCCTGCTGTTCGGGTTTGTGAACGGCCTTCTGCTGTTCCGCATCTCCCCGAGACTGCCCCTTCTCTCCGAAAAACATTCCCGCATATAAAATTCATTGCTGTAAAGAAGGTTGAAAATGAAAAAAACAAGATTGCTTTCCGCCGTACTGGCGATGATCACACTTCTCTGCTGTCTGTCCTCCTGCACTCAGGAAGCCCACTATGCCGACACCGTATTCACGGGTATGGACACCGTTATTACCCTGCGTCTGGCATCCAAGGGTGTATCCGCGGAGGTTCTGGCCGAAGCTGCCGAACAGTGCCAGCAGCTGGTGGCATCCTATGAGAAGGTTCTCTCCATCCACGAAGAAAACAGCGATGCTGCCAACCTGAACAAGGATATCCAGATGCAGGTCGGCAACAATCCCCTGCTGCTGAACGTACTGGATACCGCATTCCAGATCGCCGTGCTGACCGAAGGTGCCTATGATCCCACTGTCGGTTCTCTGACAAATCTCTGGAATGTGACCGGCGGCGGTCCCGTACCCTCCAGAGGCGACATCCGTGAAGCCATGAAGCATATCGGTATAAACAACCTCTCCGTTGACGGTACCACGATCGAAAAGAAGGATCCCCTCACCCGGATCGACCTGGGCGGTGTGGGCAAAGGATATACTCTGCAGGCGCTCCTCACCTATCTGAGCAGCACCGACATCCCCTACGGCATCGTTTCCATGGGCGGCAATATCGGTGTATTCGGCTCCAAGGGCAACGAAACGCCCTACAAGATCGGTATCAAGGATCCCAGAAACACCGATGGAATCGTGGGTTATCTCTATGCCGGCGGCGGTTTTGTATCCGTATCCGGTGACTACGAGCGCTATTTTGAAGAAGGCGGCGAAAGATACCACCACATCATCAATCCCGCAACCGGCTATCCCGCAGACAACGGTCTGACCAGCGTGGTCTGCTACACCCAGAACGGTGCTTCCGCCGATGCGCTGTCCACTGCCCTGTTTGTCATGGGTCTGGACAAGGCCATGGAATTCTATGCGGAAGGCAGCATTTCCTTTGAAGCGATTTTCATCACGGAAGATTATGAGATCCATATGACCGACGGTATCCGGGAGATGGAGCTGTTTGAGCTGACCGCCTCCAAGTATACCTTAGCCGAATGATCACACCCATTTTCAGAAAGGCATCTGCAACATGACACATCTCTCCCCTGCTCTTATACAGGAAGAATTATCCGCCGCAGAAGCTGTCAGAGCGCATTTTCTCTCCCTCGGCAGATGCGGTGACAATGCCCCGCGGTATTTCGTCCAGACCTTCGGCTGTCAGCAGAACGAAGCCGACAGTGAACGGCTGGCCGGACTTGCCGTTTCAATGGGATATACAAAAACCGACACACCGGACGACGCGGATCTGATTCTGGTCAACACCTGTGCCATCAGAGAACACGCCGAGAAAAAGGCACTGTCCATCATCGGGCAGTACAAGCACATCCGTGACAGGAATCCGGGGCTTATCATCGGTGTGGGCGGCTGTATGGTCACCCAGAATCACCGCTCCGACAAGCTGAAAAACAGTTACCCCTATGTTTCCTTCACCTTCGATACCGGCGCCATTCACCGCCTGCCTTCACTGATAAAGGCTGCGGTTGAAAATTCCCGTCGGCAGTTTATCCACAGCGAAGAATACGCCATCGCCGAAGGACTGCCGCTGGCCAGAGAACAGAAGCACATGGCCTGGCTGTCCGTTATGTACGGATGCAACAATTTCTGCTCCTACTGCATCGTTCCCTACGTAAGAGGACGGGAGCGCAGCCGTAAGATGGACGATATTGTGGAAGAAGCAAAAATGCTCATCGCCGACGGTGCGAAGGACATTACCTTACTCGGCCAGAACGTGAACTCCTACGGCAAGGATCTGACCGAAGGGTATGATTTTGCCGATGTTCTCCACCGTGTATGCGCACTGCCGGGAGACTTCAGAGTGCGCTTCATGACCAGCCACCCCAAGGATGCCTCCGACCGACTCATCGAAGCCATCGCCACGGAGGAAAAAATCGTGCGGCATCTCCATCTGCCCGTACAATCCGGCTCCAATGCAATACTGAAGCGTATGAACAGACGGTATACTGCGGAATACTATTGTTCCCTGATCGATAAAATGCGTGCGGCCGTACCGGACATCAGCCTGACCTCCGATATTATCGTGGGCTTTCCCGGGGAAACGGAAGAAGATTTCACCGCGACACTGGATATGCTGTCCTATGTCCGCTACGACATGATCTTCTCCTTCATCTATTCCCCCCGTATCGGCACGCCCGCCGCGGAAATGCCCGACCAGATCCCCCATGAGGTTTCTACGGAACGGTTTGAAAGACTGCTGGCTCTGCAGAACGCCATTTCCGACGAGCGCAACAGCCGCTTTGTGGGCAGAAAGGTCCGTGTTCTGGTGGAAGGCACCAGCAAGACCGACGACAATGTGCTGACCGGCAGAGGGGACATTGTCCGTCCGATCCATTTCATCGGGGACAAATCCAAAATCGGTACCTTCACGGATGTGGAGATCACCGCGGCTACCACGTTCTCCCTGGAAGCCCGGGAAATACAGTAAAAAATTCACCTTAAAATAAAGGCAGGTAAACAAAAATGGAAGAAATTCTGACCAAAGAAATGAAAGACATTATCGCATCTCTGGGTGAGCTGGTAAAGGCCGATCCCCGTCATGCAGCCATTCAGGCAGCCATCGCGGAATACGAACGCTGCGAAGAGCTCAACGGCATGATCGCCGAATACAACACCCAGCAGAATCTGCTCTCCGATGTATTCGCAAAAACAGCGGAAGGTGACGAAAACGGCGAAGAACTCCGTGACACCATCCAGAACCGCATCGATCAGCTGTACGACGAAATCACCGGTCATCCCGTATACACCGCTTACGTGGAAGCCAAGGGTGCTTTTGATGCTCTGACCAATGAAATCTATGCGGAACTGCAGTTTGTCATCACCGGCAGCCGTCCCTGCAATCACGACTGCTCCAGCTGCGGCGGAAGCTGCCAGCACTGACAAAAACTTCAGCCGGGGGAGGCTTTTTATGAGTTTCCCCCGGTAAGCCTGTTTTTGCAGGAGATATTTTTCGAAAAAGATGTTGTTTTCCCCCGTAAACCGTACTACAGAAAGAAACGAGGTATACCGCAATGACACCCATGATGATGCAGTATTTTGAAATCAAAGATCAATATCCGGGGTATATTTTGTTTTATCGCCTGGGCGATTTTTACGAAATGTTTTTCGAGGATGCCCAGCTTGTTTCCGCGGAACTGGAGCTTACTCTGACAGGCCGGGACTGCGGCGAAGAAGAAAGAGCGCCCATGTGCGGTGTACCCTACCATTCCAGCGACAAGTACATTGCCCAGCTGATCGAAAAAGGATACAAGGTCGCCATCTGCGAACAGACCGAGGACCCCAAGAGCACCAAAAATCTGGTGAAGCGGGAAGTGGTGCGGATCATCACACCCGGTACGGTCACGGAATCGGAAATGCTGACGGATGAAAACAACAACTATCTCTGCACCCTCTATTACGACCGCGACACCGTGGGCCTCTGCTTTGCGGATATTTCCACGGCATACATCTGCGCAACCACCGTCTCCCTCCAGGGCAATGATCCGGAAGAAGAAATTCTCAGCGAGATCATGACCTATTCTCCCAGCGAAATTCTGACCAATGTTTCTCTGAAGACTCTGCCCAAGGTATCCGCTGCCCTCGCGCAGAAAACCGGCATTTCCCTCGCCGAAGGTGTTTCCAAATATTTCGACGAAGAGGATGCCTTAAAGCGTACCGATACCCAGTTCGGTCCCGAAATCACGGACGGCAAGCCCCGCAGTGCCAAAGCGGCGGTGGGTGCGGCTCTGTGGTACATTGCGGAAACCCAGATGCAGGATATTTCCTACATCAAAAATCTGAATATTTACGACACCAATCAGTATCTGGAAATGGACTCCGCCACCAGACGGAATCTGGAGCTGACCCAGACCATGCTGTCCAAAAAGAAACGCGGCTCCCTGCTGTGGGTACTGGACAAAACCGAGTCCGCCATGGGTGCCCGTATGCTGAAAAACTGGATCGAGCATCCCCTGACCGATGCTGCCCAGATCATCGAACGTCAGCAGGCTGTGGATGTGCTCAACAGCAATTTCATGCTCAGGGAAGAGATCCGGGAAATGATGAAATCCGTTCTCGACGTGGAACGTCTGATTACCCGTGTGATCTACGGTACGGCCGGCGCAAGGGATCTTCGTTCCATTGCCCAGACGCTGCAGATCCTGCCGGGTATGCGCCGTCTGCTGGAGAACTCCCCCACCGATCAGCTGAATTCCATCTATCGGGATCTGGACGAACTGACAGACATTTATTCCCTGATTGACAATGCCATCGTGGAAAATCCCCCGTTCATCGTAAGAGAAGGCGGGCTGATCAAGGATGGCTACAATGAAGACGTGGACAAGCTGCGGTACATCATGACCAACGGCAAGGACTGGATCAAGGAAACCGAAGCTGCCGAAAAGGAAAAACTGGGTGTCAAGAATCTGAAAATCGGCTACAACCGTGTATTCGGTTACTTCATCGAGGTACCCCGCAGCGCCGCTGACATGGTACCCGACACCTACATACGCAAGCAGACCTTATCCGACAAGGAACGCTATATCACCGATGATCTGAAGGATATGGAAGCCACCATTCTCGGTGCGGAGGATAAAGTCTGGAATCTGGAATACGAAATTTTTGCCGGTATCCGCGATACTGTGGCAAAGGAATCGGCGCGCATCCGCAAAACAGCCGCCGCCCTTGCCCGACTGGATGTATACGTATCCCTCGCGGAAGCGGCTTCCCTATACAATTACGTCTGCCCCGATGTGGACTACAGCGACGAGATCCGCATTACGGAAGGACGCCATCCCGTGGTGGAGCAGTTCGTGAAGGACTCCTATTTTGTCCCCAACGACACCTGCCTGGACACCGGAGAAAATGCACTGATGATGATCACCGGTCCCAACATGGCCGGTAAATCCACCTATATGCGTCAGACCGCTCTGATCGTGCTGATGGCACAGATTGGATCCTTCGTACCGGCATCCTATGCCCATATCGGCATTGTGGACCGTCTGTTCACCCGTGTGGGTGCATCGGACGATCTGGCTTCGGGTCAGTCCACCTTCATGCTGGAAATGAAGGAAGTAGCCTACATCCTCAACAATGCCACCCGCCGCAGCTTCATCATTTACGACGAAATCGGCCGCGGTACCAGCACCTACGACGGCATGAGCATTGCCCGTGCGGTGGCGGAATACACCGTCAGCCGGAAGATCGGGGCAAAAACCATGTTCGCCACCCATTATCATGAGCTGACCGCCATGGAAAATGAGCTTCCCGGTGTGGTGAACTACCATGTGGCGGCGAAAAAGCGCGGGGATGACATTACCTTCCTGCGTAAGATCGTCAAGGGGCCCACCGACGACAGCTACGGTATTGAAGTTGCCAAGCTGGCCGGGGTTCCCGCAGAGGTCACAAGACGTGCCAAGGAAATTCTGAAGGATCTGGAAAAGAACGGAAAAGGCTCTGTTCCGGTCCATGTACAGAAAAACACGGACGACAATCTTACCTTTATGGATATGGCTGCCGACAGCATCAAGGACAAACTGATGCAGCTGGATGTGAACACCCTCACACCCATTGAAGCCCTCAATATCCTGTATGAATGGAAAACACTGATATAATCCCCACGGCAGAGCAGCGGAAAGGAGGCGTGTGTCATGCCGAGAATTGCAGTACTCCCTTTTGAGATCGCCAATCTGATTGCGGCAGGCGAGGTGGTGGACCGCCCCTCATCCGTGATCAAGGAACTGGCCGAAAATGCCATCGACGCCGGTGCTACCTCCGTGGCCATCGAAATCCAGCGCGGCGGTGTGAAATTCATGCGCGTCACCGACAACGGATGCGGTATGACGGCAGTCGATATGCCCGTAGCCATCCAGCGGCACGCCACCAGTAAAATCCGCACGGCTGAAGATCTGGATGCCATCGGTACTCTGGGCTTCCGCGGTGAAGCTCTGGCAGCTATTGCTTCGGTTTCCCGTCTGCGGATTCTGTCGAAAACACCCGACAATCCCATGGGTGCCTGCATGGAGGTAAGCGGCGGAGAGATCGTTTCCCTTACCGAAACCGGTTGTTCTCCCGGTACCACCATCATTGCAGAGGATCTGTTCTTCAATGTCCCCGCAAGACGGAAATTTCTGAAAAAAGACACAACGGAAGCCATTGCCTGTGCGACCGTAGCGGAAAAGATCGCCCTCTCCCATCCGGAGATTTCCATCAAATTCATCAGCGACGGGGAACTGAAGTTCCGTACAGCCGGTGACGGAGATCTGGCCGGAGTGATCTATGTACTCTTCGGACGGGAATACAGCAAGCGTTCTCTGCCCGTGGATTACGAAAATGAAAACGGCAGTATCCGTGTGACCGGGTATGTGTCCGAGCCGGATATGTTCCGCCCCAACCGGAATATGGAGAATTTCTTCATCAACGGCAGATATGTCAAATCCAAAACGGCAGCCGCCGCGCTGGAACAGGCATATGCTTCCAAGATTCCCCATGACAAATTCCCGTTCTGTGTGCTGGACATCAAAATCGCGCCCGGTGCGGTGGATGTGAATGTGCATCCCGCCAAGCTGGAAGTGAAATTCACCAATGAAAAAATCGTTTTCGATACGGTCTATTACGGTGTATGCAGTGCTCTGGAAGTAGCTGCGACCCGTCCCGAGCTGCAGGTTGCGCCTGCGGAAAAGCATACGGCCGGTGAGAAAACCACCAATAAGGATTTCTGGACCGCCGGTGAGGATGCCCGGAAATTCATGAACGCCTTCGTGCCCGTGGATACCCCCCAGCCGAAGGGAAAACAGATTTCCATGTTCGAAAGCATCCCCGCCGAACCTGCGGACAGAAAGAAATCGGAATCCCCCGCCCCCCGTACCGCTAAACTGACCCCGGCAGAACTGAAGCAGATCTTCCGCGGAACGGCATCCGTACCCGTCCGTGAAGAAGCACCGCTGCCCGAGGCGCCGGAGACAATGTTTGAAGTACCGCCCGGAGAAGCACCGCCCGTTGAGACCCTGATTCCTCCGGAGCCGATAATGGATCTGCCACCTGTGGATCTGACGACGGAAATCTCCTCTGCGGAAATTCCTCCCATGGATCTGCCCCCTGTGGATTTACCGGCGAAAGAGCCTGACGTATCCTTTACTGACCACACGGCCGCAGAAGTGCCGCAGCAAACCATTCCGGTTCCCACTCCTGCAGGAGATTCTGCTGTCAAAGAGACGCCCGTTTCCGACACCTCCGACGAAGAGGACGAACCGGCTCCCTATGATGCTCCGGAATACCTGATTCTCGGCGAGGCATACAACACCTACATCATCGTACAGCTGGAAGACCGGCTGCTGATGATCGATAAGCACGCGGCTCATGAACGGATCCTGTTTGATGCCCTCTGCCGTAAGATGCGGGAAAGAGAGCATACGGGTCAGCTGCTCATGGTTCCCTACGATATGTCTTTCCTGCGCAGTGAAGCGGATATGGCAGAGGAATACCGCGCCAGTCTGGAAGCGCTGGGATATGCATTCACCGTGCGGGAAATCTCCGTTTCCAATGTGACCGTCTCCCTCCATCAGATTCCGGATATTCTGAACCAGAATGAGGCAGGTGCGCTGTTTTCTACACTGGTCAGCAAGCTGGCCGAAGCAACAGGTACTGTGGAAGCGGCATCCGCGGCATATTTTGAATCCCGGCTCTGGCAGGCGGCGTGCAAAGCGGCCATCAAGGGCGGACGGCTTTACGATATGATCCATCTCCGCTGGATCTGCGACCGTCTGCTGATCAAACCGGAAAAAGAGGGCGCATCGGTCATCCGTACCTGCCCCCACGGCCGTCCGGTAGCCTTTGAAATCAAGAAATCTTCCATTGAACGGCAGTTTGCACGGCTTGTGTGAACCGTCTTCAGAAAGGATATACAGCAAAATGTTTATACTCATCAAGAAAGAAGAACAGTCCAAAGCTCGTCGCGGCAGGCTGATTACCCCCCACGGCGTTATCGAAACACCCGTATTCATGAACGTAGCGACCTGCGGTGCCATCAAGGGCGGTATCGCGGCCGAAGACCTGCGGGATGTACACTGTCAGGTGATGCTGTCCAACACCTACCATCTGCACATCCGTCCCGGCGATACGCTGGTACACAAAATGGGCGGTCTGCAGAAGTTCACCGGCTGGGATGGTCCCACATTGACGGACAGCGGCGGATTTCAGGTATTTTCCCTGGCCGGTCTGCGTAAGATCAAGGAAGAAGGCGTATATTTCGCCTCCCACATCGACGGTAAGCGCATTTTCATGGGCCCCGAAGAAAGTATGCGGATCCAGTCCCATCTGGGCTCCACCATCGCCATGGCCTTTGACGAATGTATCGAAAACCCTGCGGAATACAACTATACCAAGCAGTCCTGCGACAGAACCGTACGCTGGCTGCTCCGCTGCAAGGAAGAAATGCGTCGTCTGAATCAGTTGGAATCCACGGTCAACCCCAACCAGATGCTGTTCGGCATCAACCAGGGCAGTACCTACGAGGATCTGCGTATCCGGCATATGGAACAGATCCGTGAACTGGATCTGGACGGTTATGCCATCGGCGGTCTGGCGGTCGGCGAAGAAGCAGAGGAAATGTACCGCATCATCGAAGCCGTTGAACCCTATATGCCCACCGACAAGCCCCGTTATCTTATGGGTGTCGGCACGCCCCAGAACATTCTGGAGGCCGTACACCGCGGCGTGGACTTCTTCGACTGCGTAATGCCTTCCCGCAACGCACGGCACGGCAATGTATTCTCCTGGAACGGCAAGATGAATCTGCTGAACGAAAAGTATGCAGAGGATCCCCGGCCCATTGACGAAAACTGCGGTTGTCCCGCCTGCCGTCTCCACAGCCGTTCCTACATCCGCCATCTGATCAAGGCCAAGGAAATCCTCGGTATGCGTCTGGCGGTTCTGCACAATCTGTATTTCTACAACGAACTGATGCAGAAGATCCGCGATGCCCTGGACGGCGGTTATTTCGAAAGCTTCTACCAGAAGTATCACAACCTTCTGGCGGAAAGAAATCCGGACTGAGCCGCCTATGATCTATGTTGAATCCGATTCCCTGAACGCCCATTTCAATCTGGCGCTGGAATACTATCTGGCAACCGAAAAAATCATAAACGATACCGTTGTTTTTCTCTGGCGTACCTCGCCGACGGTGGTGATCGGCAAATTCCAGAATGCACTGGAAGAGCTGGACAGGCAGTATACGGAAGAAAAAGGCATCCGCATTGCCAGACGTATGTCCGGCGGCGGAACGATCTACAACGATGAAGGGGGACTTATGTTCACCTACATCGTACCGGAAAACAAGCCGGAGATCGATTTTCTCTCCTTCATTACCCCGGTGATCGCCGCACTGCGGAAAATGGGTGTCCCTGCATCTGCCAGCGGCCGGAACGATATTCTCGCAGATGGCAAAAAGGTTTCCGGCAATGCGCAGTACAAAACCGGAGGTGTTACGGTCCATCACGGCACGCTGATGTTCGATGTGGACATCGGTGAGGTGGTACGCGCCACAACGCCCAAGCCGTACAAGATCACGTCCAAGAGCATCCAGTCCGTCAGAGAACGGGTGACCAATATCCGGGAGCATCTTCCCGCAGGTACGGATATGACCCGGGAGGAATTCAAGTCCCGACTTGCCGCTGAACTGGCCGGGGACAGTCCCCGTCTGGTATTATCGGAAGCGGATCTGGCCAGAGTGGCTGAGATAGCAGAAGAACAGTTCGCCCACAATGTATGGCAGGCACAGCCACGTTTTGCCATCGAAAAAATCCTGCATCTTGCCGGCGGTACCATGGAATTCACTCTGGAGACCCGGCAGAACAGAATCCTTTCCGCCCATCTTACGGGGGATTTCTTCGGCAGCGTGGATGCGGAGGAGATCTGTTCCCTGCTTGTGGATACGGAACTGGAGGAAGGGGCGCTGACCGATGCGCTCTCCCCCCTCACAGGACGGATCATGGGCATTACCCCCGAGGAGATTGCCCGCGGACTTTGCCGTTAGAAAATCATTTCCTGTACAAATTCCGTCGGACCGGGAACTTTTCCCCCTTTTTGACGTCCAATATTCCCGGATACGGTAAAGTCACAAAATAATTACAAAAAATATGTTCCTGCCATCTTGATAAATGTACGCAATATGTTATAATGTGTATAATCCCCTTTGTCAATCCAACCCGGAACAAATAAAATTTTGGAGGTTTTTATGAAAAAGTGGAGATCTTTCATATCCGCACTTCTGGCGGGTAT
This sequence comes from Oscillospiraceae bacterium, assembly GCA_015063745.1. Taxonomy (GTDB): domain Bacteria; phylum Bacillota; class Clostridia; order Oscillospirales; family CAG-272; genus UMGS1696. The sequence continues at coordinate 8,753 of SVTO01000024.1, read as the reverse complement.
CATGATTCTTTCCGCAGCATCCGGCATTTTTGCCGCACCCGTTTTCACCGATGTATCCAGTCACTGGGCATGGACCCGCGGATACATTCCCTACCTTGTTGAAAAGAACGTACTCAACGGTTACGCTCTGGCCAACGGTACTTCCGTTTTCAAACCCGAAGACAAGGTTACCAGAGCAGAATTCATCAAAATGCTCGATGAAACCTTCGGTCTGACCGCAAAGGATAAGGTTTCTTACACCGACGTCAAGGAATCCGACTGGTTCCATCCCTACTTCGCAAAGGCGATTGCACAGGGCTACATCCTGAACTACGGCTCTTATGCAACGCCCAACGGCGAGCTGACCCGCGAAGAAGCGATCACTCTGCTGGTTCGCTATCTCGATCTCACCGATGCCGAAAAGGCTCCCGCAAACAGTCTTGCCGACTACTCTACCATCAACGACTATTACAAGGATCCCGTTCTGGCAGCCGTAAAGGCCGGCCTGATTGAAGGATATGCCGAAAACGGCAGAACCTACTTCAAGCCCAAGAACACCCTGACCCGTGCGGAAGCCCTGACCATTCTGTACCGTGCTGCCGGTGCGATCTACAACACCAGCGTAAGCAAAAAGGACAGCGGTGCTGCTGACACCAATGCCGTTATCACCAAGGGCGGCGTGATCCTCTCCGGTATGACCCTCAATGGACGTGTAATCGTTACCGAAGGTGTTTCCGGCGATTCCGTTGTATTCTCCGACACCTACGTATCCGATACCCTGTACATCCGCGGCGCAAGCAATGTTATCATTGACGGCAACAAAGTGAAGAATCTGGTTGTGGAATCCTCCACCCCCGGTATTCTCATCACCGTATCCGGCAACGCTACCGTGAACAGTCTGACTGTGAACTCCAACGCCAAGGTTACCATCGCCAGCGGTTCCACCGTTGACGAACTGAATGTCAATGCAAAGAATGTGTCCGTTACCGGTACCGGTGTGATTCATGCCGCAAACGTAACGGCTGCCGGCCTGGTATGCTCCATCATGCCCGACACTTACGATATCGCTGTCGGTCAGGTTGCTACCTTTGACGGCAATGTTTACGAAGGCTCTTCCGATTATCTGGCTGCTTTCGTATTCGCTCCCTATCTCTCCGAAGAAGAAGGCCATTACTACCTGAACATCTCCCCCACCGTAAACGGACAGATCAGCTACTTCTACACCAACGCTACCGAAACACCCTCCTCCAAGGAATTTGACTCCGATTATCTGAGTGCAAAATACAGAGGTTACTTCTCCGTTACCGCAAACAAGATCTATTCCGAATCCACCGGCCTGTCCTATCAGGTTGAAGATTACAAGTACATCGCTATTCAGCTGTCCTCCGGTGACAGAAACTATGCTCCCATCATGCTGAAGAACGAAGTTACCTCCGGTACCGGCTTCATCGAAGATCCCGTTCTGATCGATGATACCACCGTATCCTTCACTCCCGAATATTCCGGTACTGTATATTACTACTACACCGACAGCATGGATGAAATCTCCACCGCTAAGTTCCTCGGCAATTACAAGGATGCTGACAAGGAACTGAAGGGCAGCGTATCCGCCTCCGCCAACCGTGACGGCAAGATCACTTTGAACTCCCGTTATCTGGAAAATCACCCCTATGTTGCAGTGGTTCTCCAGAACGGCAGCGGTACTTACTTCGCACCCGTGATCGTTGCTGCAGGTGACAGCGGCTTCAAGGAAGAACCCAAGCTGTCCACCCTCGGCACCATCACCTTCACCACCAACATTGACGGTACTCTGTACTACTACTACTCCATCTCCGGTACCGCACCTTCCGCAGCCGGCTACAACGATGCATGGCGCGAGGGCACGGGCCGCGGTCAGGTCAGAGTTACCAAGAACCACGCAACCTCCCTAGACTACGATTCCAACCTCCTGGCAAGCAATCCTTACATCATCTTCTCCATCAAGGACAACTACGGCAACTACACCAAGCCCTATGTACTCCACATGGAAAAGAGTTCCGGCTTCCAGATTGAACCCTACATTTCCGGTGCATCTGAAGTTTCCTTCAAGACCACCACAAACGGTACCGTTTACTGGTACATGTCCAAGGATGGCAAGGCTCCCGCAACCGCAGCGGCATTCACCACCGCATACACCAATGCAACCTCCCGCCGCGGCAGCACAACCGCCAATGCCGCTTCCATGGGCTCCTTCACTTATCCTTCCACTTATGCATCCACCTATCCTTATCTGGTAATCCGTCTCCAGGGCAGCAACGGTACCGAATACCTGCCCGTTGTACTGGATATCCAGGCAAGCACCGACACAGGTTTCAGCATTGAGCCTTACGCAGATCCTTCTGCTAATCTGGTATACTTCAAGACTTCCGAAGCAGGTAATGTATATTATTACTTCGCAAGAAAGACCTATGCCAACATCGACTACACCCAGGATTTCAAGAAGATGTATGACAACACCAACGGTACTTTCAAGGGTAAGATTTCCGTCGGCTCCATTGCTAAGTCCATCGACTACAGCGCTATTGATCTGGACAAGTTCAATGTTCTGGTTCTGTGCTTCATAAATGGCGATGGTGTGGAACATATTCCCGTAGCCGTTGAACTGACCAAGTCCGATGATGCGAATGTATTCACTTACGGTCTCGAAGTAATCTCTGTGGAAGAAAACACCATCAAGGTTCTCATTTATGACACCGGTACACTCTACTATGCCGGCCAGCTCACCAGTTCTCTCCCGAACAATGCCTTCATTCACGGTGCTTCTTCCATGTCTGTTACCGCAGATAAATATGTGGACGTGCCGATCGACCCGAACTACAACTACATGGCTCTGAAGCTGGGCAACTACAAGCCTCTGGTTGTCAATACCTTCAAGAAGAACGAAGGTGAGGACATCACCGGCGGTGCCAATACCGGCGGTTCCGGCTTCATCAGCTGCACCATCTCCTTCGACCAGAACAGCTATCCTGTATTCACCTTCACACCCAAGGTAAGCGGTACTGTAAAGATCTCCGCCTCCACCAGCGGTCCTACCCAGAAGGTTGTTGAAGTAGTAGCCAACGAAACCTACAGCGAAACCTTCAACTACAGCATTCAGGATCTGATCAACGCAGGTCTGGGCAACTTGGTTGACAACTTCACCTACTATGTACAGCTGACCTCCGGCGATACAGTCTACACAAGAGTTACCTTCCCGGTAGGCTGATCCGACATCATAACAAACACACTGCCGCATTGGGGATTTTCCTCGGTGCGGCAGTCTTTTTGTCATCCGATTGCCGCTTTTTCCGCAAAATCAGGCCAAAAAACACACAAAAGGACCGCTATTTCCATTTCCGTGAAAATATGCCCAAAAGGACGCAGAATTCCGTACTTTCTTTTATTCCAATTCCATCTTGAAAAAATACACGGAAAGTGATAAAATGTCAGGGTACGACATTTTTATCGCACAAATCTTTATAGAAAAGAGTTTGTTATGCAGTACTTCAAACGTCTGAAAAAAGAATTTTCCGGTTATTCCGCCTCCGCTTTCGCAGGGGATGTGATGGCCGGTATTACCGTATCCGCAGTTGCGCTGCCCCTTGCCCTTGCCTTTGGTGTAAGCTCCGGTGCTACTGCCGCTTCCGGTATGATCACCGCCATTCTGGCCGGTATCGTCATCGGACTGCTCTCCGGTGCGTCCTACCAGATCTCCGGTCCTACCGGTGCTATGGCTGCGATCCTCGTGTCCCTGGCCGCCGCTTACGGTATGAACGGTATGCTCACCGCAGGCCTTATCTCCGGTATTCTGCTGATTCTTGCTGCGGTATTCCGTCTCGGCCGTCTGGTGGCATATATTCCCTCCCCCGTTATAACAGGCTTTACCTCCGGTATTGCACTGGTCATCGCCCTCGGCCAGATCGACAACTTCTTCGGCACCGTTTCCGAAGGTACCGGTGTTGCCGAAAAGCTGATCAGCTACACCTCCCTCGGCTTCAAGCCCCACCTGTTCACCGTCCTGTTCGGTGTTCTGGCCATTGCCATCATGGTTCTCTGGCCCAAGAAGTGGAACGCCAAGGTGCCCGGTTCCCTGATCGCCATTATCGTATGTCTGATTCTCAACATGGTACTCTCCCCAGAGGGTGTGGCTGTGGTCGGTGAAATTCCCCGCACCATCCTCTCCCCCGACCGTCTCCGCCTGACCAATATTCCCTTCAAGGATATGGGCGCGCTCATCTCTCCCGCCATCAGCATTGCCGCGCTGGGCATGATCGAAAGTCTGCTCTGCGGTGCTTCCGCCGGTAAGATGAAGGACGAAAAGCTGGATGCCAATCAGGAACTGATCGCACAGGGCGTGGGCAATATTCTCCTGCCCTTCTTCGGCGGTATCCCTGCAACGGCAGCCATCGCCCGTACCAGTGTTGCCATCAAGTCCGGCCAGCGCACCCGCATTACCGGTATCGTGCACTCCCTGATCCTGCTGGCTTCCATGTTCCTTCTCTCCCCCTTCATGTCCCGGATTCCTCTGTCCGCTCTGGCAGGCGTGCTGATGGTAACCGCATGGCGCATGAATGAATGGCATTTCATCAAGTACATCTTCCGCAACAAGCTGAAGTTCCCCATCATTCAGTATCTGGTAACCATGATCGTTACCCTCTTCTCCGATCTGACCATTGCCATCATTGCCGGTGTTGTGGTCTCCATGATCCTTTACGTAGTACAAAGCAATCTGAACATTGCGGTGGAAAAAGCGGATAAAACCGTGATCTTCCGTCTGTCCGGTATTCTGTTCTTCGGTTCTCAGGAAAAGCTTCTGGAATCCATTACGGAAAACACGGCGGATGCGGAGGAAGTGGTTCTGGATTTCGCAGGTCTTGCCGTATTCGAGGATTCCGTTTCCGGCGAACTGCATACCACCATTGCTTCCCTGAAGGAAAGCGGCAAAACCGTACGTCTTGAAGGTCTGGCCGGCAAGATCGCCGCACAGGCCGAACGGGCAGGCATTACCGAACTGGTGAAAAAATAAGATATTCATACAAAAAGGATGGTGAATTTACCATCCTTTTTCTCATTCACTTTTAGTACCCTTCTCTTACTTGAAAAATAAATAATTCTGTGTTATAATGGATACAACAGGTCATACATAACTTCACTCTGTACAGGTAATACTATGATTCAATTATTCAAACTCCCGGAAGAAATCGATGAAGCAAGAGCTTATTTTTTGGAAGCACTGACACCTCATACTTTTACTGCCCAGGACGGAACCGTTCTGCCGTACCGTTTATATATTCCACCCTGTTACGTTCCCACTGCGGCCTATCCTTTACAGATTCATATGCACGGCGGCGGAATCCGCGGTAATGACAATGCATTCCAGTTGTATCACGATACGGAACAAACGCAAATGCTCTTTGCGCATGCCTATTTTGAACCATATATATTTGCGATCCCCCAGTGCCCCGTTGGATATTTCTGGAGTGAATTTCAAGCAAAAAATTGGCCGGAAAACACCAAACCCTATTTACCTATGAAAGAAACCGAAGAAAACCGCATTACGCACGCTGTGTATGAATTGACTGAATATCTGAGCGAAAGGTACGCTGTAGACAAAGACAGGCGGTATCTGAGCGGCTTTTCTCTGGGCGCATCCGGGGCGTATGAACTGGTTTACCGGTACCCCGACACCTATGCAGCAGCTTTTGTTGGCTGCGGTGTCAGCGACCCCGAAACTGCCGATATTGCTGCCCGTGTTCCCTTCTATATTATTCACGGCGCTATGGATCCTACCATTCCCGTACGACATTCCCGTGATATGGCTTCTGCTCTACAAAAAAACGGAGGAGACTTCGTATATGTGGAATTACCCGATGCCACACACAATTTCTTTGCCTGCGTACCCAACACACCGGAACTGACTGAAGACGGTATGCGCTGGATTCATTCCAAGCGCCGTATTCCTAAATAACCGTTTCTCTATGTGCAATAAAAGAAAGGCATATCTTCCGTTTTTCGAAAGATGTGCCTTTCTTTTATTCTGCTCAGGCATTGATGTATTGATCAAATATATCCCACGACAGATCAGCGTAAAATCTGTGTCCCCCCGGACCTGTGACCAATGTGCAGTTCTCACCTGCTCCGGCTTTTTCGAATATGGCTTTTACCCGCTTGAATTCCCGCTCGGCAGTTTCATAGGGCTGCAGATGATCCAATCGTCCGTTGACTGCAATCAGATACCGCGGTGCGATCATCACCGCCAGATCCGCCATATCGAACCAGTTCACAAAATCGGGAATATAGGAACAGCTGCAGTGATGTATCGCCCCCCAGGCATCCACCATTCCGCAGAATGAGGAGGCCGGCATGGAAACCTTGATCCTTTCATCCAGGCAGGCGCCGTAATAGGAGGATGTCCCGCCGCCGGAATTGCCCATACAGCCAATACGTGCCGGATCAATAAAATCAAACGCGCCGATCACCGCTGAAATCATATTGGAAATATCGCACAGCCGGTCTCCCAGCAGTGTTTTCCCCATCAGAATGGCCTGCCAGCTAAGTTCGTGACAGGCGTTTTTGTTTCCCGTGAAGTTCAGTTCCCCGAACCCTCTCTGTTCCATGGTCAATGCAGCATACCCACGCGCTACGGCCTGAATGCAGAAATCCCGGTCTCCGGATACTGCAATCGGTTCTGCTGAGGGATATCTTTCCCGTGCCAGAGATACGTGCATACCGGTACTGTGCCCCTGCAGGCAGATAACAAGGGGAATCCGACCGGTTGTATGCTTAGGATACAGCAGATGTGCGGGCACGAAAAATCCCGGTTCGCTCTCGATAGCAAAGCGAATCTCGTCAAAGCGGGGATCTTCAGATGTGGTATATTCGATTATCGGTACACATTCCTTCAGCGGTTCCGGCATTTTCACAAGCTCTTTGAATTTGGCGGCAATGGCGGTTTTCTGTTCCTCGTAATCCTTCTCCGCAGAAAAAGTCAATGCCGGTTTTATCGCTCTCAATTTGTTCAGATTCAATACAAACGGATCCACGGTATTCCTCTCTGTCTGATTTGATATTCTAAGTATAGCATACCGCAAACGGTTTGTCAATCGGAAAAGATATTTCACATTTTTACAATTTACCACTTTACTTTGTGAAAGAATCCGTGTATAATATAGAGAGAGTATTTCTGAAAACGAGGAGACAGTATGGGACGTCCTGAAAAAGATGCCAAGAAGAATTACTTATTTGAAGCCATCCTCAGTCTGCAGACCGTAGACGAATGCTACAATTTTTTTGAAGATCTGTGCACCATCAAGGAACTGGATGAAATGTCCAAGAGAATGTGGGGTGCCAAAATGCTGGCGGACAACAAGGTATACACGGAAATCACCGAAGCCACCGGCCTCAGTACCGCCACCATCAGCCGGATCAACCGCTGCCTGAAATACGGTCAGGACGGTTACAGCACAGTCCTCAGACGGCTGGAAGAAAACGGTATTCTCCCCGAAGAAGACGAGGAGGAAGAAGCATGAGCGGCGGTTACGAAGCCCTGGCACCGGTGTATGACCGGCTGAACCGGGATGTGGACTACGCCGCATGGGCAGATTTCATCACAGAAAATTTCCGCCGTTTCTCCGCCCTTCCCCACGATCCGTCTCTGCTTCTGGACATCGGCTGCGGTACGGGCAGCATGACGCTGGCGCTGGCGGATGCGGGATACGACATGACGGCGCTGGATTTATCGGAAGATATGCTTGCCGTTGCGGCGGAAAGGGCCAGAGAAGCGGGCAAATCCGTACTGTTTCTGCAGGCGGATATGACGGATTTTGAGCTGTATGGCACGGTGGACGGTGCAGTATGTGCCCTGGACGGCATCAATCATCTGACGGACACAGGCCTGCTTGCAGACTGTTTCACCACGGTGGCACGGTATCTCAATCCGGGCGGATTGTTCTGTTTTGATGTCAACACGCCCCATAAGTTCAAGACTCAGTACGCCGACAACGACTATCTGCTGGAGCAGGACGGCGCGGTATGCTGCTGGTCGAACCGTCTGTCGGCGAAAGGAAATGTATGTGATTTTTATCTGACGGTATTCGAAGAACAGCCAAGCGGCTTATACAAGCGCACGGACGGTGTCCAGAGAGAGCGGTGTTACAGCAGACGGACGCTGGAAAAATGTATTCGTGAAGCGGGATTGGAAGTAGTTGCATTCACCGATTCCTTTGACTTCACAGAGCCGGAAAAGGAATCGCTGCGCTGGTATTTCACCTGCCGCAAGCCGGTATAAGGCGGATTTCCGTTATATAAAAAGGAAAATGTCGTATTTTCGGGGATAAAAACCGGAAGAAAATCAAAAAAGCTATTGACATTTTCACAAAGGTATGGTATACTATTATAGCAGCAAGGGCAAGACAAATTGTCGTCCGAGCCAAAAATGCCGGAATGGCGGAATTGGCAGACGCCCGGGACTTAAAATCCCGTGTAACGAGAGTTACGTACCGGTTCAAGCCCGGTTTCCGGCATCCTTTGTGTGTCGGTGCTGTTAATACTATATCGCGGGGTAGAGCAGTCTGGTAGCTCGTCGGGCTCATAACCCGGAGGTCGTCAGGTTCAAATCCGGCCCCCGCAACCAACATTGCGAACCGAAAAAGATATCGGTTCGGAAAACCCAGAAACCACAACGGTTTCTGGGTTTTTTCGTGTCATTTTTCAAGGTGGAATTCAAAAGATATCATTTCCCAAAAACGACCTTTGGG
>SVTO01000023.1 GCA_015063745.1 Oscillospiraceae bacterium | reverse complement strand
AGGAATTTTTACTATGGAAAAAGGTATTGTTTTCAATATACAGAAGTTCTCCCTCCACGACGGCCCCGGTATCCGTACAACGGTATTTCTGAAGGGCTGTCCCCTCCGCTGTCCCTGGTGCCACAATCCGGAAGGGCTGGAGATCCGTCCCGAAGTTGCCTATACCGCACGGAAATGCATCGGCTGCGGCGGCTGCCTCATCTGCGAAAAGGGCTGTCATACCGTTACCGATGACAAAGGACATCTCTATCTCCGCGGGGACTGTACCGTCTGCGGCAAGTGTCTGGATCGGTGCTGTACCGGTGCACTGGAGTTGATCGGCAAGGAATACACGGTAGAGGAAGTCATTACAAAGGTTATGGCGGACAAGGCGTTCTATGAAAAAAGCGGCGGCGGCATGACCGTTTCCGGCGGGGAGCCTCTGTTCCAGCATACGTTTACCAAGGCGCTTCTGGAAGCCGCTAAGGAAAAAGGACTGCACACGGCCATGGAAACCTCCGGCTTTGCTTCCCATGAGGTGTTCACCTCCGTACTTCCCTATCTGGATCTGCTGCTGTTCGACTACAAGGTGACGGGGGAAAACGCATACAGAGAGATCACCGGCGTTCCCTTTGAGCCGATCCTTCGCAATCTCCGCACCGCAAGTGACAACGGTACACCCATCGTTCTCCGCTGTCCCATCATTCCCGGTGTGAACGATAACGAAGCGCACTACGATGCCATTGCGGCGCTGGCCAACGAAACATCTGCTGTGTTCCGGGTGGATCTGGAGCCCTATCACGCTCTGGGTACCGGCAAGCTGGAACGGTTCGACAAAGTGAACGATTTTACAACCGAACCGCCCTCCAAGGAAAAAATGCAGGAAATCCGTGACTATATCGGCGCAAAATGCGATAAGGACGTTATCGTTTCCTGAAGTTCACGTTTTTTTGAAAAAATGTCATAAAAGTCCTATCGTTTTCTTTTGAAAATACTGTTTTTTTCGACAACAATCCGTAAAAAATCGGGGATTTTGCAGGAATTTCCCGATTTTTTTGTTTTTTCAGGCAAAAGATGGATATGAAAAAATGGTCATAAAAATCCTATATTTTTTCACGGCACTATGTTATAATGAAATCGTACATTATATAATACGGAGGTTTGTCCCATGAAAAAACACGCAAAACTTCTCACCGTGCTTCTTACGGGCGCATTACTCTTTGCCGGATGCGGCTCTCCCGTAACCGATGAAACCGATACATCGGCAGTTCCCGAGACCGAGCTGACGGAAACCGAATCCGCCGAAACCGAAGCCCCTGCCCCCGTGCTTACCCCCTCCGCCCATACGATTTCCGTAGAGGATGTAGAAAGCATTCTGAAAGCCAACGAAATGTCTCTGGGACTTAAAGATTCCAGACCCTATTATGCCGTACATGGCGGTCATCAGATGCGTGTGGTACATACGGAAAGAGGTACCTACGCAATCGTAGTCAAGTATTTCAACGACAGTTACCACGGCAATTCTGAATTTTACTTTGTGAAGGTCGATAACGAAGAAAACGTCTCGCTCATTTACTACGATGAATATCCTAGCGAAGCTTCCACCATGCAGCTCAACATCGGTCAGGATATCAACGGCGACGTTATTGGTACCGTTGGCTGCGGCACAGAGCTGCGTACCTACATTTTTGATGCGGAAACGGACGAAGTGGAAATTTACCGTGCTGAGCCGGTATTCTCCTCCAAATCTGATGAGAAACAGTACGTGTATTCTCCCGGTTATTCCCAGACCATGTTCGACTTTGCAAATCGGAAGCTGTATCAGTTCTATGTCAGCTGCTATGAAACAAACGAATATGCGCTGGAATGGTTTACCTTTGATCTGGAAACCAAGGAGTGGACAACCACCAGCATCTGTCAGACATTCCCCGATATTCTCGGACGTGTCAATTACATCTATCCTATTGCTGACGGAAACGGCGGTGCTTATGTAACAGGCCGTACCGGTGTAGATATGACACTGTTGGCAGATGAAGTGGGATATGAAGGTTCTCTCAGCGGCAAGTACGCCCACGATACGATGTATCTTTTCCATATTCCGGATCTTACCTCTGCCGAAAACATTGAATATAAAGTTGTACAGGAACCTGACAGATCCAGAGCCTTTGAAGGAATCTGGTCCAATGTAAGCCACGAAAATAACGGCCATGTATTCATGGATGCAGACGGTTATCTGCATATTATTTATCAGTTCAACCTGTTAGATGTTTCCGGCAATTTCCCGGATCTGGATCCTGAACTGCATCATCGTCATGCCATCTTTAAAGGTATGGAAAGTGTTTACAATGAAAAACTGGATGTACAGCTTAATGATTCCAATGGGGCGCTTAAACCCATGCTTACACAGGCAACAGACGGTACGCTGTATATGATCCTTTTCAGACAGGAAAGCATGCCCGGAACTATCGAGATCTACAAAGCAAACGATGCACTTGGTACGTCCTGGACACTGCAAGCTACCCATATCTATGAAGATCTGGAACTCTGGTCCGGTTCTGTAAGTAATGTACGCAATGGTTCCACACAGGATAACACCATCAGTCTGTTCTTCTATACGCATAATACCCCTTACCATGCTTATATTTGCAAACTGTCACTGGAAGATTACAGTATAACCGAACCCGTTGATACTCTGGGAAGATTCGATCTGACGATTGACGAATATCTGCACTTCTATCCTTATTATTCCGCTCACCAGAATCAGGTAATCCATACTGAAAACGGTACCTACGCAGCTTTCGTATATAAATACGGTTACGAATACTACGATCCCTTTTTCTGCGAGCTGCATTTCTGCATTACCAAGACCGATGCAGAGGGCAAATCTACCGTACTGTACAACGGTATGTTCCTTGGCGACTATGAAGAATTCCTGAATATGCAGATGCTGTCGGATGGCAAGATTTATGTTTGCCCGCCCACAGGCGAATATATGTATGTTGTTGATCCCGCAACGGATACGGTAACCGAACATGAAGTTGGCTTGGCTCCTGCTACCGATATGTTGATGCAGCAGATCAATATTGTAACCGACCCCATTAAGGAAAAAGATTATGCAATTATCATTACCGGTAATGGATTGAGCTGGAATTGGAAAGATAGTTGGCTTCCTGCATCTATCCGTATGGATGCTAAATCCATGAATACCGAAGACCTTACTTTTGCCAAGAGAGCAAAGATGTTTATGTCCGACAACGTGGGTGGATTCTACACCAACTTCTATTTCTTCCCGGACGGAAATGAAGGCGCATATGCAGTTGCCACCAGACAGGTTGACCCCAATTATGTGGAAGGACTGAATTTCCTCGGCCGTACTGACAATGTTAAAGACTCTATTGCCCTTATTTACATTGACAATCTGAATAAGAACTGTGCACTTGAACCGATTGATATTCAGGCTCCCTATGCAGAACAGGCAGCGGAAGGTATCTGGTCCGTAGTAAATATGGCCGACGAAGGTGACGCCTACATGGATTCCGAAGGTAAGCTGCATGTAATCTACAGCTACTACCATATGGATATGGATGACATGGACAGACCCGGTAATGCAGAACTGAAGGCAAATACCTTCAAGCGTTATCATGCAGTCTACAGCGGCAGTGAGCTGATTTCCAATGAAGAACTGGCAATCGAGGGATTGAATGAAACAGCTTCTCTGAGAATGGCGGAAACCACCGACGGAACGCTGTATCTGCTGGTATGCAACACAGGTGAAGAAGGTGCGAAGATTAACGTATACTTCGAAACCGAAGATGGATGGGCACTGACACAGATCAAGGATCTTGGCGAATTCACCGCAACATCCTTCAGCATCAGTTCCCCCAGAAGCGGTTCCGTACAGAATAATGTAATCGACTGCATCGTATATGCAAGCGATAAGGATGTATACTTCACAAACGTAACTTTTGAATAATTCCGAAAAGGCCGGGGATGCCTTCATTGGGGTATTTCCGGCTTTTCATGTTGCACAAAAAGCAAAAAAATATTTAGTTGTTTTGCCAATTGTAATATTTCTATCTATTTGTTATACTTACACCAACAGTAATTAAGCTGCCATATATAACGCCTGGAGGATTTTTAATGAAAAAACTATTTCTGTTATTGCTGACCGGTATTCTTCTCCTTACCGGCTGTAATACTGCTGTCAATGATGAAACTGACACTACCGAAATCCCCGAGACCGAGCTGACGGAAACCGAATCCGCCGAAACCGAAGCACCCGCACCCGTACTGACCCCCTCCGGCCATACGATTACTGTGGCAGATGCGGGAAGCATTCTTGCGGCAAATGAAATGGCTTTATCCACCGGTGGTGCCAGCGCCTATAACGTTTGTCACGGTGGTCATCAGATGCGTGTGGTACATACCGAAAGAGCAACCTATGCAGTGGTGGCCAAGTTCTTCAATGACACTTACCACGGCAATTCCGAATTCTACTTTGTAAAAGTGGACAATGAGGAAAACGTAACTCTTCTGTATTACGATGAATACAAGAGCGATGCTTCCACCATGCAGCTCAACATCGGTCAGGATGCCAACGGTGATGTGATCGGTACTGTCGGTTCCACGGTGGATCTGCGTACCTATATTTTCGATGCGGAAACCGATGAAGTGGAAATTCACCGTGCCGATGCTGTATTCTCTTCAAAATCCGATGAAAAGAAGTACACGTACTCCCCCAGTTATTCCCAGACCATGTTCGATTTTGCGAACCGTAAGCTGTATCAGTTCTATGTCAGCTGCTATGAAACCAACGAGTACGTTCTGGAGTGGTTTACCTTTGATATGGAAACCAAGGAATGGACAACAACCAGTATTCACCAGATATTCCCTGATATCCTCGGACGTGTAAATTATCTCTATCCCCTGCCGGATGGAAACGGTGGTGCCTATGTAATGGGCCGTACCGGTGTTAATTTGTCTTTGATAGCAGATGAAGTAGGTTATGAAGGTTCTTATGAAGGTTCCATTAACGGCAAATATGCTCATGATACTTTCTACCTGTTCCATATTCCGGATCTTACTTCTGCGGAAAACATTGAATATAAAGTTGTTCAGGAACCCTATCGTGAAAAAGCTCGCGAAGGTATCTGGTCCGAAGTAACTCATGAACAGAGCGGCCATGTATTCATTGACGCGGACGGTTATCTGCATATTATTTACATGTTCTATTTGTATGACATTACCGGTAATTTCCCGGATCTGGATCCTGAGCTGCAGTATCGTCACGTTATTTTCGACGGTATGGAGTGCATCTACAGCGAAAAAATCGAACAGATTCCGTCATATGCCGATCCGGACAACTCCAAGTTTATGCTTGCCCAGAGTCTTGACGGAACATTGTATATGATGGAAGCACTTACGTATAATGGCGGCAATCCTTTTGTTCCTATGTCCATTCGTGTGTTCAAGGCGGATGATGCCCTTGGCAAGAGTTGGACAATGGTATCGGAAAAGACTTTCGAAGATGTAGGTTGCCGGTCAATTTCCCTCAGCGAACCCCGCGGAGGTTCCACGCTGGATAATACCATCGCCTTCTTTGTATATGGTAATCGTGAGACCGGCGGAGCCAAAGCCTTTACATTCCGTCTTTCTCTTGATGATTTCTCCATGACCGAAGAAGTAGATATGCTGGGTACCTTTGGTTTGGTTAACAATGAAACAAGATACTTCCCGCCCTATTATTCTGCTCACCAGAATCAGGTAATCCATACCGAAAACGGTACCTACTCTGCTTTTGTATACAAATATGATCACAAATACTACGATCCCTATTACAGCAACCTGCACTTCTGCATCACCAAGACAGATGCAAACGGAAAGTCTACTGTACTGTACGATGGTGTTTTTGTGGGGGACAATGAAGAATTCCTGAACATGTGTATGCTGTCCGACGGTAAGATTTACGTATTCCCGCCCACAGGGGATATTATGTATATCGTAAACCCCGCCGATGACTCGGTTACGGAACAAGCTGTCACTTTAAACGTCAATGCATCTGATTCTACCCTGCTCCAGCAGGTCGATGCAGTAACCGATGCGGAATCCGGCAAGACTTTCGTGATTTCCTACAACGGTACCGGCAACGGCTGGAATCTGGATCATTTCCGTATGCTTACCAACACCATCAAGACGGAAGATGCTTCCTTCTCCAAGAGAGCCAAGATGATCCTCTCCAACAAATTGGACGGTTATTACACCAATTTGTACACCTTCTCCGACGGTGCCGGCGGCGCTTATGTTGTGGCTTCCAAGATTGCCTATCCCCGTTATATCGACGGTGTGGAATACGTCGGACGCACCAACACCATCAAGGATTCCATTGTTCTGATCCATCCGGCCAATCTGAACAAGAACGCTTCTCCCGAAATCATTGAAATTCAGGCTCCCTACACGGCACAGGGTGCCCAAGGCATCTGGTCCACCGTGAATATGGCTGACTACGGGGATGCCTATCTGGATTCCGAAGGAAAACTGCACGTGATCTACACTTACCATCATGTGGACCTGGATGACATGGATGGCCTCGGCAATGCGGAACTGAAGACGGAAACCTTCAAGCGGTATCACGCTGTTCTGGAAGGAACCACCGTTGTTTCCACGGAAGAAATTGTACTTGACGGTGTATCCGAAAATGCCGCTGTAAGAATGGCGGAAACCACGGACGGTACGCTGTATCTGATCGTATGCGATACGGATAAGATTAACGTATACTTCGAAAGTGAAAACAACTGGGTGCTCACCGCAATCAAGGAACTGGGTGAATTTACCGCAGAATCCTTCAGCATCAGCTCTCCCAGAGGCGGTTCTATACAGAATAACGTAATCGACTGCATCGTTTATGCAAGCGATAAGGATGTATACTTCACAAGCATAAGTTTTGAATAAGAAACAGAAAACCGGAGGTACTTCTGCAGTATCTCCGGTTTTCGTTTGCGGTTTTCAGGAGTCAGCGGGCGCAGTTTCCTTTGGCATCCTTGCAGCGATTGCTCAGGACAAAGGATTCGCAGTCCACGCACTGGGTAACAGTGGGGTTTGCTTCGTGCGTACCGATCACCACGCGGTCCAGGGCGCAGTAGTTTTCGCTCTGGGCATGGTTGGCGCAGTTGGTGACGGAACAGGAAATGCAATGGTTGGGCTTCTTGTTTTCCATGGTATTCTCCCGAATTTGTATTTTTGGAATCCCGGGGTTCCGAGAAATAGTATGTCCCTGCCCGCTGTTTTTATACAGATAAAAAACGTATTCCGATGGAGTATTTTCCTCTCCGGAATACGTTTTTCTGCTTGATTCATTCGATGATCTGTACCGGCTGCCATGCTTCTTCGTAATTATGAAACGGAAGCATCTCGTATTTCCATTCGGTAATATCCCCGTCTACCGGATAAGCAGTCAGTGCCAAGACAAAATTTTCCTTTTCGCCGTACCGCTCGCCGCCGTTCAGGAATATGCCGAGAGAGTCGATTATAATACCGTTCCCGTAGGTTTGTACCTGCATGGAACCGCCGATACGGTCACACAGCACAACGGATGCGCCGGCGTCAATACAGGACTGTGCCAGCGGTGTCCACCAGTCCAACTTTGCCTTCACACCTCTGTCGGACAGGTAAATCACGATCATATCACATTTTTCCTTTGCACCGGTGATCCAGTTCACGATCCGGGATGTGCTGTCTTCCTCAAAGGCTCCGACGCTGCACAGATATACGCCGACCACTGCACCTTCTTTTTCCAGATATACCGCGTGTTCATCGTCGCCCCAGCGCATTCCGGCCGCTTCCGCAGCAGCGATGGTATCCGTATACCCTTCGGTACCGTAATCATGGGTATGCAGGGTAGCAAGAGAAACTATATCCACACCGCCGGAGGTCAGAATCTCCGCATAAGCGGCATCTCCGCGGAATCTTTCCGCAGCAATACTGGAGGTCACGGGCGGCAGCTCTTCGTTATCCGACAGAACCGTACTCAGAAGACCGATGGTCCAGTCATCGTTTGTAAACAGTCTTTCTGTATTTTCAAGGAAGTAGGAGGGGTCCTTTTCTTCCGTCATGGCGTTAAATGTGCCGTACGCATCACTTCCCAGCATGGAACCGACAATACATCTGCCCAGAAAGTGGATTTTTATGGCATGGTAGGCGTTCTCCGGTTCGGTGATGCCGGATGCATTGTCAGCACCCGTATCCTCCTGCAGGGGATCACTGCCCGCCAGTACAGACTTGTAATTGATTCCGCCGAATATGATATTGAACAGAATCACACCCAGCACAAGAGAGATCAGAACCACAAAAAGCAGGGCATGAATGATGCGTTCCCTGGTATTGGCTGTCATATTTGTACATCCTTTCCGCAGAATTCGGTCATTTTGCAGTATCCACTCGGGATATTATACCATATCTTATGGAAAAATGCAAGAATTGATGCATGGGATTTTCATTTCACTGTATTTTTGCATAAAAACGACACCCTTTGACCGTTTATGCCAGGAACAACGGCCGTTTCTGGACACCGGCAAGGGCGCAGGCCAGGGACTGGGGCAGAAGGTCGAACTCTGCGACAAGAGAATGGGGCTTACCCTGTACGTCGTCCTGCCGCATGGGCACAAAATAAATGTTCTTGCGGTTTAAAAGTATACCGATGTTGCCCAGATTGGCGGACATGGCGTCATTGGTGGCCGCGGCAAGAAGCAGGGGACGGTCGGCACGCAGATGGGCTTTGGCTGCCATGGTTACGCAGGTATCGGTAATGCCGTGTGCCAGCTTGGCAAGGGTGTTTCCGGTACAGGGGGCTATGACCATAGCATCCAGATGCACCTTCGGTCCCAGGGGTTCGGTTTCCGGTATGGTCTGCAGTACGGGGTGGCCGCATAGCTTTTCGAGAATCTCCAGCGTATCCGCCGCTTTGCCGAATCGGGTATCGGTTTCGGCAACGATGGAACTGACAAACGGGATCACACGGTAGTCCGCCGTCAGCTGTTCCAGAATACCGAGGCTTTTGGCGTGGGTGCAGAAGGAACCGCACAGGCCGTAGCCGATGATGGGTTTATCAGACATATGCTTCTCCTCTGTAATTGCCGATCCATTCCAAAATCGATTCCGTCAGAATATTTCCTGCCGTTTCGGGTGCGGTTTTCCCCGGCAGGCCGGCAGCACGGATGTACCGCAGTCCGGCTTTCCTCGCTTCTGCCTCCAGCCCCGATATGTCCCCCGATGCCAGTTCCGTCAGAATACAGTCATCCGGCAGCTTCCGCAAGGTGTCCGCTGTCAGGATCGGGGCAGGAATGGTGTTGAATAACATCCGGCACCGGGGCGGGTCGGTCTGCAGCTGCCTCAGGGGAATACTGCGGCATCCGTCCACTTCTGCCATGATCTGTGCTTCCCGCCGTCTGACCGCCACAGTCACATCCGCCCCCAGCAGGTGGAGTCTGGACGCCAGCGCATAGCCGCATCGGCCATAGCCGGTGATCACAATGGGACAGCCTGCCACAGTCACCGGCAGTTCGGTTACGGCAATCCCGAGTGCACCTTCCGCTGTGGGCACGGCATTGCGGAGCTGTACGGATTCGCTGTCAAAATAATCCCCCGGAACCGAGCCGCATTCTTCGATCAGCCGTTTGAAAAAATAGGGAATCTGTCCGCCGAGGATCAGTTTACCGGGCGGGAGGGTTTCGAGAAACGGGCGCAGAGGGAGTTTCTTACGGATACCTTCTGCAGTGACGGTCATGTTTTCACCGTCCGTACAAAGGGGCAGAGGCAGGATCAGCACATCCGCATCCTCTGCCTGACGGTGGATTTCTTCGGAAGAAGCGGATTCCGGTGGGCTGTGTTCTGCACATAATGAGAGGATTTCAGTCTCCGGGCAGGCTTTTCTGAGATTGTGTTCGATCACGGCAGTTCGTTTATCGCCGCCGATGAGCAGGATTTTGTGTATGGTTTTCATGTTTCCCTTTCCTTACCTGTGGGGATGTTTCCTTCCAGTGTATGTAGGGCCATGGAAATTTGTGCATGGTGCGGGCAGAAGAAAAACGGCTGTGGTCTGCAGATTCTTTCTGCCCTACCGCGCCGTTTTCCGATGCTTTTCAGTTTTCGTTTTCTTCGTAAATCAGATCGATCAGGGAAGCGGTGTTCTCTTCCGCATATTCCACTTCCGCCGAATACAGCCGTGCCGTTTCCAGTACCGTCTCCATATCCGCTTCCGGGGACACAGCCGCGCATACATCCCGGATGACTCTGCAGTTCAATACCGCAAAAGCCGCTCTCTCCGGCAGGCAGCCATCCTCGATTCCATCCGCCAGATGCCGGTACAGGAAATACATCAGCAGCTGTTCCCACACCGTATCCCATGCAGAAGTGTACCAGGCATCCGAGGGCGTGTTTTTCTCCCAGGCATCAAGACAGGTCTGCCACTTTTCTTCCAAAGATGTCAGTCCTCTGTAGACCTGCACCCACTCCGATGCGGTTTTCTCCGGCAGTCGGATCTGACAGAACGCCAGCACATCTACCATACGCTCGTCCATGGTTTTGCTTCTGTCCTGCACCATAGAAAAAATCTGCCGGCGCCAGTCAAAGAAGAAGGCCTCGTCCTCCGACATTTCTTCCGTACCCGTTTCTGTTAAGATCATTTTCTCCCGATCCGTCAGAATCAGACGGCAGGCTTCTTCACAGCACAGTCCCAATCCCGTTTCCACCCGATCCGAATACACATTGCGGAACCGCGGATGATCCCGGCAGATCTGACACAGCTTGTCTTCCCCCAGATGCAGGATCAGATCACAGAGTCCCTCACGGTTCAGCAAGGGACAGCGTTCCTGTTCGTCCAGTATAAAATGGTGTACGCCGTCCTCCTCTGCGATATTCCGACACAAGCGGCTGCCGAAATCGCCTGGAACTCTCCGGTACTCCCGCAGCGTATCCTCGTCAATGTCGATTTCCCAGCCAATGCAGCAGCTGTGACGGCACGCCCCGGCAATACAGCGGAACCGGGGATAGTATCCGGGAACAACTTCCTTCATAATAATAATCCTTTACTCCGTTTTCGGTTTCTGCGTTCGGCGCCTTACGGCAGTTTTTTGCCGCATCCGCTGCAAAAAGCATGATCCGCTTCCGCTTTTTTGCCGCAGTAGGGACAATAGTTGGTTTCGGCGGTGTCCGGTTTTGATGCAGTCACGGGATCCGGTGTATTCTGCACGGTTTTTCTGCCATACTTCTCGTTCAGCGGATCGGGTTCTTCCCTGCTGTCCACAATGTCCATGGCGGAATACCGATTTTCCGATGTAGCGTTTTTGTAATTGTACACGGCTTCGAATATGGCGATACCGATGAAGATCACACCGAACAAGGCGAAAAATCCGCCGCCGATGGCAAGAGCCGCGATTGTCCAGAGTACGCCGAACAGTGCCATGAAAATACTCATGACAAAGCCCTTCATGGACGGTCCTCTGCCAGGTTTGATACTTTTCATAATGTTCCGCCTTTCTTATGCTTCTGTCGGGTATACGGGCAGGGTCACAACGGTCATATCATGTCCCATGGCCGGAACGATCTTGTCAAACATCACATCCCGCTTAATCCGCAGACTGCTGGTATTCACGCAGGGATGACAGCCCACATAGGCATCCCCCAAGAGATCCGCATCCACCAGCAGACGCACCTTGTTTTCCGTATCGTTCATCAGTCCCAGTACACTTACCGCACCGGGCAGGATGTCCAGATACAACTCCATATGCTCCGGCCCCGCAAAGGAAAGGCGGGAGGTACCCAGCTGCGCTGACAGATCCTTGGTTTTGAAGACCTTGTCGCCGGGGATCATGAGCAGGTAGAAATCGGTCTGCTGACGGTTGCACAGAAACAGGTTCTTGCACATTCTTGTGCCCAGCTCCACGTCGATCAGGGTACAGTCCTCCATGGTCTGTGCCGGGTCATGGTCCACTCTGTCGTATGTAATCTGCAGATCGTCCAGAAATTCGTAGCAGCGGCGTTCTCTTTCCAGCCGATCTTCCATGTTCTCCGGTCTGCCTGCGGTCAGTTTCGTAATATTCATATATATTCCCTCGTTTGTCCGATGATTTTTCTTTCTATAGTATAACATATCTTTTTTGCCGTGACAATAAAGATTTTATTATGAGAATGAAAACTTCCCTTATATTTCTGGTGTTTTTCGGCCGGTACGGGAAGAATCACACAGGATTTGCAAAGATTTCATAATTCGGACAAATCCGGGAACGCCTTTGGAACTGTATGGGAACAGAGGTGGAACAGAGGTTGTAGTATACTGTATGCGTTCCAAAAAACTTATTTTATCGGAGGAAACCATTATGCATTTCGAAACCATCGCTAATCTGATCGCTGAAAGAACCGACCGTAAGGTAGAGGAAATCACCCTGGAAAGCACTTTTTCCGACCTGGGTATCGACTCTCTGGACACCGTTGAACTGCTGATGCAGCTGGAAGACGCTATCGGCTGTGAGATCGAACTGGACCGCAAGGTGGAAACCGTGGGCGATCTGGTAAAGTTCATCGACGAAAAGACACAGGCGTAAGTCATGATCCGTTCCAGACTTTGTGAAATGCTCGGCATA
This sequence comes from Oscillospiraceae bacterium, assembly GCA_015063745.1. Taxonomy (GTDB): domain Bacteria; phylum Bacillota; class Clostridia; order Oscillospirales; family CAG-272; genus UMGS1696. Next base: position 27,145 of record SVTO01000023.1, on the reverse strand, counting down.
CGCTATCCCATCTTCCAGGGTGGGATGGCGTGGATTGCCGATGGAAAACTGGCAGCAGCTGTTTCCGAAGGCGGCGGTCTCGGTATTATCGCAGCCGGAAATGCCCCTGCCGATTATGTGAACGAGCAGATCCGTATTGCCCGTTCCCTGACAAATAAACCCATCGGACTGAACATCATGCTGCTCAGTCCTTTTGTAGATGATGTAGCCAAAGCGGCGGCGGAAGCAAAGGTAGAGGTCATTACCACCGGCGCCGGAAATCCCGCCAAATACATGACCATGTGGAAGGAAGCCGGCAGTCATGTCATTCCCGTTGTGGCTTCCGTAGCCATGGCAAAGCTGATGACACGTCAGGGTGCTTCCGCTCTGATTGCCGAAGGCGGTGAAAGCGGCGGACATATTGGGGAACTGAACACCATGGTGCTGGTTCCCCAGATCTGTGATGCCACCAGTCTTCCCGTTCTGGCAGCCGGCGGTATTGCGGACGGTCGTCAGATGGCGGCGGCATTCATGCTGGGAGCCTGCGGTGTACAGATGGGTACCCGTTTCCTCAGCGCGGAAGAATGTTCCATCCATCCCACTTACAAAGAAAAAATTCTGAAGGCAACGGATCTGTGCACGGCAGTCACCGGTAAACGTCTCGGCCATCCGGTTCGCAGTCTGCGCACAACCTTCGCCAGAGTATATACAAGAGCGGAATTCGGCGGTGCATCCGATGAAGAACTGGAAGCACTGGGCACAGGTGCGCTGAGACTGGCTGTACAGGAAGGGGATCTGGAAAAAGGCTGCTTCCTCGCCGGTCAGTGTGCCGCCATGGTCAACAAGGAACAGCCCGCTGCCGAAATCCTGTCCGAAATCGCCGCTGAAACGAAAGAAATCCTGGGAGGAGCATCGAAATGGGTAAGATAGCCTTTATTTTTGCCGGTCAGGGCGATCAGTTCCCCGGCATGGGCAAGGATCTCACAGAAAAATATCCCGCGGCGGCAGGTGTGTTTGCCCGTCTGGATGCCATCCGCCCCGGCACATCCGACCAGTGCTTCGCCGGTACTGCGGAAGAATTGAAAATTACGAAAAACACACAGCCCTGTCTGTTCGCTTATGAACTGGCAGCGGCGGCTGTACTGAAGGAACAGGGCATTGTACCGGATTGTACGGCAGGCTTTTCCCTGGGGGAAGTGGCCGCTGTTACCTTTGCGGGTATGGTGGATGAAAAAACAGGTTTTTCCCTTGTCACCAGACGCGGAGAACTGATGCAGCAGGCGGCTGAGGCGGCGGATACTGCCATGGCGGCCGTTGTCAAGCTGTCCGATGAGAAGGTAGAAGAGATCTGTGCGGGATTTGCCAATATGTATCCTGTAAATTATAACTGTCCCGGTCAGGTTTCCGTGGCAGGTGCTGCTGAGGAAATGGATGCTTTTGCCGCATCGGTCAAGGCTGCCGGCGGTCGTGCGCTTCCGCTGAAGGTCAACGGTGCTTTCCATTCCCCCTACATGACCGGCGCATCCGAAGCCTTCGGCAAGGTGCTGGCAGATGTGGATTTTCTCTCTCCCGCAATCCCCGTGTATTCGGATGTGACTGCGGAAGTATATGGCGAAGAACCCGCCGCACTTCTGGCAAAGCAAATTGCCTCTCCCGTACGGTTTGCGAAAATCGTGGAGAATATGATAAACGCCGGTGTAGACACCTTTATCGAAATCAGTCCCGGCAAGACTATAAGCGGTCTGGTCGGCAGAATAAGCGGAGATGTGAAGATTTACACCACCGCTGACATGGACAGAATTTTCGCGGAGGTCGGTGTATGTTAAAGGGTAAGACAGCCATCATCACCGGCGGCTCCAGAGGTATCGGTGCGGCCATTGCGAAAAAGCTGGCGTACATGGGTGCGGATATTGCCGTGATTTATGCCGGTAATACGGAAGCGGCGGAAAAGGTCTGCATAGGCTGTGTGGATTCCTACGGTATCAAGGCTATGGCCTATCAGTGTAATGTTGCGGACTTCACCACGGCCAAGGAAACCGTTGCGAAAATCAAAGCGGATTTCGGCGGTGCGCACATTCTCATCAACAACGCAGGCATCACCCGTGACGGCCTGATCGCCATGATGCGGGAAGAGGATTTCGACAATGTGGTGGACACCAATCTGAAGGGTGCTTTCAACATGATCCGTCACTGCACAGGACTGTTTCTCCGGCAGAAGACCGGCGTGATCATCAACATCAGCTCCGTTGCCGGCATCATGGGCAATGCGGGACAGGCAAACTATTCCGCATCCAAGGCCGGGCTGATCGGACTGACCAAGGCCACCGCCAGAGAACTGGCAGCCAAGGGGATCCGCTGCAATGCGGTAGCCCCCGGATTTATTGCCACCGATATGACGGAAGATCAGTCGGAAAGTCCCCTTCTGGCCACGGTTCCTCTGGGACGGATGGGCACGGCGGAAGAAGTTGCGGATGGGGTTGCCTATCTGGTATGCGCCGAGTACATCACCGGTGAGGTACTTCGTATCGACGGCGGCATTGCCATCTGAGCAGAGTGAATGTTTGAATATAAGGAGAAAAGACATTGGAAAACAAGATTCGTCGGGTTGTTGTCACCGGTCTCGGTGCAGTAACACCCATTGGTAATACAGTCGAAGCATACTGGGATGGACTCATGACCGGCAAGAACGGCATCGTACCCATCACCAAGTTCGACACAGCCGATTACAAGGCTAAGCTGGCGGCGGAAGTCAAGGATTTCGATCCCGCACAGTATATGGACAAGAGTGAGATTCTCCGCACCGACCCCTACACCCGTTTCGCACTGGCAGCATCTGCCCAGGCGGCGGAAGACAGCGGAATTGTGGGTAATGTGGACCCCGAGCGCTTCGGCGTATACTTCGGCGCGGGTATCGGCGGTATCCAGACCTTTGAAATCGAGCACACCAAGCTGATGGAAAAGGGTCCCCGGAGAGTGTCTCCCCTGTTTGTACCCATGATGATCCCCAACATGGCGGCCGGTATGATCGCCATCCGTTTCGGCTGTGAAGGTGCGGCACTTCCCGCGGTTACAGCCTGTGCATCCGGTTCCAATGCCATCGGTGAAGCCTATCGTGCGATCCGTCACGGTTATGCGGATGCCATGATCACCGGCGGTGCGGAAGCTGCCATTGCCGCAACCGGTGTGGCCGGATTTATCAATATGCAGGCCCTGTCCGTTTCCGAAGATCCCGAGGCGGCTTCCCTGCCCTTTGACAAGCGCAGAGGCGGATTTGTCATCGGCGAAGGTGCGGGCGCTCTGATTCTGGAAGAATACGAGCACGCTGTGGCCAGAGGCGCCAGGATCTACGGCGAAATCTGCGGTTACGGTTCCACCTGCGATGCTTATCACATTACCTCCCCCCATCCGGAAGCAAAGGGCGGTGCCAGAGCAATGGTACAGGCCATGAACGAAGCCGGATACAGGGATTCCGATGTGGTATACGTCAATGCCCACGGTACCGGTACGCCCATGAACGATCCTACGGAAACCGCGGCCATCAAGAGTGCCATGGGCGACGATGCCGCACACAGAGCCTACATCAGTTCCACCAAGTCCATGACCGGACATATGCTGGGTGCCGCAGGTGCTGTGGAAGCGATTGCCTGCGTACTTGCCCTGCAGAACGGTATTCTCCCCCCCACCATCAATCTCAAGGAAGCCGATCCTGCCTGTGACCTGAACTATATCCCCAACACACCCATCCGAGTCGATTGTGATCTGGCGCTGTCCAACTCCCTCGGCTTCGGCGGTCACAACGCTTGTCTGGCTTTCAGAAAGGTATGAAGATGAAAGAATCCACCATCCGTAAATATGCACGCCTTATGGCAGAGTTCGGTCTTACCGGACTGGAAATTACCGAAGATACTACTGTGATCCGTCTGGAACGTGCCGCGGCGGCAACATCCGCTCCTGCCGTAATCCAGAATGTTCCGCAGGCATCTCCCGCAGCGGACAGCATTCCCACGGGACAGATCAGCGATACTGCCAGCATCCGTTCTCCTATGGTTGGTGTATTTTATGCCGCTCCTGCAGAGGACAAGGAAACCTTCGTGCACACCGGCGACACAGTAAAAAAAGGGGATGTACTGTGCATTATCGAATCCATGAAGCTTATGAATGAAATTACCGCGGAACAGGACGGCGTAATTGCGGAAATCTGCGTGAAGAATGGTCAGGTTGTGGATTACGGCGCGGAACTGTTCCGGATCAGGAGGGACTGAAATGGACAGAGAACAACTGATGCAGCTGCTTCCCCACAGAGACAATATGCTTCTGCTGGATTCTGTGGAAAAGGAAGGCGAAGAGGCTGTCGGTAAGTATCACGTACGCGGGGACGAGTTTTTCCTGAAGGGCCATTTTCCCGGGAAACCTGTGGTACCGGGCGTGATCTTATGTGAAATTCTGGCGCAGTCCGCCTGTGTACTGCTGTCGGATACCATGAAGGAAGGTACCATCCCCATGTATGCGGGGCTTGACAAGGTACGCTTCCGTGCGCCGGTCATTCCCGGAGACACCATCGAAACCCGGTGCACGATCACCCGCGCAAAGCATCCCTTTTATTTTGCCGAAGGGAAAGCCGTTGTGGGCGGTAAAGTCTGTGTTACGGCAGAATTTTCATTTGTCATAACAGGAGAATAAGAAATGTTTTCAAAAATTCTCATAGCCAACCGCGGTGAGATCGCCGTGCGTATCATCCGTGCCTGCAAGGAAATGGGCATTGCCACAGTGGCAGTCTATTCCGAAGCCGACGAGGGATGTCTTCACGCGGCACTGGCGGATGAAAGCTACTGCATCGGTCCCGCAGAAGCCGCAAGCAGTTATCTGCATACGGAGCACATTCTCTCCGTAGCGGCCATGTCCGGTGCGCAGGCCATTCATCCCGGTTACGGATTCCTGTCGGAAAACGCCTCCTTTGCCAGACTGTGCCAGAAGAACGGTATTGTGTTCATCGGACCGTCCCCCGAAAGTATGGAAAATCTCAGCGACAAGGCTTTGCTGAAGGAAACCATGGAAGCGGCGGGACTGCAGGTGATCCCCGGCACGAAATGTCTTACCGGTATTCAGCACGCCAAGCAGGAAGCGGAGAAGATCGGCTATCCCGTGATGCTCAAGGCATCCTCCGGCGGCGGCGGCAGAGGAATCCGCAAGATCGAAACCGCAGAAGAACTGGAGAACGCTTATCCCCAGGCAGCCGCCGAAGCATTGTCCGCTTTCGGTGACAGCTCCCTGTATCTGGAAAAATACGTATATCCTGCCCGTCACATCGAAATGCAGATTCTGGCAGATGAGGACGGGAATGTGGTTTGTCTGGGCGAGAGGGACTGTTCCCTCCAGAGACACAACCAGAAGCTGATCGAAGAAACCCCTTCCCCTGCCATTGATCCCGCAAGACGCCGCGAGGTGATGGACAAAGTCATCCATGCGGTCAAGCAGATCGGCTATGTGGGTGCGGGCACGCTGGAATTTCTCTACGACAGAGCAGGCAACTTCTGGTTTATGGAAATGAACGTACGTCTGCAGGTAGAGCACTGTGTGACGGAGATGCTGACCGGAATCGATCTGGTCAAATGGCAGATCCGTATTGCGGCGGGTATTCCCCTTTCCTTTACCCAGGACGATGTGAAGCTGGATGGATCCGCCCTGGAATGCCGTATCAATGCGGCGGGGTGCGGTACGCTGAAGCTGCTGCACGTGCCCGGCGGTCCCAATGTACGTTTTGACACCTATCTGGTGGGCGGTACCACCGTTTCGCCTTATTATGATTCCCTGCTCGGCAAACTGGTTGTCCGAGCGGTGACCAGGGAAGAGATGCTGCGGAAGATGAAAGCGGCACTCTGTGAGCTGGTTGTGGAAGGGATTCCCACCAATATCGAAGAACAGCTCCGGCTCATCAGCGACGACCGATTTATGTCCGGTTCCTACGATCTGACCTTCATGGGCGGACGTTAAGCAGCCAATCCCATCTGACGGCTGCCGAAATCTCAAACGACGGAGGATACAATGCAATTTCTGCAATTCTTAAAACCGAAAAACGAACTGGAAACAGGCGGGAGAGAAGCGGCACCTGTACAGCAGGATTCCGGAGAACCCGAAAAGACCTGTCCCAACTGTCATAAATCCATTCCTCTCAGCAAGCTGTGGGCGGATCAGCTCACTTGTGCCTGCGGTCATCATTTCCGCATGAAGGCAAGACAGCGCATCCATATGCTGGTGGACAAGGGCAGCTTTACAGAGCTGTTTTCCGAGATCCGCTCCGCCGATCCGCTGTTTTTCCCCGGGTATCAGGACAAACTGGAAACCGTGCGGAATGCCAGCGGTGAGGAAGAAGCCGTGATCTGCGGCAGAACGAAGATCGGCGGTGAGGAATGCTGTCTGTTTGTCATGGAGCCGTACTTCATGATGGGCAGTATGGGCAGTGCGGTGGGCGAAAAGCTTACTTCCCTGTTTGAATATGCGGCGGAAAAACGGCTTCCCGTTGTGGGATTCACCGTTTCCGGCGGTGCGAGAATGCAGGAAGGGCTTGTTTCCCTGATGCAGATGGCCAAGGTAAGCGCGGCGGTAAAACGGCACAGCGATGCGGGACTGTTTTATCTGACAGTTCTGACCGATCCCACCACCGGCGGCGTAACGGCCAGCTTTGCCATGGAAGGCGACATCCTTCTGGCGGAACCCGGTGCGATCGTGGGGTTTGCCGGTGCCAGAGTCATTGAGCAGACTACCCGCAAGGCGCTGCCCAAGGATTTCCAGAAGGCTGAATTTGTGCTGGAGCACGGCTTCATTGATGCCATTGTCCATCGCCGTGAGCAGGTCAGCATCATCACTTCCCTTTTACGTATCCACAACGGAGGTCAGAAAGAATGACGCAGTCACCTTATGAACGGGTAAAACTGGCCCGGGACAACAAGCGTCCCACCGGCCTTGATTATATTTCCGGAATATTCGAAGAGTTCTTTGCACTCCACGGCGACCGTCGTTTCGGTGACGATCAGGCAGTGGTGGGCGGCATTGCACAGCTGGACGGCAAGCCCGTTACCGTTATTGCCATCGAAAAAGGACATACCGCAAAAGAAAGAGCGCTCCGCAATTCCGGTGCTCCCCATCCCGAAGGCTACCGCAAGGCTCTGCGGCTGATGAAGCAGGCGGAAAAGTTCGGCAGACCCATCATCTGCTTTGTAGACACATCCGGTGCGTACTGCGGTGTCAGCGCGGAAGAACGTGGACAGGGACTGGCCATTGCGGAAAACCTGATGGAAATGTCCACTTTATGTGTTCCCATTGTATCCGTGCTCATCGGAGAAGGCGGAAGCGGCGGTGCGCTGGCTCTGGCGGTTGCCGATGAAGCCTGGATGCTGCAGAACGCAGTTTATTCCGTGATCTCTCCCGAAGGATGTGCCAGCATTCTCTGGAAGGATCCCACCCGTGCGGAAGCGGCCGCGGTCAGTCTGAAGCTTACGGCGGAGGATGCCAAAACACTGGGTATTATTGAAAAAATTATTCCCGAGAAGAATATCGGCGAAGAATCCTTTTATGCGGAAGTGAAGAAAATGCTTTCCCAGACCGTTTGTCAGCTGGAGGAAGATCCGGAACTTCTGCAAAAGCGTTACAATCGTTTTCGTTCCATCGGAAGACCGGGGGTTTGACCATGAGCTGTATCTACAAAAAATTCTGCCGCGAGACCTTTGATGAATCCGGCAATCTGCTTGATTTGAAGCTGGAATATCCCGAAGATTTCAATTTCGGCTACCATGTGGTGGATGCCATCGCAGAAGAGACGCCCGACAAGCGCGCCATCGTCTGGTGCAATACGGAAAACGAAGAACGTATTTTCACTTTCGGCGAACTGAAAACCCTCAGCGACAAGGCGGCCAATATGTTCTCCGCTTCCGGCATCGGCAAGGGCGACCGGGTCATGGTACTGCTGAAGCGGCATTGGGAATACTGGGTGATCACCGTGGCCCTGCACAAGCTGGGGGCCGTTCTGATCCCGGCTACCCATATGTTATTGCCGGAGGATCTGGTTTACCGGATCCGCAGTGCCGGTGTATGTGCCATTGTATGTACGCCCCAGAATGATGTACCCGAAAAGGTTGCCAAAGCAGTAGCGGAATGCGGTATTTCCCCGAAGCTGTGGACGGTACAGAAGGATGTGGAGGGCTTTGCCAATTTCAACAGAGAAATGGAAGCGGCTTCTGAAGTGTTTGCGGGAGTAAAAACAAATGCCCATGATCCCATGGCGCTGTATTTCACCTCCGGCACAACCGGTCAGCCCAAGGGAGTTATTCATGATTTCACCTATCCCCTTGCCCACATTGTTACTGCGAAATACTGGCAGTGTGCGGAGGATGACGGTCTGCACTTCTCCGTTGCCGAAACAGGATGGGCAAAGACCTCCTGGGGCAAGATCTACGGTCAGTGGCTGGTGGGCAGTGCGGTTATGGTCTATGACTTCGACAATTTCGACCCCAAGGCGCTGACGCATATCATCAACACCTACGGCGTCACCACCTTCTGTGCACCGCCTACGGTTTACCGGTATCTGGTGCGTAAGGGACTTCCCGATATGCCCGGTCTCCATCATGCGGTTACAGCCGGTGAAATGCTGGCACCCGAAGTATTCCGCAAATTCAGGGAACGCACCGGACTTACCTTATACGAAGGCTACGGACAGACGGAAACCACCCTGCTGCTTGCCAATTTCAAGGGCAGAACGCCGGTGGAAGGCTCCATGGGCACTGCTTCCCCCCTCTACCGGATCGAACTGCGTCAGAAGGACGGCACATCCGCACAGGTGGGAGAGATCGGCGAAATTGTGATCGTCCCCGGCGAAGACGGCAGCACAGGCGGTGTTTTCTCCGGTTATCTGGACAACGAAGCCCAGTACCGCTATGTATGGCGTGACGGTGTATACCATACGGGAGATGCGGCATGGCAGGATGAGAACGGCAATTTCTGGTTTCACGGCAGATTCGACGACATCATCAAAACCGGCGGATTCCGTGTCGGACCTTTTGAAGTGGAGAATATTCTCATGGAGCATCCCGCTGTTCTGGAATGTTCCGTAATCGGTGTACCCGATCCTCTCCGCGGCCAGTCCATCAAGGCGGTCGTTATGTTGAACAGCGGTTACACCGGTGACAGACAGATGGAGAATGAACTGCGGAATTTCGCAAACAGTCGTCTGGCGGAATACAAATGGATCCGTATGGTGGAATTTGTAACAGAAATGCCCAAAACCATCAGCGGCAAAATCCGCCGGAATGAACTGCGCAGCCGGTCGGAAAAATAACACGCTGTTTATATGCAGTAAAAATAAAATCGCTACCACTATGTCAGGCAGCGATTTTTATTTTGAGTTTGCTGCGTAAAACGGCATATCAGTTCATTTTCCTGCAATATATTTGTCACTTTTTTGCCATTTACTTTGCCCAAAATTCCATGTATAATATTTATAAAGTCCCCTATGAAACGATAGTGGTCTCTATCCGTATTTCCGGAATCAGGAGGTGTAAGAATTATGAAAAAAGTTGCAATTCTCGGCTGTGAAAACACCCATGCGGGTAATTTTCTTGAGTTTATCCAGACCAAGCCCGCGTTTTCCGATGTGGAAGTTGTGGGAATATACAGTAATGAACCCGAAGCGGCGAAAAAGCTCCATGAACAGTACGGTGTACCGGTTATGGAAAACTACACGGATGCAATCGGAAAGATCGACGGTCTTGTAATCACCGCACGGCACGGCGATAATCACTATAAGTATGCCAAGCCCTACATGGACAGCGGTATTCCCATGTTCATCGATAAGCCTATCACCATTGATGAAGAGGAAGCCGTAGAGTTCATGCGTGCGCTGAAAGAAAAGAATATCCGGATCTCCGGCGGTTCTTCCGTCAGACATTCGGATCTGATTTACGAGCTGAAGGCCAAGGCTGCGGCGGAGGAAGGCGGCAGAACCGTCGGTGGTACCGTTCGCGCACCTCTGGACTACAACAGCCCCTACGGCGGATTCTATTTCTATGCGCAGCATCTGGTGGAGATGGCCTGCGAAGTATTCGGCCGGTATCCGAAATCCGTTTCTGCCTGCACATCCGGAAATACAAAGAACGTACTCTTCCACTATGAAGATTTTGCGGTATCTGGTATTTACGGCGAAGGCATGCAGGTCTACCACATCATCCGTCATACGACAGAAGGTGCACAGGGCGGTATTATGGAATTCGGTGATGCATTCTGCAGGGAATTTGAAGAATTCCACAAACTGCTCCACGGCGGTGAACAGAAGATCAGTTATGCGGATTTCATTTCTCCCGTATTCATCATGAACGCCATTGACCGTTCTCTTAAGAGCGGTAAAGAAGAGCCGGTGAAGGAGTATGTACTGTAATGGGAAAGTTTATTTTATCCGGATTTTCCGATGAATTTGACCGCAATTTCACAAATCAGGTCAAAGGCATGGTCAATTACGGTATCGGCTATATGGAAGTCCGTTTTGTGGGGGAAAAGAACATTTCTGCCCTGACGTCCGAAGAAACAGCGGTATTAAAAGCTGATCTGGATGCATATGGCATTAAAGTCAGCGCCATCGGTTCCCCTCTCGGGAAAATCAAGCTGGACGATGACATGGACAAACATATGGAAACCGCCAAGCGTGTGTTTGAAAATGCGCATATGCTGGGCACAAACCGGATACGTGTCTTCAGTTTCTACCCAGCAGAGGGCAAGAATATCAACGACTGCCGTGACGAGGTACTCAGCCGGATGAATCGAATGCTGAATCTGGCTGAGGAATATGGTATGACTCTGTGTCACGAAAACGAAGCGCGGGTGTACGGAGAAACGGCGGAAAACTCACTGGATCTGATGAAACATTTCGGCGGCAGACTGAAGGTAGTTCTGGACATGGGCAACTTCACGCTGGACAAGCATGATCCCTACAAGGCATACGAAATACTGAAGGAGCATATTGAATATTTCCACATCAAGGATGGCACCGTAGACGGCTGCATCGTTCCTCCGGGTAAGGGAGAAGCGAGAATTGCGGATATCCTTGCCGACTATGCAAAGACGGTGGACAAGGATGTGTTCCTCTCTCTGGAACCCCATCTGCTTCAGTTTACCGGGTTGAAGAATCTGACGGATTCTACATTTAAGTATCCGTACACATATGATACGCCGCAGGATGCATTTACCGATGCGGTTGTGAAGATGCGTGAGATTCTGAAGGGAATACAATAAATGTATAGAGAAACTCCCACGATCGGTTTGGTCGTGGGAGTTTTTGTTGTGGTCACTTATTCGTTGTTCTCACCTGAATCTGCCAATTCCTTTGCCTTTTCCAGAATCTGCTGATATCGTTTTTCACCACGTACACGATCAAAGCCGCCCCAATATCTGCTAGGGGATGACATTACAGCATACATAAAATCGGCTTGATCCGAAAATATCGTCATATAGTCCGAATGTTCCCTTTTCCCGTCCGGAAATTCATAGGTCCGCTCATTTTTTACTGCCTTAACTCCATGGAAAAGCCAGTCATGCCCGAGAGAAAGGGTGGTACCGTTTGGAATTTTTGTCCATTCCACAAAAATTTCATATGCTTTTTCCAGATTTGTATATCCTTCTTCATCATGCCCGCTTCTGAACAATTGATGGGCTAACCAAACATGGTTTTGAGCATACCATCCTTGCCATGCTGGCGGTACCTCTTTGTTTTCACCCAAAGATTGTATCAACTCCAAACGGTATGCAAACCCTGCAGCAACTTTATGCGGCTCATTCCAGTTTCCGGTATTTGACACTATCAAAAAGCAGAACCTCGCCAGCATATTAGCACCTTTGCGAAGCTGCAATTCATCATAATTTCCCTGCTCTACAAGACGTAATTCCTGTACATCCCGCCTGCAAGCATAATAATCCTCTGGACACATAGCTGACCATTTTTCGAAATCATCATCATTGCCGGCTCTGCACATCAGACGAATCGCAGCATCACGGTAAGACTGTTCAGTGGAACCGGCCATGATCTTTTCACACTGCTCACGAAGAAGTGGCAGATGTTCTTTTCTGATTTCCGGATCGGATATGGAAATTGCATAGCCCAGTTCAAGAGCAATATCATAATTCTTGGGGTACTTCTCAGCGTATTTTTTACAAAGAATAAGTCTTTCTGCCATAGCATCATCACAAGACAGTCCTTCCCTGAGTGTCCAAAAGAATTTCTCGATATCTTCTTCACGGGAAATATCATCATTTCCCAGCAATTCATCTATCGTGATCTCAAAATAATTGGCAATCGCCGGAAGCAGAGTGATATCCGGATATCCGCCTCTCTCCCAGTTGGAAACAGCTTGTGCGGTAACTCCGAGAGATGACGCAAGCTCTTCCTGAGTCATGTTCCGTGTTTTTCGCTGTTTTATAATGTTTTCGGAAAGTTTTAATTCTATCATTGTCAATTTTCCTTTCATTACGAATCATGACTGTACGTACTGTCTGAATACATTATAACAGATGCAGTATCCCTCGTCAATAACGCCGTTTTTGTGTTCTGCTCAAGCGCTGTTTGTGTTTTTCGGTTATTGTTTGATCTGCCCACAAAAATCCCACCGTTTTCTACCCGAAATTTTATGCTGAATGACATGAAATTCCTCTTTCCGAAACCTTGCATGGAAATACAAATTATGATATAATATACGTATAATTTTTCATCCCGACAACACTTAACTCTAAGGAGAAATGTATATGATTCGTATTGGTATCACAGGTTACGGCAATCTGGGAAAAGGTGTGGAATGTGCGGCTGCGGCGGCTGCGGATATGGAGCTGGTGGGGATTTTCACCCGCAGAGATCCCGCTTCCGTCAAGCCTCTGACCGCTGTTCCCGTATACACCATGGAACAGGCGGAAAAAATGACCGATCAGATTGACGTTATGATCATCTGCGGCGGCAGTGCAAACGATCTGCCCAAACAGACCGCCGCTCTGGCCAAGCTTTACAATGTTGTGGACAGCTTTGATACCCATGCGAAAATTCCCGAACATTTTGCCCGTGTGGATGCATCCGCTAAGGAGGGCGGTCATCTTGCCCTGATCTCCGCCGGCTGGGACCCCGGTATGTTCTCTCTCAACCGTCTGTATGCCCAGGCCATTCTACCCAACGGAAACGATTATACCTTCTGGGGTAAGGGTGTCAGCCAGGGACATTCCGATGCTGTCCGCCGCATTCCCGGGGTAAAGGATGCCCGTCAGTACACCATTCCTGTGGATGAAGCGGTTGAACGTGTACGCCGCGGTGAAAATCCCGTTCTCTCCACCGGCGAAAAGCACACCCGTGAATGCTTTGTGGTAGCCGAAGAAGGTGCCGATTTGGAGGCAATCGAAACGGCTATCAAAACCATGCCCAACTATTTCGCCGATTATCACACCACCGTTCACTTCATCAGCGAAGAGGAAATGAAGCGCGATCACTCCGGCATCCCCCACGGCGGTATGGTCATCCGCACCGGTGTGACCGGTCTGCAGAAGGAGCACAAGCACGTGATCGAATACAAGCTGACGCTGGAATCCAATCCCGAATTCACCTCCAGTGTACTCTGCGCCTGTGCGCGGGCGGTATACCGTATGGCAGCGGAAGGCAGGAGCGGTTGTGTTACGCTGTTTGATGTGGCGCCTGCTTATCTGCATCCTGCGTCCGGGGAAGAACTCAGGAAAAATCTGCTGTAATGATATTTTTGGGGGAAGGAAAACTTTTTGAAAAAAGTCTTCCTTCCCCCAAGCCCCCATCTTTTCAAAAACTTTTCAATAACGGGGATTTTTGGCTGTCCGGTCGGGCAGTTTTTTGTTTTCAGGTCATGGATTCCAGTTCTTCGAGCATATTTTCGATCTGGATCAGTTTTTCGATGAAGTTGCGTTCCGTGAAGAAATAATGGTTGGAGGTTTCGTAGCCGATCAGGGAGGATTTTTCCATCAGAGGAAGCTGTTTGATGACAATCTCCCGCATCTCCTTAAGTTGGTCTGCAAAAGCATTCTTTGTACCGGGCAGACCTTTTTTGATTTCGGTGTATTCGGTATGGATCACGTCCGTACGAAGCTGCAGAGCAGCAAAACGGGCAAACAGGGCGATCTCCGCAGTTTTCTCATCCTGCACCGCTGCTTCGAATATATCGCAGGCTTTATCCCAGGCGTCCAGCATTTTTCTGAACTGGGCTGTGTATACATCCAGCGGATAGGGCGGTGCCCAGGCGTCCGGGTTGTCGGAAGCAAAGCAGACCATGGAACTGCCTCTGGTTTCTTCGCCGAAGCTCCAGAGGTTGGCTGCGCCCAGCGTTTTCGGGGAGAAATAGGCTGTGCCGATGCTGAAGGGATACTCTCTGAAGCCCTCGCAAAACAGGTGCACGGCTTTCTGCATCTCCTCCGCCTTGTCGCCGAACTGTTTCTTATACCAGGCATCGGCGCTGAAGGTTTCCGGGGAAGCCAGATAGGCGGCCACTTCGTCGTAGGCAATGGAGGGATAGCCGCCCAGGGTCCAGGTCATCATCAGGTCATTTACGCCGAGTTTATGCAGATTCTGCAGATGCTCGATCTGGATATCGAACAGGGGCAGGTAGGGCACGCAGGCACATTCCCAGCTGCAGTTGATCTGGACTTTGGCGTACAGCTTATGGCCGTACTTGGCGGCGGTTCTGAGGATAAATTCGGATTTTTCGCTGGGTCCGGGGTTGGAGATGGAGTAGTCGTCAACGGACACCTCCACGCCGCCCTTTTCGATCTTCAGTGCATTTTCGCTGACCTGCATGACGGCAATTTCCGGATGCAGTGCGGCCATGGAGCGGTCCAGTTCTTCCTTATCCCAGTTCCAGCCCCAGGCGTAGTTGATTACCTCGGCATCACTTCCCGCATCCCGAATGGCTTTATGCATGATGTTATTGATAAGCACAGGCAGTTCTCCGGGGTTTCTGCACACATCACGTCCGCACCCTTCTCCGCCATGGCAGCGGCAATGGGTAAAGTTTTCGCTCATGGTGATATTGAAAATACCGCCGATGCCCGATACGTTTTCAAACAGATCCCGGGTGGCATTGTACAGATATTCCCTTCCCGCTTCCGTCTGGAGACAGATTGCCGTGCTGCTTCTGTTGCTTACGCCGGCGAGTTCTGTTTTGCCGTATGCGTCGAATGCATTCTGCAGAACCGCTCGGGGTTCGTTGAAGTACAAGTAAATACGGATCCCTCTGGCAGCGGCACGGTCGATCAGGTCCTGTAAATTCTTACGGCGGACGGGATAGTCACGGCTTGTTTCCGGATCGAAGGGATAGGGTGAGATCGTGGACAAAAGGGCGTGGATGAACAGCACATTGATGCCCTGTTCCGCATAGCTGTCCAGAAGTACGTCGGGCAGATGGCTGCGGGTATCCTCAAGGAACGGA
Source organism: Oscillospiraceae bacterium (assembly GCA_015063745.1). GTDB lineage: Bacteria > Bacillota > Clostridia > Oscillospirales > CAG-272 > UMGS1696. The sequence continues at coordinate 11,705 of SVTO01000023.1, read as the reverse complement.
TCGGCACAGGGGGACAGGAAACCGTGCACCATTCTGGTTCCGCCGTCAGCTGATGTGATGTATTGGGGAATTGTATCAGCTGTATCGGTGAAGAAATCGAACATTTTCCGTTCCGATACATCATAGGCGGACACGATTTTGGCCAGCTTTTCCGTTTCGGCTATCTGGGCATCGGTCAGGGGAGCATAATGTACATCCTCTTCAGCAGTCAGTCCCCTGCTCAGTTTGACACCGAGAAAATCGTCTTTCGCCAGCACAAACGACAGTTTGTCGGGAGAAAAACCGATGAGGGTACAAATCTGGGAACGGGTCAGGATGTGCCAGTTGTCACGGATCACGGTAATATAACCCTTCGTCAGCCATTCCGGATCGGCATCTCCTTTCCGAAGCCCCATACGCAGGGCTTCCTTTTCCACCTGTTCGGGTGTACAATTGATGATTTTGGCGATGTTTTCGGCCGGTACCATGCGGTAGTTGCGGAAAATGACCCTCTGCCAGGCAGTGGGAAATTCATTCCGTATGAAAAAGCTTTCACGATTGTTCTGCATAGCAAACCTCCTTGGTTACATTTCTTCCATAGTCATGCCGTTTAAGGATGCGGCGGTGATTTCTCCCCAGCTGTAATTCAGCAGATAGGAGCCGTTGTATTGCTGTACGGTCTTCGGATCGCCCGACAGGTATTCGTACAAATCACAGCGTACTTTCTCCGTAACGATGCGCCGTTTGCCATCGACGGATTCCACGATATCCGCAATGCCGTATTCCTCCAGCAGATTCTTCAGCCGCAGGGCGACCTTTCTGTAGCGTGCCAGGGTCACGGAATTGGCCGGCTCGTTTTCCCACAGGTAGCTGATGGCTTCCCCGGAGGAAACGAACCCGCCCCGACGGTCCACCAGAAGCGCAAACAGTTCCTTGGATTTTTCGTTGCGGAAAGCGATGGGTTTTCCGTCCACGAACACATCGAAATAGCCGAAGGTCCGGATATACACAGCCGAATCAACGGGGGTAACGGGCAGAGAGTCTACCGTGATGTCATACAGCATGACATAGGTAGGTGCGTCGTTGTCTCCTTCGTCGGTGGTACAGATGGCTTTGATCCTTCTCTGTTCACCGTTATCGCCGGTAAAATCAAATTCCGCTTCTTTATTTTCCAGCAGTCGTGCAAAATCGCTGTAGGCTATGCCGCTTTTGGATACAAATTCGCCGAGGGACTGCTTTCTCTGCATCATGGGCAGCCATTCTTCTCTGGTATAGCCGAAGAAGCGGCAGACGTTTTCACTGATGTACAGAGGGCGTACCATGCCGTTTGTTACTTCAAAGCCCAGCATACCGTCGGTGAAGCGCATAACAAGCTCCTGCATATGTTCGTTTACGTTCCGCAGCATGGAATTTTCGTGCTTCAGCTTTTCCGCTTCCATCTGGGGAGAGAGATTCCGGCAGCACAGCAGATATACGCCGGTGGAAAGTTTCAGGAAGATACCCTGATACCTACTGCTCACACCGCCGGATGCGGTTGTATTGAATTCAATATTCAGCGGCTTGCCGTCAATATCCGCTCTGGCTCTCTGATGCAGCTGACGCAGGACCGATGAAACACCGGGTCTGTCTTCCTCTGCCACCATATTGTTCAGCCAGTACTGTGCGGCTTCCTCAAGCACCATGGGTATGCCTTCCGGAATCATGTACACGCTGTCCTGGCCGTGGATACAGCGCAGGGTACGGTTGGTAAAGTCGAAAGAGAAGATTTCACTGTAAATCTGGGACAGGGCATGGATGTACCGCTGTTCCATCTGATTCTTCTTGCGCATATACCGTTCCGTAATATCCATGCAGACACACTGATAATAGTCCTCGTCTCCCACTCTGGTACGTCCGATCCAGCCGTACAGCCGGGCACGGGATCCGTCAAAGCGCATGACAGTCAACTCTCCCGCAACAGGCCCGTCACTGCCGTCCACCCGGGACAGGAAATGGGAAAATCCCACTCTTTCCTCAATGGGAAGCATCAGAAAAATATTCTTCCGGCACTGTTCGAAAAACACGTTATCCCCATCTTCGGAATAGTGGAGCATACGGAGCATACGGTCGTTGATGAATGTGACCTCCGGCTGGTCTCCGCAGGTATACTGGATAAAGCCGCAGGGGATGGTTTCGTTGAGAAAATGGAGGTTGGTGTTTTCCGTTACAATATCCGTGATGTCGGACAAAACGGAAAATCCCGCGGGAGAGCCGTCCTCCATAATGCGCAGATGCATGGTATCGTTCACATGGATAAAGGAGCCGTCCTTATGCATCAGCCGGTATTTCAGACAGGCAGATACGTTTTCGCCGCAGAATGACAGCAGAAACGCGCGGTATCTGTCCCGATCTTCCGGATGGATCAGTTTGATATAGCTGTCTTCCTCATCCTCCGGCAGTTCGGCCCGGTCATATCCCACCATACGGCAGAAGCTGTCGCTGACCCATTCCAGACGGGGTACGGGATCAAAGGAATAGATATGCAGTCCTTCGATACACTCGTTCAGGACATCTTCCGGGGTAGGAATCAATTGTTTTTCGGGCGGATTGATCATGATATTACACCTGTCTTTTTCGTATGGGTTTGATAAGACCATTATAACACATTAGAAAACCGTTGTCAATTTTTTCTCCGTTTTCCGGATACGGGGATTATTTCCGGGCAGGCTGCATACACTGTGTATGCCGTTTGGGAATATATTTTCCCCTACTGCGGATACGGAACAGGATTTTTTATGGTGTTTATATGTGTTTTTTCGAAAAAAGCGAAAAAGCGGCGGCATTTATACTGTCTGTTCCTACAATTTGCAGATGTATCAAGGGGACGGATATTGTCCGTTCCGACAGTTATTTTCCAACAGTTTAATTATTTTTTAAATGTCGGATAATGAAGGAAAAAGTATTGACTTCCCAGAATTTGTATAGTATAATTATGGTAAGATAACCATATCTGATAATATCATTCATCACAGGAGGCATACCATGAAAAAAAGTCTGAAGTTTCTTGCCGGTGTGCTTGCTGCCGTAACCCTGCTGTCTTCTGCAGCGGCAGTAGCTGTATCCGCCAAGTCCCCCGTTTACACCGACCAGACTGTGCCCCTCGCACAGAACGGTAATGTAATCACCTTCCCCGGCATCAACACCGAATTTTTCTACAAGTTCGATGACTGTCTCAAAGAAGGTTTTGTAAACTGCCACAAGCATCACTGCTGGTGGTGGAACAACATCTACTGCTACTACAAGGATTTCTCCGGTCTGACCAAGGTTGAATTCGAAACTCCCAAGGATGTTGTAGAGGACGGTAAGTATGTTAAGACCTACAAGCCCACTGCGCCCTGGGCAGCTGTAAGAAGAGTAACCAATCTGGCTGACGACACGCAGATCAAATATCCCGGCCCCGCAACCGGCACTACTAACGGTGTTATCCACAGTTCCTGCCTGCTGCCCGGCGGTAAGTACTATCCTTCCAACATGGTAGACCTCAACAAGTTCTTCAAGAAGCACAATTTTGAGATCACCATGAACAAGGGTCAGGTTCAGCTGATGAACGCGAACTACAAGATGTACAGCGCATCCACCAATGTAGTTCGCGTATACAATGACGGCACCAATCAGGTAATGGAAGCTGTTGGCGAAGGTTCCGCTTATGTATACTTCTACACCAACGGCGGTGTTCCCTTCCTGCGTCTTACCGTTAATGTAAAGGATGCCGGCAAGCCCACCACCTCCACCATTCCCGTAGTGGACATCAGACCTGCACAGTGGAGTCTGTCCAAGGTTGGCGATTCCACCAGCGTTTCCGTTTATGCTACCGAAGCCTTCAGCAAGGACATCGAGCTGAAGGTTGTATACGGCAGTGCTACTATCAATGAAAATGTTGTAATTGCCAAGAGCACCGGTCCGATCATTCTCCGTGCTTATTCCGCTTCCAATCCTGCAGTATGCGGCTATGCGGTTCTGTATGTTGGTCAGTACACTTCTTCCATCGTTGACGGAAGCTGGAAGCCCACTCAGAACGGTATCTGCGGCAACATCTGGAACCCCAATCTGTGGTGTGAAGACGGTTACATGGTATGCGGTTGGATTGAAGTGAACGGCATTTACATTCCCGTTATCAAGAAATGTGAAAAGCCCGAAACCATTCTTCCTCCTACCGGTGTGATTCCTTCCAAGATTCTCACTCTGCGCGAGCTGATCGCTCTGTGCCGCGGTGATCTGGAGCTGGTTCTGGATGTAATCGAAGCTTACAAGGAAAACGGCTTCTCCTACTATGACGAAAAGTACACTCAGATCATCAAGGACATCCTCAAGGATTCCGTTCTGGGATACTATTATCTGGCTCAGCTGGCTTAAGTTCTATTGAGATTTACTGCTGTACCAAGGATTTTTTCCTGGTACAGCAGTTTTTTTATTTTCTTTGGTTTTTAGTTTTTGTCCTTGGCGGACGGATATTTTTTACTACTCTTTGTTTGGTTTAAATCCTTTAATTTTTTGTCCTGTGCGGACGGCTATTCTTTTACTACTCTTTGTGTCGTGCAAATCGTTTATTTTTGGTGTCCTATGCGGACGGCACTTAGAGAGGCCTGCAGGCGCGAGGCCCCTCTAAGAACTCCCCCGCTTAGGTGGAAGGGTTGAGTTTTTTGGGTCGGGCGGTTCTTTGGGTTTAGCACGCTCGTTTTTCAATTATGGCTAACCGCCGGAGGGTGCATTAGTGGAGAGATACCGTTGACGGTTCGTTTTGTGGAAAAGTGGGTTTGTGCACAGAAGAATGTGCCGTGCAGAAAGAATTTGGCTGCCGCTTGGTGCGTAGGGAGAGGTTGTTGGGTGTGGGTTCGTTGGGTTCAGTAGTTGAGTTTCTTTTTAATTAGGCTGCCGCGGGATGAATAGGGGAGTTTGACCGCTGACAGGTTGTACAGACTAAGGGTAGGTCTGCCTACAGTACAAGGTTGGGTGCATTATAAATTTCGGCTGACCGCCATGTTTTAGGACTGCCATTCAGTCTTCGCGCGGTTAGCACGGATGAGCACGCACCCAGTCCACATCACTGTACACGGCTAATACATATCTAATCACAACAGTATGCCCCCACCCTCGTACCCCTCCCGCGGTCAGCGCTGATTTGCATCCTCCACTACTTTGACCAATCCAACAACCAATACCGGACCAACGTAGCTCTTAATAAAGCGGGGGAGTTCTTAGAGGGGCCTCGCGCCTGCAGGTCCCCACTACAGGAAGCACGTTGGAGAATTACCTCTTCTGAGGTAATTCTCGAGCAGTTGGTGTATCTCTCTCCCTTTTAGTCGTACTTTATCCAACTGCGGCCGTCCGCACAGGACACAAAAAATAAACGATTTAAGCCAAACAAAGAGTAGTAAATAGCCACCCGTCCGTGTAGGACAAAAAAGAATAAACGACAGCACGATTCATCGAGTAGTAAACAACTGCCCGTCCGCCAAGGACAAAAAAGAAAATAGCGATTTAGCCATACCAACCGTAGAGAGAAAAAAGGAAAAACATACAAAAAGGAGCCTTGGTCAAAACCAAAGCTCCTCAGGTATTATATCATTTCCATCTCGCTCTTTACCGTGTGCTTAACACGGTCTTCCACCTCAGCACGCTTGGCATCGTTGAAATGATCCAACGTGCCCACCAGATAACCCGTGATACGGCGGATGCGTTCGAACTTCGGCAGATTCGGAGTTTCTTCTCTACCGCAGCCGGGACAGGTGTTGCCGATAATGCCCGTGTAACCGCAGACAGGGTCGTGGTCTACCGGATGGTTGATCGCACCGTAACCGATGCCCGCTTCCTTCATGGTGCGGATGATGTTCTCAAACGCTTCCAGATTTTCACACGGGTCACCGTCCAGCTCAATGTAGGTGATGTGACCACCGTTGGTCAGTGTGTGGTAGGGCGCTTCCAGACGGATCTTGTCATAAGCGGAAATATCGTGGTATACCGGTACATGGAAGGAGTTCGTATAGTACTCTCTGTCCGTTACACCGGGAATTACACCGTACTTCTTTCTGTCGATTCTTACAAAACGTCCGGACAGGCCTTCTGCAGGAGTCGCAATCAGAGTGATGTTCAGACCGTGCTTTACGGTTGCCGCGTCGGTCAGCTTGCGCATGAAGCCAACGATTTCCAGACCCATCTTCTGGGCTTCGGCACTTTCACCGTGGTGTACACCAAGCAGGGTCTTCAGACATTCCGCCAGACCGATGAAGCCTACCGTCAGCGTACCGTGCTTCAGTACTTCTGCAACGGAATCATCCTTGCTCAGCTTTTCGGAATCGATCCATACGCCTTCACCCATCAGGAAAGGATAGTTGCGTACATGCTTGCTGCACTGGATCTGGAAACGCTCCAGCAGCTGATCGACTACCAGATTTACCTTGCGTTCCAGTTCTTCGAAGAACCAGTCTACATCACCTCTGGCGTTGATAGCGATACGGGGCAGGTTGATGGAGGTAAAGCTCAGGTTGCCTCTGCCATTGACCGTCTCGCGGGATTTATCGTAGTAGTTTGCCACAACTCTGGTACGGCAGCCCATGTATGCCACTTCAGTGGATACATCGCCTTCCTTATAGAACTGGGCATTGAACGGTGCGTCCAGGAAGCTGAAGTTCGGGAACAGACGCTTGGCAGACACGCGGCAGGCCAACTGGAACAGGTCGTAGTTCGGGTCGCCGGGATTGTAGTTCACGCCTTCCTTGATCTTGAAAATCTGAATCGGGAAGATCGGCGTTTCACCGTGGCCCAGGCCTGCGTCGGTAGCCATCAGTATGCTGCGCATTACCAGTCTGCCTTCCGGGCTGGTGTCGGTACCGTAGTTCAGAGAAGAGAACGGAACCTGTGCACCGGCTCTGGAATGCATGGTGTTCAGATTGTGAATCAGTGCTTCCATTGCCTGGTATGTGCTGCGTTCGATTTCCTTGTTTGTATATTTTTCAATGATCGCCGCTTCCTTGGCTGCCTTGTCACCGAACAGAGGAGCAAACTCCTTCGTCAGTGCTTCGGTCATTTCCTTGGCGGATTTCATGCAGGGTTCAATGCCGTAGGTTTCCTTGATCTTCTTCAGCAGATCTTCGGTATACAGATCCACATCGGTACCTTCGGGCAGTACATCACCCATATCCAAAGCCTTGGCGATATTGCGCTTCAGATGTCTTACATAGGTCTTCCGTACGCCGATGGCCATACCGTATTCAAAGTTGGGAATGGACTGACCGCCGTGCTGGTCGTTCTGATTTGCCTGAATGGCGATGCAGGCCAGTGCAGAGTAGCTCATGATGTCGCTGGGTTCGCGCAGATGCTGTCCCTGTCCCGTGGCAAAACCATTTTCAAAGAGCTTGATGATATCGATCTGGCAGCAGGTAGTGGTCAGACCGTAGAAGTCCATATCGTGGATATGAATGTCCCCGTCCTTGTGTGCTCTGGAGTGCTTGGGAGCCAGAACATACAAATCGTAGAAGCGCTTGGCACCTTCGGAACCGTACTTCAGCATGGTACCCATGGCAGTATCGCCGTCTATATTGGCATTTTCACGCTTTACATCACTTTCAATGGCACTCTTGAAGGTCAGATCTTCAAATGTACGCATGAGAGATGTATTCATTTCACGCACCTTGTTCCGTTCTGCACGGTACAGGATGAACTCCTTGGCAGTACGGGCGTGGCCGTTCTTCACCAGAACACGTTCTACCATATCCTGTATTTCTTCAACTGTAGGAATATCTCCGCTTTCTCTGGACAATTCTTCGATTCTCTCGGAAACCTCGCAGGCTAAGGTCATGGCTTCGTCGTAATCGCTGCCGCCTACCACTTTTGCTGCGCGGAAGATTGCATTTGCGATTTTTTCCAGATTGAACGGTACTTCTCTTCCATCTCTTTTACGTATTCTGGTAATCATCATATACTCCCATTTCGTCTTTTTTCATCAAAAACACCACAATATCTTGTGGTGTTTTTGTTATATCCTCAGTACGTTGTATATTATAATCCAACTCGGTCATTTTGTCAATACCCATTACGACATAATATGGCACAAATTTTCATGCACAATTTTATATATCCTGCCGATTTTTATATTTTTTTGAAATTAGTGCTTGACAAAAAAAACAAACTATTATTTATTCTTTTCTCGCATTTGAATAACTTTTGTACATGTTCTCTATTCATTCACAAATAGGTCATTATTAGCCATCAGCACACCGCAATCACGTATCTTTTGAGCTGCCAAATCGGAAATTTCTTCATACTTCAGGGGATCCGACCAGGCCATGGTGCCATACATATAGACGGAATAGTTCTCCAATATGTTGTTGTAGGGTTTGGAGAAAAACAGTTCGTCGGAAATGAAGGAACCGATGGAAAGATGGGTCTGCTGACATACCATACCGCTCTCCGCAGTCAGCAGATTCTGACCGAACATAACGGTATGGGTTTCGTTTATCCCGAGCAGGCACAGCAAGGTCGGCAGTACGTCCATGTGTCCGCCGGCAACCGGGATGGTTTCCGTTTTCCCCATGCCGGGAATATGCATGATACAGGGCACATTGAACACGTCAAAAATGGTGTAATGCTCTTCCCCGGTAACGGCTTTCACCTGTTCCGCAATGGTCTCGTCCGTATTGGTCAGGGCATAATGATCCCCGTAGAGGACGAATACGGTATTTTCGTACAGTCCTGCCGCCTTCATCTGATCCAGGAAATATCCGATCGCCCGATCGGTATAATGCACGGCCTGGAGATAATGGCCGAACAGAGTCTCTTCGTCCTCCGGTTTCAGCTGCAGGGTACGGTATTCTTCGGGAATGGCGTAGGGATGATGGGACGAAACAGTGATGTAGAAGGCATAGAAAGGCTCTTCCCAGCGGACAACCTGTTCCATGGACTGACGGAACATTTCCTTATCCGAAAGGCCGAGGGCGAAGGGTTCCATCTGTTCCATATCTTCCATGGCTGTGAAGGTATCAAAGCCCTGATAGGGATAGGCTGCTTCTCTGTTCCAGAAGTTCTTTTTGTAATTGTGGAACACATGGGTACCGCTGTAACCGTTTTCCTTCAGCAGGAAAGGCAGGCCATAGTAATCGTTGTCCGTATACTGCACATATGCAGCCTGGCTTTCCGGGGCAAACAGAGAATTGTTCACAGCAAATTCCGCATCCACCGTGTTGCCACCGCCAATCTGGTAATAATAACGGTCAAAATATACGGAATCCTTCGCGATCAGCTCATTCAGGTTCGGCGTCAGCTCCGTTCCGTTGTATGTATTGCCGATGACAAAATTCTGCAGGGCTTCGATCTGGATGATCACCACATTCCGGCCTTCTGCAATCCCAAACCAGGGGGAATCACTGTCGTCACGCAGGGTGTACAGGCTTTTATCCACTTCCCGGTCAGAAGCCGCAGAAACCACTGTATGCCACGTATCGTATGTATGGTAGCACAGAACCTCATTCAGCATATATTCCGGCCGGAATGTACCGAAAACGCCGCAGAAAGCCACCGCAATTCCGCAGAGTGCGGCAGTCAAAAGCCCGGCAATGGAATATTGCACGGATATTTCTGCAGAGGGCTTCGTTTTCCGGCGGTTCACCAGCCACAGAAACCATAGGGGCAGATCCATCAGCGGAAACAGCTGCTTCCATCCGAGCAGACTGACCACGGTATCCCACACATCGATAATCTGGCCCGCCATGGTGATCTGCGCCATGCTGGGGAGTTTATGGACATAGGCAAAATAAACGCTGTCTACAGCCATAAAAAAGCTGCCGACAACGACATACAGCAGTACAAACAGAATCTTTCCCGCTTTCCGGGAGAACAGTCCCACAAGGCAGGTCACGCCGAGCAGAATACCGGCACCTGCCGCCGTAATGACCGCCTTCTGACTGCCAAGCTGTACATAATCATAGAAAACACCCGTTTTTACGATCCAGAGGACTGCAGCGAGAAACCACGGCAGAACCCCTCGCAGACGGGCATATTGCTCTTCTTTCCGCATTTTTTCGAATAACCGTCTTTCCTGATTTTTTCGTCCGTCACAGGGACAAAGAAAAACTACTGTTATAGTATAGCACATTTCCGAAAAAAAGAAAATGCCGGATTGGGAAAATTTTCTTGAGATTTTCTTAATTCCGGCATTTTCTGTGGTATTTCAGGTATTTTCGACCTCTGCGGGGGCCATCCACACATCCCCGGCACGGATCTTCCCTTTCACGGCTGTGTACTTTCGCCCGCCGGTTTCCGTCAGGATCATGGGCGTCACGGGATCGTAGCCGGCTTCTTTGATCTTATCCAGTGCAAAGGTCATCAGCGGCTGACCCCTGCGTACCCTTTCCCCTTCTTTTACGTGTAGGGTAAAATGCTCCCCTTTCAGATTCACCGTGTCAAGGCCCACGTGAATCAGCAGTTCCGTACCGTCCTCACCGGTAAGGGCGATGGCGTGCAAGCTTTCGGGAATATTGACAATCACGCCGTTTACCGGAGCGTACACTTCCCCGCTGTCCGGAATGATAGCGGCCCCCTCTCCCAGAATACCGGCAGAGAATACATCGTCACGTACCTGCTCAAGAGGGATCGACACTCCGCTGAGTGGTGCTGTAAGGATGCCCGTTTCCTTTTCCCTTTCACATTCCGTTACCGGCGGGCTGTCAGCCCCCGTTTTCCGCAGCCGCAGAGCCCACCAAACAATGCCGGCCAGTACAATCCCCAATGCCGCTGTAAGAAAGATCCATCCTGTTTTCATGATTCACTCCTGCTTTTCCGATTTGGATTCAGTATGCCCCAGGAAAAGAAAATTTATGCGGTGGCCAGCAAAAAGGCACAGCCTATACGGAGAAGTATAAGCTGTGCCTTTTATCATTTCGCTTTCCTTCGGAAAATATATGCGAGGATCCCGCAGATGAGTATTCCGACCATATATGGAATGGCGGTCAGAAATGCCATCTCCGCTGGTGCGCTGTAACAGCCGTGTGCAATGCCGCAGAGCATATCACGGTAGTTCCAGGCTACTACAAAGCACATGAGGTGGGAGAGGATTAGGGTAAGGACCGTGAACAGATATTGCAGTTTCTTCATATGCGGCGCCTTTCTTTATTCCTTAATCATTTTCAGCAGTAGTGCAATGGCGGGGACATTTTCATCAAGCCATACAGCATCGTGCTGTTCTCCAACAGAACGCGCAGAATCAAGCCAGTGATCGAAATACTCCTGACCATTTTCAGCGTCGTAGGCTATGATTTCATTCTCTTTCAGCAGATCCGTCATGACCTGCTGTAATACAAATCCATGCAGATCGGTCTGCCCACCGGAAAGAAATTCGCTGAAGATATATTCGAGCACAAGCGTGTCACCATATCGGAAGATATTTTCGTAGGAATCGCTATCTCTCGGAATATCTGTGGCGTATTTACTGGGATTTGCTTCGATCATCTCCTCCAGATAGCGGATATTGTTCTGTATTTGCGAAATGGCGAGGTTCTTCTGAATCTCCTGCTGACTTATGATATATATTCCTTCCTCCATAACCGAATATTCGCCATTCCCCCCTCGTACAAGCGTTACTTCAACCGATCGGTCATCCCAACCGCCGTCCGTAATACCTGGGAATTGGACCCATATTTTTTGACCGTTATACCCGTGACGGATATTGACAAAGCGATCCTTATCTAACCGAATAT
>SVTO01000022.1 GCA_015063745.1 Oscillospiraceae bacterium | reverse complement strand
CAGGCTAGCGTTCTAACCAACTGAACTACCGGGCCGTATGGAAACAATAGGGCTCGAACCTATGACCCTCTGCTTGTAAGGCAGATGCTCTCCCAACTGAGCTATGCTTCCATGTGTCGGAGAAACCACCAAAATATACTCCTTAAAATACCTTTAATTTGTACAATTTGTAATCCCGTCCTCTTGACGTATAAGATTATACCATGTCCGACCACTTTTGTCAATACCTTTTTTCGATTTTTTGGAATTTTTTTGACCGAAACTTTTTCTCTTGCGTAGGACAGCACCAGGTATGAAAAAAGACAAAGCTCCCCTTTCCCTATCCGGGTCCGATGAACTTTGTCTTTTCCTTTGTTTTGTTATCTCAATCTGCTGTTACACAAAATCCGTGTGTTTTCTGATGATCGGCAATCCAATGGATAACCGTCTTATTTTACATCTTCATATACAACAGTTGTCTGTCCCGGGAATGCTCCGGATCCTATTTCCACTTCACCGGCAGGAACAGTAATTTTGGTAAGGCTTCTGCAGCTGGCAAATGCAAAACTGTCAATCTTTGTCACGCTTGCCGGAAGGGTGACCTCGGTAAGACTCGTGCACCAATGGAAAGCACCCTCTCCGATACTCGTCACTCCATTCTGAATTGTTACATTCTCAAGAGAAGTACAGTTATAAAATACGTAATCTTCGATACTCTTTACATTCCCCGGAATTACAATTTCAGTAAGACCTTCACATTCATAAAACATTGCCTGTCCAAGCTTTGTTACCTGAGTAGGAATTGAAATTTCCGAAATACGTCTGCAGCCATAAAAGGCAAAATTACCTATACTCGTCACTCCATCCGGAATTACAATTTCCGCAACACGTCCGCAATCATAGAAAGCAGCGGTTCCGATACTCGTTACTCCGGCAGGAATTGTTACTTCGTAAAGAGAATCACAGCCGTAAAATGCATAATTACCGATAGTTGTTACCGTTTCAGCAATATCTGCCGATTCAATATCTGTGCTTACAGCACCCAACAGAACGGTCCTGTCGCTGTTGTACAGCAAACCGTTTTTATCTAATGAATAATACGTTCCGTGTGCCAGACTCTCTATCTTACATCCTGTGAAAATATTACCGCTCAGCTCTGCGGATGCATACAGTGCCACCTTTCTGAGTTTCGGGCAAGATTCAAAAACAGATTCTCCCAAGTATGTCACACTTTCCGGAATTTCAATCTCAGCAAGTCTGTCACAACAACTGAAGGCCCAGTCACCGATGATTGCAATACTGCCCGGGATTGTAATATCCGTAAGGTCACTGCTGCCCAAAAAAAGCGTAATCGCCAATACTTGTGATTCCTTCCTCGATCACGACGGATTCGAAGGATTCCCCGGACCAGGGTGCAGAAGAATTATATGTATAATCCCGCATGGGACCACTGCCGGATATGGTCAGTACACCATCCTCTACGGACCAGGTAAGTGTATCTGTATCGACTTTTTTTCGTCCTCCCTCTTCCGTAGCTCCATCATTGAAACAGGCGAGAAAGCTTCCGCATATTACCATGGAAAGCAATACGATAAACATTTTCTTGAAAATACAACGCATTTTCATCAGTCTTCTCTTCAAGCATTCTTGATAAAATTTTTAAATACCGACACAGAAACGCCTCCATGTCAATAGTTACAAAATCTTTCATTCCTCCGGCATCAGAGTATATTCTCTGCCCAGAAGCGCATATTTCGCACCCGCCATTTTATTGTACGGCAGGTACTCCACTTCATCCGGCGCGGTCATGGCACGGATCGCTACCAGATTGGCTTGGGTATCCGTGATGCCCGGAATCATGGGAGTGCGCAGACGGTAAGGTATACCGGAACGGCGCAGGTGTTCGATATTGGACAGTATCGGCACATTGGTCACGCCGGTGTATCTCTTATGCTCGGCTTCATCCACCAGCTTCAGGTCGCAGTAGACGAAATCGAAGTGGGAGATCACCTTTGCAAACACTTCGGCTGAGGCGAATCCGCAGGTTTCCAGGGTACAATGGATGCCTTTTTCGTGGAGGGCATCGCACAGCGCCATGACAAAATCCGGCTGCATCAGGGGTTCCCCGCCCGATACGGTTACGCCGCCGCCGCTGATACGGTACAGCTCCGCATCCACGGACAGCTTTTGTGCCAGTTCTGCCGCATCGACCTCTTTCCCCGCCACACGGAGTCTGCCGTCGGGACAGGCGTGGAGGCAATGACCGAAAGGGGCACATTCCGGATGTTCACAGGGAATCAGGCATTTTCCGCAGCCTGTACAACCGGATTTCCGCATAAGTTCGGGCTGCATATTCTGTCCTTCCGGATTGTGACACCACAGACAGCGAAGGGGGCAACCTTTGCAGAATACGGTAGACCGTACTCCGCCGCCGTCGTGTACCGCAAATTCTTTTATGTCGAATATGATTCCCTTCATGTCAGCTCAGCGCATATTCGTGACGGGCGATTACGTGATCCTGATAGGGCTTATCCAGTTCTACGAAGTAGGCACTCCAGCCCCATATACGTACGATCAGACGCTGGTACAGTTCGGGATGGATCTGGGCATCCAGCAGAGTCTCCTTGGAAATGGAGTTGAGCTGCAGCTGGTGGCCGCCCAGGTTGATGTAGTATTTTACAAGTGCCGCCAGTTTTTCTGCGGAATCCTCTGCGTTGAATACGGAAGAGTCAAATTCCAAGGTCAGCGGACCGCCGTTGCAGTTGTTGATCAGCGCGGGCTTGGTGAAGCTGCGGATTACGGATACGGGACCGGCGGTGCGGGCAAACAGGGAGGGAGAATAGTTGGTTCCGAAGGGTTCGTCCTTGCGGCGTCCGTCGGGGGATGCGCCGATTTCCGCTGCGTGCCACAGGTAGTACATGGCAGAACCGGTGCCGGCACGCCAGATACCGCCGCGGCAGTTCTTCTTTCCTTCCAGAGCCTTGGAGAAGGCTGCCAGCAGGAATACGCCCCATTCGTCGGCGATCTCACCGTTTTCACAGCCCATCTTGGGTGCTTCGTTGCGGAGAACGGGCAGAATTTCACCCTGTTCCGCAAAGTTGGAGTCCACAGCGGCGATCAGTTCTTCGGCGGTAAAGCGCTTTTCGTTCAGCACGTAGGTTTCCATTGCGGCAAGGGAGTCTGCGGCGGTGGAAAGACCGGTGCCGTGTACGCCGAAGTTGTTGTATACGGATCCATCGGCGATGTTGCCGGAGGGAGTGTCGAAGAAGAAGGACAGGAAGGGGGCGGGAATGAACCACAGATCCTTTACGGATGCGGTGATCTTATCGCAGGTTTCGTTAATACGTGCGGTAACCAGTGCCTTCAGGGCATCCTTGTCGGTCACGGATGCAAAGCCGTCGTGCAGGACTTCATCCACGATCTTCGGGAAGGACAGCGCGGCGATATTGGCCACGTCACAGCCTCTGCCCGGTACGATGAATTCCCAGCAGGCCGCAACACCGTAGTTGGCAGCATCTTCGTGGCTGTATCCCAGCTTTTCCAGGGCGGGAATTACGATGTCGTCGTTGGAATACTGGGGGAAGCCCATGCCCACAGCGGTCAGGCGGCTGCCCTTTACGAAATAATCCATGGGAGTATCCTTGGACACACGCATATTGATCTTGGGGTCGATCAGCTTGTTTCCGGCGGAAGCCAGCAGGCACAGCTCGGACAGACGGGTGAAGCGGTCATTGCCCTTTTCATCCACACCGCCCAGCACCATGGACTGACCGTTGTCACCCTGCTGTACGCCGGGATACATATCGGAGTCCACATTGAAGGAAAGGAAGAAGTCTCTCAGCAGGAGCACCAGCTCATCGTCGGTGTATTGGTCACCGTCCATGGCGAAATAGGGGTACATATAGCAGTCAAAACGGCCGCAGGTTACGTGATAGGTACCTTCCAGCCACAGGGCGTAGTGCAGGATACGGAAGAACTGCAGCGCCTGTCTGAAATTCTTTGCGGGGTAACGGGGTACGACCGCCAGCACTTCGGCAACATCGTCCCGGCCAACCTTCTTCGCTTCTGCGGCATATTTGTCGGACAGGGCGATCAGGGCGTCGATTTCACGCTTACCGTATTCGTCCGCTTCTTCACGCAGGGCCAGAAGACCCTTGGACAGAATGCGGCCGTAATCGGGTGTTACGTTGGACATGAAGCCCAGCTCGTGGATGAAATGCTCCTTGCCGATTTCTTCCCATTCCGCGTCGGTGAAGATGGCGGGGGAATTGGCGGTGGTGCGCATGAAAACGATCTGCTGTTCCGGCAGGATATGGGGTTCCTGCAGAGAGCAGAGGTATTCAAAACGGCGGGTGATTCTTTCGATGGGGGAAAGCTTTTCGGCGGCATAGGCTTCGGCAAGGGTTTCGGGAACGGCCTTGCGGTATTCCTTATGGGCGCCGGACAGGATATAATCGTAGTATTTCATATATGTTTCTCCATTCTGCACATTGGGATGGTAATACTTTTCTATCATCATGATAGCACAAACCGAAGTATGTGTCAAGAGGTTTTGCAAGGATTCTCCAAGATTGTCACAGGATACGATTTACTGCATTTTTTCTCCTATTATTTTTGTATGTTTTAATGAAAGCCACACAGAAAAACTCCCCTTCCGTCCATGCGAAAAGGGAGCTTTTGTGTATGTCGCGATCACACCTGCAGGTATGTCTCAAATCTGTGGATCTGTTCCGTTCTGCCGATTACGGTCACGGTATCGCCTTCGGAGAAACGGGTGGAGGGGGTGATTTCGGTGGTCAGTGCCCCGTTGTGCTTGACGGCAATGATGTTCAGACCGAAATTTCCGCGAAGGTTGACTTCCAATACGGTTTTATTTCTGACCTTGTTCGTCAGGGCGATTTCCATGATGTCCACTTCGTCGCTGAGGGAGATGTATTCCAGTACATTCGGGGCGATGATTTTGTTGGCCAGACGGATCGCCATATCCTTTTCCGGATACACGACTTCTGCACCGAGGGTGGTCAGGACTTCCCCGTGTTCCTCGCTCTGGGCCTTGGCGATAACCCGTTTTACGCCCATGCGGAGCACGGTCAGGGTGGTCAGGATGCTGGTATCCACCTTTTCGCCGATGCAGATGATGACCACGTCACAGTTCTGCATCCCGATGGATTCCAGTTTTTCTCTGGTCAGCTCATCGATGCGGTAGGCGTTGTTCGTGTAGGCGGCGGCCAGATTGATCTTGGTCTGATCTCTGTCCACGACCATCACTTCCCGGCCGTTTTCCGCCAATGCCTGTGCCAGCGCCGTACCGAACCGGCCCAGACCGATGATACCGTAAAGCTCATTGTTTCTCTTTTTCTTACGTGCCATAATTCTTCTCCATACAATTTATATATACATCTATATACATCATCCGATGGGCAGGTTTTCTTCCGGCAGGGATATATCCGTATCCGGTTCCCGTACCCACAGGGAGGCTACCGACATGGGTCCGAGACGGCCGATAAACATGGTAATCACCAGCACAAACTGGGATGCGTGGGACAAATGGGGCGTGATGCCCGTGGTAAGCCCTACCGTACCGACGGCGGACACCACTTCAAAGGCAATATCTTCCGGTGCCAGATCCGGTTCCAGCATACTGACCAGTCCCGTTACCGTGATCACGACGATCATGCCGAGGGAGATGATCACCAGCGCCCGGTGCAGGGATTCTTCCGGGATCCGTCTGCGGAAGGCTTCCGGGGGATGGTTGGTGGAAGCGCTGAGCAGGGAACGGAACAGCACGAAGAAGGTTGTGGTCTTCATACCGCCGCCCGTGGAGCCGGGAGAGGCACCGATGAACATCAGTACCATCATAACAAGAAGCCCCGCATGACTGAACTGCGCAAAGGGTACGGTGGCAAATCCGGCGGTTCTGGCGGTTACGCTGGCGAAAAAGGCATCCAGCCAGCCGATATTCCCGCCTTCTGTCAGCTTGATGAGCAATGTTCCCACCACAAGCAGTATCCCGGTCATGGTCAGTACCACTTTGGTATGCAGGGAAAACCGGCGGAAGCTGTGTTTACGGCATACCTCCATGATGACGAAAAATCCCGTACCACCCAGGATGATCAGAGCGCAGGTAAGCAGATTCAGCGCAACATCGTCCGCATAGGAAACCATGCTGGAACCGAGGCCGAAGATATCCAGACCTGCATTGTTGAACGCCGCTATGGAATGGAAAACAGCAGTTCCCAGGGCGCGGGAGACGGGATAATAGCGCAGGAATATCAGAAACGACAGCACCGCACCGGCAAACTCAATGCCGAAGGTAACAAGAAGCACCGAGCGGATCAGGGGCAGGATGTCTTTCAGGGTGGGATAGTTCAAGGCTTCCTTGAGTAAGATACGTTCTCTGAAGTTCACACGACCGCCGGACAGGGCGATAATACCCACACCGAGGGACGTGATCCCCAGTCCGCCGATCTGGATCAGTACCGCGACCACGATCTGGCCGAACAGCGAATAGGTACTGCCTAAATCCACCGTCAGAAGTCCCGTAACGCACACGGCACTGGCTGCGGTGAACAAATTATCCATAAAATCGGTGGTCACTTCCGGTTTTTGGGCGACGGGCAGGGACAATAAGACCGTGCCGATGCATATGACCAGCCCGAATCCGAAGGCGATCAGCTGCCCGGGAGAGATTTTTTTCAGAATGTGATACATATAAAATTCCTTCAATCTACGGCAGAATCAGTGTACGGTATGCGCCGAATGCGGACGGCAGGGTGTACATATCCCCGTCGGTTTCCTTTGCCCATGTCATGTTCTCCGGCAGATCCGGGGCGTCGTCCGTTTCCAGCATCCAGCCGGACAGCTGCCATTCGATATGGGTAAACAGATGTCTGGCAGGCTTGAGGTCGCCGGTTTTACGGCAGCGGATGCCGAGAGTGGCAAGGGAGGTGAGCATTTCCGCCTCCGTACAGTCTTCCTCTTTCATATACGGCTGCCACAGTCCCGCCAGCAGTCCCTTTTCCGGACGTTTTTCCAGCAGAACTCCCAGAGGACCGCGCACAACGGCAACGGTGACTTTTTGTGTTTTCCGTTCCTTTTTCGGTGCTTTTTTCGGCAGCTCCTCCGCGCATCCGGCCGCCGCACCCTCGCAGATTTCCCGCAGGGGACAATGGGCGCAGTCAGGGGAACGGGGTGTGCAGACAAGGGCGCCGAATTCCATCAATGCCTGGTTGAAATCTCCGGGGCTGTCCGGCGGCTGATGGGCCATGACCCGTTCGGTACAGCGTTTTTTCACCTCCGGGTCGGTGATGTCTCCTTCGTCACAGTACAGGCGGGAGAACACTCTCAGCACATTGCCGTCCACGGCGGGACAGGGCAGGCCGAAGCTGATGGATGCGATGGCACCGGCGGTATAGGGTCCGATGCCGGGCAGGGTCAGAAGGGTTTCATAATCTCCCGGCAGTTCTCCGCCGAATTTTTCACAGACCACCTGCGCCGCCTTCTGCAGATTGTTCACGCGGCTGTAGTAGCCCAGGCCTTCCCACAGTTTATGTAAGGTTTCCGTGGGGCAGGCGGCAAGGGCGGGGATATCGGGAAGGGCTTTCATGAATCTTTCGTAGTACGGTAAAACCGCCGTCATTCTGGTTTGCTGGAGCATGATCTCGCTGACCCAGATATGATAGGGCGTGGGATCTTCTCTGAACGGCAGAGTGCGGCGGTTGGCATAAAACCAGCCTAAAAGCGGTGGTGCGATCGGGTACATATTTCTTCTCCGGGGGATTAACCCATTAAATAGTCGTGATCCATCTGATCCAGTGTGCCGAAGCAGTAGCCGTTCCCCAGCAGATAGCGGATCAGCCAGGGCAGCATTTCGGATGTTTCTCTGATCGGGTCATGCATCAGCACGATCTTATCCGGTGCGGATGCGCGCAGGGCAAGGGATTCAAAAAACTGCTCCCGCATATAGGTATGGCTGTCGGTATCCTCGGGACGGATGGACAAAAGGCTGTCGTTGGTGACCACGTTCCAGTCAAACACACGGTATCCGCGGTCCCGTACGGCGGCGATCATATCTTCCCTTTCCGCAGGGGTCGTGTACTTATTCACCGTGCCGCCGGGGAAACGGAAATATAAGTTTCCCGCCACGTCGTCCAGCAGGCCCAGTTTTTCCAGCTGTCCTTCCCACAATCTGGTTTCGCTGATCATGTTTTCCACGGAATCATAGATATATTCGTACTCATGGGTCATGGTATGACAGGCCAGAATATGCCCCCGTTCCACGATTTCTTCGGCGATCTCCGGGTACTTTTCTATGGATTTGCCCATGGTGAAAAAGGCGGCCTTGATACCGTAGTAGTCCAGTACATCCAGAATTTCCGGGGTATAGGCGGAGGGGCCGTCGTCGAAGGTCAGGTATACACGGTTTTTGCCGTTATAAGGGGTCTGGGAAGGCTTGTTGCCGCTGACGCACAGGGTCACTTCCACAGCAGGATTCACATAATAACCGTTGCTGTCCGAAAAGCCGGCGTATTCCACCCACAGGACATCCCCTTCCGGGTATGCCGCCAGCGCGTATTCAACGGTATAGGGAACATCATAGGCACTGAGCAGCTTCTCCGCTTCCGTGATGCTGTCGGACATGGTGCGGGGAATCAGGGTATAGCCGTAGGTTTCCGTTATGGTATGGGGTTCTTCTGTATGATCGGGTAATTCCCGATGCTTCTGGCAGGTCAGGTTGGGCAGTTCCCGGACAGCCTGTGCGGTGGGGATCACGTATGCGGCGGAATCCGCTTCTTCACCCGGATGCTGGATGAAGATGAATTCCCTGAACACATACACGCCCCCTCCAAAGGCGCCCAGCATTACGATCAGTATCGTCAGCGCGGCGGCACGGATCGACAGGCTCTTTTTGACTCTGCGTTTTGTGCTTTTTTTCAATTTTTACTCCGTTTACGATCAAATGGGACCGGATGATGCATTTTCATTTATTATTATATCAGTTCCGCGAAAATTATGCAATAGCGGAGACGATGTTGACGGAGTCGAAATTTGTTAATTTTTTGTTTTGTGTTTGTAGTACTCCTGCGTGAGAAAACAAAGGGGGAAGGAAACCCGAACCGAAAGGCTTCCTTCCCTCTGCAAATTTATTATTTCCGATTTTCTCTTCTGGCCCGCATTTTCGCTCTGGCAATTTTCCAGATCTCCTCCGTGGCCAGTCTGGTTTTGGCGACAATATCACCTTCCGTCTGCGGGAAGCAATAATACAGTCCTCTGTGGTCGCCGATGGAAATCACATCCCCCAGCTCGTACCAGTAGTAATCCGCGTTCAGGCTGTAGGATGACGTGGGCTTCTGACGGTATTCCAGCGTGCCGTCACATCCGGTCAGCACAAAGCCTTCCTCCGAGTGGACCAGCCGTCCTTCGCCCACATGGTAGAGGCATTTGCTGTCCACCAGCATGGAAATCTTCACCGGTACATCCAGTCGGTACGTTCCCGCCTCGATTTCCTGCCGTACACATTCCCTCTCCCAGGCAAACCAGTCCGGAATATGGGAGAAATACACTTCCCCTTCCGCCGTATGGAGGCTGCCGAATTCGTCCAATTCCCAGACTTTCCCGCATTGACGGCAGGTCAGGGATGTTCCTTTGCCCTCCATTTTTCCTTCCGTCAGACAATGCGGACATTTGTACAGCACACGGTTGAGGAAATCTGCACGGAACGGGGCTTTTACGGCAACACGGTTTTCCTGCTGCCACCGGAAATTGTCAAAGACAAACTGCTCGGATACGATCCCGTTCAGTTCCTCCGCGGATTTTTCGGCGATCTCATCGGGGGACAGCAGATACCGCACATCCGCCGACACGCGTACTCTGCGTTTCTGCAGGTTGTTGTACAGCGGATCTCTGGCGAAAGCGCCGTAGGTACGGATCATGACCACGGGCACGCCCAGCATTTTGATGCACTGCCCCAGATAATCCGGCAGCGTTGTGGATGTTCCGTCAAAAGTATAGCCCGCTTCCGGGAACATCAGGACGGAGCTGCCCAATGTGTGGAGTGCGTACTGCATATTCCGTACAAGGGCGGGGTCGCTGCAGAATTTGCGGGTGGGAATACAGCCCAGCTGACGCATCAGCCAGTTCTTGCCCACGAAAGCGTCGGTGGTGCAGATGATGTTCAGGGGACGGGGATACAGTGCGCTGGCGGCGATTTCCAGATCAATGAAGCTGGAATGGTTCATCAGCACCAGGCAGGGTTCCTTTTTCCCCAGTTTATCCATATCGATATATTTCGCCCGGAACCGCACCGCCAGCAGATCCGGCAGGGAGACAACCCGCAGAAGGGTACGGAAGAACACATCCGGTTTTTTGGGTTTATACTCCTTCCCTTTCGGCAGGGACATTACGGTTTCGTAGGATTTGTTTTTGCTTCTGATTTTCATAGAACCTCCTGCAATCGTATGATCCGGGATTTCTGTTATTATACCACAGAAAACGAAAAACCGCAATCCCAATATGCGGAAATGCGGTTTTTGGCGGTTTTTTGGGAGATAAAAAACAGGGGCTTGTTAGTGCGACAGACCCTTGTTTATTTTCGGGTTCGGATGTTCAGAATGCGTCTACAATCTCTTCTTCGGGGTTAAAGGAGAGGGACTGGGGCGATTTGACATCCGCTTCTGTAGGCTCAACCTTGAGGATTACCGCGGTGTCGGGAGACATGCGGAAGGACAGGGTATCACCGTAGGAGAGTACGTCGTTTGCAAGGGTGAACTTTGCCGGTTCGCCCTTTTCGTTTACAGCGGCAACAACACGGATGCGGTACTTGGCGTTTTCCTTTTCGGCAAGGCCAATCCAGCGAATCATGGGGATATTGCCTCCTGCGTAGCTTCCGGGAGCTGTGAACAGGAAGATGTAGCCTTTGTCATCAAGGATGTGAGCGCTTCCGTCTACGGCATACTGACCGGGTTCTCCGAAGAGGGTGCGGCGTGCCTTCAGGTAGGGAAGATTTTCGCTTGCAAAGGTTCTCCACCGCTTAAGAATGTCCGCACACTCGGGATAGTCGCGCAGGGCATTGTAGCCGCGTGAAAGCTGAACGTAGTAGGAGGTGCTGATGGCGGAAATCAGGCTCACCTCAAACTCATGAGGATTATCGCCGAAGATGGAGGCGTAGTTCATATAGGTGGGACGGAAACGGTCGTTTTCGTTGTGCCATGTCTGGAGGCGGTTGTTGGCAACGGTACCCATTTCATAGTAGTTTTCGTCTGCGTTGAAGTTGGAGAGCGACCAGATTCCGCCTCGCTTCAGACCGTAATACTGTTCCATGCAGAGGTTTGGGTAACGGGTGCGGAGTCTCTTCTTGAACTTTTCGATGTTCTTCCATTCCTTGTAATTCTTATCTCCAACAGGATGTCCGTGATCGGGAGAATAGCATTGTTCTTCGCCCACGGAACCGAAATGATAGCCGGAGAATTCACGGAAGTTGATCCAGCGTCCATCAAATGCCCAGAAGCGGGCGTTGTAGCGGTCAAGAACACGGGTGGTAGCCTCAAAGTGGAAGTCCATGTACTCATCGCAGGCAGCACAGCCGAGTCGGGTATTGAAATATTCGTGAGGCTTTCTGTCCTCGTGGATTGCTGCCCATTGGGGGCGATCTGCATATACCATGTTGGGCGTGCAGAAGCTGCTTATATAGATGCCTTGTTCCTTGGCTTGACGAATAAACTCATCATACGGACGGGGGGCCTCAAAGGTGTCGGAGTAGCCGATGATCTCGTCTGTCTCGCCTTTTTCCACATAGCTGTGCATATCGTTGGTGCTGGCTTCGATGCCCAGGTGCTCGTGCTTGTAGATGGGGAAGCCAAGAGGCTCGATTCGCATATCACGAATGTATTTGGGTTCTGTGGTGGGATGGTTGTCATGACCGTAATAGATTGCTGCGGTCATCAGATCGGTTACACCTGCACGAACCAAAGGCTCAATGGCGTTAATATCTGGAGAGAAGAGCCCTGCCCACCAGCCGTTTTGCCATATATACCAGTTGTTTTCGGGCAGAGGCATACGGGGAAGATAGTGAGTGAAGAACTCCTGCATTGCCCAGATTTCGCCCCAGTCGAGTGTTTCGAGGGGGAAGCCCGCATCTTCCGGCATCTTGTGGTCAACAAAATGCTGGAGGATACCTCCGTTCATGTAAATATCGGGGTAATGCTTCGTTACCTTGATGGAGCCGGGATAGGGACCGTGTGAGGTTCTGGTAATGCCTTCGTTGCGGTATGCACCGAGGAATGTCTTTTCCGCAACGAACCATTCGCCGCACGAAACGGCATAATTGGGGGAGAAGCCGAGAGTAACAGAGGTGTTGCCGTCGGTTTCGGTGTTCCAGTAGGGGTATTCCAGCCCGCAGTACAGACCGCCGTCAGCGTAACGGATGAAATAGTTGGTGGGGACGTGCCAGGGGGACTGGTCGTCGTGGAACAGAATTTCATCAGCCGCCTCGGTGAGACGGAAGTTATCGCAGACGATCCTGTCCGCATTCCATCCGCCCTTGTTCTTGCGGAAAGCAAGCTCCCGTTCCACGAATGCGCCGTTTTCGGGGAGGATATAGCGGAGCTTTGCTGTGTAGTCGCCGTCGCGGTAGAGGAATTCTACGCCGTTTTTGGTGAACGCCATGGATTCAGCAGAGGCGTTCTCAAAATAGAGCGCACCGTCGGCGATCAGAGAGAAGCCTTTGTCCGCAAAACCGTAGGAAACATCACCCTGTGCAAGGGAGAGGAACTGCCCGCTTGCTCGGTCAATGGTAATATTCACTTTTTTATTATGGATAGAAATACTCATGTGTACCTCCGTTGGGGTGTTTTGTTTGGTTTGTATTTATTGTTTTGCTACTGTCACATCGAGGAATGCCAGCGACAGCCCCTTGGCTGTTCCGAACCGTTTAGATGCCGTTATCAAATATTCAATATATAATAAGCATTTTCGTTTTCGCACATAGCAGGAAATGAAAAATATTCAATATCACCGTGCTTACTTTCCGCCCCGGGATGGTAATGCCCTTGGTATACCGCTTTTACCTTTCCGCTTTCATGTAATAGATCATTTATTTCTACAGAATTATATAGCCTGTGGTCTTCACGTATATTAGGATCAATATTCTGATGGAGAAAAACATAAACGTCACCGATTGCTTCATCGATCTGTTCTTTTAGAGCTTCTACTTGCGGATAAAAGGTATCCGTCCAATCAGTATCTCCGGGCAAATAGTGATTTCCGTTTTTAAAATAACAAGCATCCAAAAACAATAAAGTTTTTTCTTCCGTTTTCACGTTTTCGGGCTTACAATCACTTAAAATCTCATAGAACTCGGCCTCGGTAAAGGCAAAAGCATCATGATTACCCATTAAGCAAATTGTTTTAATTAAACTTTTACTTATAATATTTGCAACCTTTTTAAGATTTTCCACCTCTTTTTTGTGAGAAGCTTCTTTATCTACTAAATCGCCCAAGCAAACAACCAAATCACATTTTTGCGACTCAAAATAAGCATACGCCGTCTTGATTTTTTCTAATGATTTATTGTTATAACGATTGCCACAGGTAACCTTTTGAGATGAATAGTGCGAATCAGTAAATATTCCAAGTTTCATAAAACCACCGCCTTTTTTTCATTATAGCATAAAGCCTTACATTAAGCAAGCGCAATATGGTTTAGGTCATTCAAATCCACCTTGACGGAGATTTTAGTGATATTGTGCCGTTGGCGTATTTTACTTCTTCACTATTCACTATTACTTATTACCTTCCAAAAATCCTCGTAGATAAGAGAAAAGTGAAGAGTGAAAAGGTAATAGTGAAAAAGTAAAAATCCCCGTACTTTTGTACGAGGATTTTTGACGGAGAAGGAGAGATTTGAACTCTCGCGCCGGTAACCCGACCTACACCCTTAGCAGGGGCGCCTCTTCGGCCTCTTGAGTACTTCTCCGTACACAGACAATGCCATCTCATCGTTGTCTGCCTGTATATTATACAACAACTTCTTTTGTTTGTCAAGAGATAAAGAAAATTTTATTGAAATTGTCCGCAGGCAGCAATCCCGGGCAATCCGGACAGCCGGGAAAACGGATTTCATTGGAAAGGACACATCCCATGACTTTTCTCACGGAATGTGTCCTTTGGTTTTTTCTTTTATCTGCCCTGTCTCATGAATA
This sequence comes from Oscillospiraceae bacterium, assembly GCA_015063745.1. GTDB lineage: Bacteria > Bacillota > Clostridia > Oscillospirales > CAG-272 > UMGS1696. The sequence goes on along the minus strand of SVTO01000022.1, from coordinate 27,972 downwards.
CCTTCATAGCGGACATAACGTCCTTCTTCATGCCTTCCATAGCGGCTACTTCGATGTCATGATAGAACTTGGTGGGTTCCATGGCAGCTACCGCAGCAGCACCGGCCTTGGCCATGTAGGTATAATAGTTTACCTTACGGATACCGTATTCGATTACCTTGGCGTAGTCTTCGTCGCTGACACCGGAGCCGCCGTGCATTACCAGCGGTACCTTTACCAAAGAATGGATCTTCTGCAGACGTTCAAAATCCAGCTTGGGTTCCTTGATATAGAAGCCGTGCACCGTGCCGAATGCGCAGGCCAGAGCATCGATGCCTGTTTCTTCCGCAAATTCCTTTGCACTTTCGGGATCGGTATAGATGTTTTCATCGTTCACCAGGGATTCACCGCCGCCGTGTTCTCTTGCGCCCATGGAGCCTACTTCCGCTTCCAGAGATGCGCCGTACCGGAGGGAGATCTCACGGATCACGCAGGTGTTGGCCTTATTGGTTTCATAATCCATGGCGGAGCCGTCGAACATAACGGAGGTAAAGCCCAGATCCAGGCCGCGCTTGATGTAATCCAGATCCGTACCGTGGTCCAGATGCACGCATACCGGTACCTTTGCCTTGTCGGCCAGATACAGCATGATGGGGGCAACCTCGTCCATTCTGCACAGGCCCATGTCTTCATGGAGCTGGGCGTGGGTCAGGACAACGGGTTCGTTCAGCTCTTCCGCTGCGTAGATCACCGCACGCATACTTGCCAGATTGGGACCGTTGAAACAGCCGATGGCGTTCTTCTTTGCTTCCGCAAGCTTCAGGATTTCTTTTAATGTTACTAACATGATCGTATCTTTCTTTCTATATGAATTTTTTTGGATTTCGGATTACAGGCCGGCTTCTTCCACGATGGGACGCACGGCATTGTACAGGGAGCGGTAGGCGTTATAGTATCTGGTGTACTGTGCCGCTTTTTCCGGATCGGGCTTATAGGTAATGCGTTCCTTCACGAATACCTTTGCCGCTTCGTGGAGGTCGGCGTACAGGCCTGTTGCCGTACCTGCCAGCATACAGCTTCCCGCGGCGCCCACTTCCTTGGCACACATGGCGGTTACGGGACGATTCGTGATGTCCGCCTTGATCTGCAGCCATACATCGGATCTGGCACCGCCGCCCGTTGCGTAGAGCTGTTCCGGTACGATACCCGCTGCGGCAAGCCGTTCCAGATTCAGCATGATCTCGTAGGTCACGCCTTCCATCAGGGCTTTGTAAATGTCCTCGGCGGTGGTTTCCAGGGTCAGACCCAGAATGGCCGCACGGGAGCCGTTATCCATGTAGGGTGTTGCCGCGCCCGCAAAGTGGGGCAGGATCAGGAGACCTGTGGGATCGGCGGGAATGGCTTTATCCAGTTCGGCGTAGATATTTTCCGCGCCCTCGAACTTGCCGGCGAAGTTGTCTCTGAACCATTTCAGCGTTGCACCGCCGGTGAAGGAAAAGGCGTAGCACACGTATGTACCGTCGAACACATAGGGCACCACGGCGTAGTTGTCCTTATACAGATCCTTATTTTCCGGGATGCTGTCGAACATGGGTGTGATGCATTCCACCGTACCGGTACCGTCCACGGCTTCACCGGACGTCAGAATCCCCGCACCTACAGCGGATGCCACCTGGTCGTGGGATACAGTGACCATTTTTACCTCTCCCAGAATACCGAGCTTTTCCGCCAGCGCCGGCTTGATGCTGCCTGCCGTTGTTCCGCTGGGAACGGGCTTGGACATCAGGGCTGTATCCACTCCTGCCGCATCAAAAATTTCCTTACTCCAGCACTTATTCCGGATATCCAGCGCACCCGTACGGGCCGCCAGAGAATAATCGATCTGTGCCGTACCCGTCAGGCGGTAGATGACATAGTCCACCACCAGCGTGATACGGGCCACCTTGGCCCAGACTTCGGGCATATTGTTCTTCAGCCACATGATCTTGGCGATACTGTACATGGCGTGGGGTTTTGCACCGGAGATCTCCGTGATCCGTTCCTCACCCAGCATATCGCACAGCATCCGGCATTCTTCAAGACCCCGGGGGTCCGTGTACAGCATGGCGTGCAGAAGGGCGTTGTCGTCCTTGTCCAGAGCCACAAAGGTTTCCCCGAAGGAGGTTACGCCGATGGCCGACACTTCGTATTGCGAGCAGACCTCACCGATGACCTCGCAGACAGCGGCAAAAATCATTTCCGCATCCACTTCATGGGCACCGCCGTGTCTGGATACTTCGTATTCTATGTATTTATTATATACAAATTCTCCGTCTTCCCGGTATACCGACAGCTTACAGCCGGTGGTACCGATATCCAGTCCGCCTAACAGTTTCTTTTCACTCATAATCGTCAATCCTGTATTATTATTTGTATTTTATGGATTCCGCTTTCTTTCATTATATCACGTATCCGTATAAAATACAAGTAAAAACAGGGCATTTGTCCAAAAAGATACGGTATGGGAACGGCTGAAAATCAGGAAATATGCTCCTCCAGAATCCCCTTCAGGGCTGACATGGAGCTGCTGTGGGAACGGGCGATTCTCGTGCGGCTGTCCAGATCGCTGAGGACACAGTGCACCATTTTATGGGATACGGTATTGGTGAACAGCACCAGCAGATCAGGGGTGCCGATGTTCTGCATTCCCTTGGACATTTTCGGGTACACCTTCGCCTTGCATTTGTATTTCCCGCACAGGTCCACGTACTGTCTGGTCATACATTCGTTTCCGCCGATGATTACTACACTCATTTTTATATTTCCTTTCGATTCACTTGGAGTTAGTTTATACTAACTGTTTGGGATAGAAAATACGTCGTCGGTGTTCGGGCATTATGCTGTCAACAGGGACGGCGTATTTGGTTTTCGTATTGGTTTTATGGATGCGGGCTGCCGGGGATTTACTTGTTTTCGGATTCCGGTTCGGGGAATGCAGGATACCCTGCCCGTGCGAGGCGTTCGAGAATCCGGGTGTCCTCCACTTCTTCAGCATAGGATACACTCAGTTCGCCTTTTTTCAGATTCACCTTACCGGCGATGCCTTTTATATCGTTCACCGCTTCTTCCACCCGGTTTTTGCAGTGATCGCAGTGCATCCCTTCTACCCGGAAGGTTTTCGTATACAGAATATTCTTCAGTTTTTTCCCCTTCGGTCTGTATCCGCCGCCACCGCAGCAGCCTCCGCGGTTTCTGAAATGGCGGACGGTCTGAAAAATTCCGATTCCCGCCGCGAGAAGGAGGATGATGATAATGATACAATTTTCCATACTGTTTTCCGATTCCAAATAAGGGGACACAATTTCAAAAACTGTATCCCCTTACTCTTTTACTTTGTTTTCTTACCGTTACTGCCGCAATTACACCCGCCGGCTTTCTTTTTGGCACATGCCTTCGCATAAGGACAGCCGACACAGGTGACGCCGCGTTTCTTCTCCCGGTACAGGTAGAACACGATGGCTGCGGCGATGCCGAGTATGATTACGATCAGTACAAAATCAATCATAAATTACTTCTTCAGAGCGTATTCCGCTTTCATTTTCTTATTGGTATTGCAGATCAGAGCAATTACGATACCGGCCATAACCAGAACCGCAAGCAGACCCGCCAGAGCTGCTGTGATATTCAGTGCGCCGCCGGTTACGAGGGTACCGATGGTGTATACGAAGTAAGCCACGGTGTAGCCGGTAGCCAGCTGGAGGCCGATGCCGCCCCACAGCCACTTGGCAGACTTCATTTCCGCGTTCATGGCACCGATTGCCGCGAAGCACGGGGGTGTGTACAGGTTGAACATCAGATATGCGAGAGCTGCCACCTTGGTGATTGCCATAATGCCGGCAACTTCCGCACCTGCGCCTTCCATGAGGGCCAGTTCTTCGGTGTCGATGAGGTTATCCAGACCTACGAAGCAAACTGCGAGCGTACCGACAACGTTTTCCTTTGCGATGAAGCCGGTAACTGCGGCAGCTGCCATCTGCCAGGACAGAACACCCACGATGGGAATCAGGAGGTATGCGAAGGGAGATGCGATGGATGCCAGGATGGACTGATCCGCGCTTTCGGCAACCTGGAAGCGCCAGGTGAAGGTCTGCATCAGCTGTACTGCCATGTTGCAGAGCAGGATGATGGTAGCGGCCTTTACGATGTATGCCCAGCCGCGGCTGCACATGGACTTGAATGCACCCCACAGGGAGGGAGCCTTATATTCGGGCAGTTCGATGATAAAGAAGGACTTTCTTGCCTTGTAGCCTGCGATCTTGTTGACCAGCAGTGCGCCGAGGAAGATCAGGATAATACCGGAGAGGTACATAACGGTGCTGACCCAGCCGGCATCATCGAAGAATGCACCTGCGAACAGGGCGATTACGGGAATCTTGGCACCGCAGGGCATGAAGGGCGCCAGCATAGCGGTGGCACGGCGTTCACGTTCGTTACGGATGGTACGGCTTGCCATAACGCCGGGTACTGCACAGCCGACGGTGATGACAAAGGGAATTACGGACTTACCGGACAGGCCGACTCTCTTGAAAATGGGGTCCAGTACAACGGCAACTCTTGCCATATAGCCGCAGTCTTCCAGCAGGGCGATGAGGAAGTACATGACCATAACCAGCGGCAAAAAGCCTACTACGGCCGCAACACCGCCGATGATACCGTCAACCACAATCGCGGACAGCAGGGGGGATGCATCCGCCAGCAGTTCGCCTACCCATCCCTGGAAGGTTTCCATCCAGCCGACCAGCAGGTCTGCGATGGGAGTACCTACCCAAACCTGGGAGATCTGGAATACGAGATACATAACTACAGCAAAGATCGGAATACCCAGCCACTTGTTGGTGAGCACGTCGTCGATCTTGTCGCCGATATTTCTGTTTCTGGTGAGCACCTTGCGGTTTTCAACGGACTTCACAATGTCATTTACAAAAGCAAAGCGCTTGCGGTCTTCTTCTACCACAGCCGCCTTATCGGTCAGGTCGATATCTGCCTGATGATAGGGTGCGCTCTGGTCCTTGCCGACAGAAGTGACAGCGGCTTCCACAAGGGCTTTCAGGCCTTCTGCGGAGGTTGCGGTGGTATCCACAACGGGACAGCCCAGCTTTTCGGACAGGGCGGCGGCGTCGATCTTATTGCCCTTCTTGTTGTTGAGGTCATGCTTGTTCAGCGCAACCACAACGGGTACGCCCAGTTCCAGCAGCTGTGTGGTGAAGAACAGGCTGCGGCTCAGGTTGGTGGCATCCACAATATTGATAATCGCATCGGGGTTTTCATTCTTTACATAGGAGCTGGTGATGGTTTCCTCGGATGTAAAGGGGGACATGGAGTATGCACCGGGAAGGTCCACGGCGATCAGCTGTTCACTGCCGCTGTAATAGGTCTTCTTGATGGGACGCTCCTTCTTGTCCACGGTAACACCTGCCCAGTTGCCGACTTTTTCGTTGCTGCCGGTCAGGGCGTTGTACATTGTGGTCTTGCCGGAGTTCGGGTTGCCGGCCAATGCGATTCTCATACGTTTCCCTCCTGATATGTATCCTTTTCGGATAAAAAATATACGTTTTGTATGTTAGCATATACTAACTGTTTGGGATAAAAACAATCAGCCGATCGTTTTTACACCGAATTTATTCAACACGGATTGCTTCCGCCAGCTGATTGTCAATGTTGTATCTGCCGTCCTTGATGGAAACGGTACAGCCGCCTCTGCGATGGGTAATAACGGTAATCGCCTCACCGCTGTAGCAGCCCAGGGAGAACAGAAAAGCATCCAGTTCTTCATCATCGGTTACGATTTCCTTGATGATATACTCTTTTCCTTCCACTGCGTCTTTCAGATTCATAACATCACCGCGATTCATTAGGTCTTTCTCTGCCGTATTAGTCTTGACTAACCGGCTTGGCAAAATAGAGGGTTAGCACTCTCTAACCACATAATAGTATACCATGTATGTTATAATTTGTCAATATATTTCGAAAAAATAATTCTGCATTTTTTCAAAATTTCATTCTGTACTTCTGCCATGGGGAAAACATCCCGTCCGGACGGGAAATTTTATGCTTTGCAGGATGGGAATATGACGGACCGGGCGGAAGATTTCCGATGTACGGTTCTTGACAAAAGGTGGGTGTGTTGCTATAATATAGTCAAACCTATAAACAATAATGAGGTATGCTATGGAAAAGAAACGTTTTTGTATAGTCGGTGCATCTTCCCGCGGATACGGTATGTATGCGCTGAATCTGACTTCCGAAAAATACCGCAATATGTGTGAAGTTGTCGGCATTTACGACTGCAATCCCGGTCGTTCCAGACTGGTATCTTCCTCCTGCGGCAATATTCCGGTATACGAAACCTTTTATGAAATGATACACGAAGCCAAGCCCGATGCCGTGATCGTGACCACCATGGACAGCTTCCATGCGGAATATGCCATCAAGGCTATGGAAGCCGGCTGTGATGCGATTATCGAAAAGCCCATGTGCATTACGGTGGATCAGGTTCGGGATCTGCTGGATGCCAGAGAACGTACGGGCAAGAATATCACCATGACTTTCAATATGCGCTATATGCCCTACAAGCTGAAGGTAAAGGAACTGCTTCAGTCCGGTGCGATCGGTGATGTTGAGAATGTTACCTTTGAATGGAATCTGATCTACAACGGCCACGGCACCAGTTACTTCCGCCGCTGGCACGGCAAACTGGCCAATTCCGGTGGTCTGCTGCTGACCAAGGCTACTCATCATTTCGACCTTGCCAACTGGTATGTAAATTCCTACCCGGCAAAGGTTTCTGCCTTCGGAAAACTGGACCGTTACGGCGCAAAGGGTACGGACCGCAGCAAAATCGGCGGCGACACCCCCGGTACCCACTGCCACAACTGTCCCCATGCCAACACCTGTGCGCTGTACAAGGATCTCGTGTCCAACGACCGTATGTACATGGCCAACAAGAAGTACGACGGCTACACAACGGATGCCTGCCTGTTCCGCAAGGAAATCGATATTTACGATTCCGCCAGTCTGAACGTGCTGTACGAAAACGGCGTGACCATGACCTATGCCATCAACGCCAACGCTCCCTTTGAAGGATGGCGTATTGCGTTCACCGGCACCAAGGGACGTCTGGAAGCCGGCGAAGTGCTGGACGGTCACGGCGATCTGATCAGCTACGGCAGAGACTCCATCCGTGTGATCCGTTACGGCGAAGCCCCCGAGGATATTCCCGTGCAGTCCTTCGGTGATGCCCACGGCGGCGGGGATGAACGGCTGATCGAAGACCTGATCAATCCCACCGGGGAAGATCCCTTCTGCAAGCGTGCCACCGTTATCGACGGCGCAGCTTCCGTTCTCATCGGTGCCCTCGCCAACGAATCCATCGCACAGGGCGGTACTGTACTGAATGTAACCGAACGTCTCGGCCGTGATCTGCGCAGCTACCGGTAAGACAGAATTTCTGCGGGCATCGTCCGTTTGCATATCTTTTTGAAATGATAAAAGGGAAGAAAGCTTTTTCGTGAAGTTTTCTTCCCTTTGTTTTATTTATTTGGCGTAGATCATACCGATCAGGCGGTTGACCAGGGACCATGGCAGGATTTTCTGCAGGAAGCACAGGCATTTGTAGCCGAAGCCCAGGGTATGGATGGGTTTGCCGCTTCCGGAAAGGGCGATCTTCGCGATCCATCTGCCGGCGATCTCCGGATCCATGCCGTTCTGTTCATCCTTCTCCATGACAGCCACGCTGCGGGAGATTCTGCCGTTGTACACATCGTCACCCGTGCAGGTTTTGACTCTGGCTGCGGTAAATCCGGTGCGGATGTCCCCCGGCTGGATGGCGGTTACGGTGATGCCGAAGGGGCGCACTTCGTTGGCCAGAGCGCAGGTATAGGCATTGACGGCGGCCTTGGAGGCGGAATAGTAGGTCTGGAAGGGGATCGGAAAAGAGGCGGCTACGGAGCTGATGTTGACGATCCGTCCTCCGCCCGCTTCACGCATATGGGGCAGGACGGCTTTGGTCATGTTTACCGTACCCATGAAGTTCACATCCATCTGCCATTTCACCTGATCCGCTTCCGTGAATTCCACAGCACCGGAAATGCCGGAGCCGGCGCAGTTGATGAGCACATCGATGTGTCCCTGTTCTCTCATGACGGTTTCCGCGGCGGCGGTGACGGATGCGGTATCCGTGACGTCCGCGGGAATATGGTGAACACCGGGCAGGTCACAGGGGCGGCGGCTGCAGGAATAGACCGTACAGCCCTTATCGAGCAGTGCCTGTACGGCAGCTTTGCCGATGCCGGAGCTTCCGCCGGTGAGCAGGACAATTTTATCCTTCATAGCCGGGGATGGGTGCGGCCAGCGTTGCAGCGATGATCTCAGCCGCTTCGTCGATCAGTTCCTTGGTATGGGTTGCCATACAGGTTGCGCGCAGGAGGCATTCGCCTTCGGCACAGGCGGGCGTGATAACGGGGTTTACGTATACCCCTGCATCATAAACCATTCTGGAACGGATGAGGGTATTTTCTTCGGTGTAGGTATAAATCGGTACGATGGGCGTATCCGCTTCGATGATCTTGACATCCTTTGCCTTCAGGGCATTGCGGAAGTGGGTACTGATATCGGACAGATTGGTGACCAGTTCGGGGTGCGCCTTCAGATGGCGGAGGGCTGCCAGAGCTACGGCTGCGGAGGCGGGGGTGATGGAAGCGGAGAAAATGAAGGGACGGGACACGTGCTTTACGTATTCCACCACTTCACGGCTTGCTGCCATATAGCCGCCCAGGGATGCCAGAGACTTGGAGAAGGTACCCATGTAGATATCCACTTCGTTTTCCAGACCGAAATGGCTTGCGGTACCGCGTCCGCCCTTACCGATTACGCCGAGGGCATGGGCATCGTCCACCATGACTCTTGCGCCGTACTTTTTCGCCAGTGCACAGATTTCAGGCAGCTTGGCGATGTCGCCGCCCATGGAGAACACGCCGTCGGTTACGATCAGACAACCACGGTTTTCCGGTACGTTCTGCAGCTGGCGTTCCAGGTCTTCCATATCGGCGTGCTTGTACATCAGCATCTTACCGAAGCCGAGACGGCAGCCGTCATAAATGGATGCATGGTTTTCTCTGTCACAGATCACCACATCGTGGATACCGATAATGGCGCTGAGGATACCGAGGTTGGACTGGAAACCGGTAGAGAAGGTCATAACCGCTTCTTTTTCCACAAAAGCCGCCAGTTCCGCTTCCAGCTCCAGATGCATCTGCAGGGTACCGTTCAGAAAACGGGAACCGGAGCAGCCTGTACCGTACTGTTCGATGGCCTTGATGCCGGCTTCCATGATTTCGGGATTGGTGGTCAGACCGAGATAGTTATTGGAGCCGAGCATGATCCGGCGCTTGCCTTCCATAATTACTTCCACGTCCTGTCTGGTTTCCAGCGCATGGAAATAGGGATAAATACCCTTCTCTTTCGCATCATCCACACGGGAACGCTGTCTGCATTTTTCGAAAATATCCTTCATAGTCTTTCTCCTTCATATATTCGGATAAGGGGGACAGTTCACTTTTGTTTACAGTTTCTATTTTGTATTATAGTACAATTCCGGGAATTTGTCAATCTTTTTCCCGATAAAGAAAGGTTTTCTTAATAAACAGAAGCATTTTCCGCGATTATTTATCATTCTCCGAGGCAATAAGCAAGGAGCATTTCGGGGGTTGTATCCTTCCCCACATTCAGCCGACCCAGATCGAAAAGGGACTGGGGCAGGCCGCAGATCAGGATATTGCGCCGGGCGGGATCGGTGGTCAGGGTCACTTTGTACCCGTTTCCCCTCAGCACTGCGTCCGTCAGTTCGGTATATTTCCCCGACGGGAAGGCAAGGACGGTGCTTTCCGGAATACCCGCATCCGCAAACAGTTTTTTCTGTGCGGCTATATCCGACTGCAGGACGCGGATGTAGTCATCCTCTTTTTCACCGGGCAGGGGCAGAAGCGTCTCCCGCACCTCTCCGGCGGTTTCGTAGGGTGCCCACTGATGCATATCCCATGTGTGGGAATGGAGGGAGATCACACCGGAGGCAAGCATTTCCGCCGCTTCCGTCTGACCGAAATGGGGGGTTATCGGATGGGCGGTATCTTTATAGGTTTCGTAATGTCCGAAGGAGGAGCCGATCACGAAAATATCCGCCCGCCAGCCGTATTCCGCGAGGATGGGGTAAGCGTATTCGTAATTGCTCAGGTAGCCGTCGTCGAAGGTGATGATCACAGGCTTTTCCGGCAGAGGTGTGCCTTTTTCCACGTAATCCATGATCTCACCGAAGGACACGGGTACAAATCCGTGGTCGGACAGGAGTTTTATATGGGATGCGAAGGTATCGGGGTGCAGGGTGGTGCCGCTTTCGGCCGTATCCGGGTCGAGATGGTGGTAAAGCAGGATGGGAATATCGGCCGTATAGTCGGATGGGGTCACGGCAGAGGCGGCGTCCTTCAGCCATTCGGCAGTAGGGGCATAGCCGTCCCCACAGAGGAAGCCGAAGTTATCCGGGTAATAGGCATCGGTTTCGAATATTCCGGCCAGCACCATATCGGCGGCGGCATTGCGGGTATGGGTGGTATCGTAAAAATACCGGGCATCGGCGGTGATGGGGGAAATGCTGAAATTCCAGTATTCCGTCACTTCCGCCAGAGAGGTAAAGTACCGGTTCAGAGTATCGTTTGTATATCCCTGCAGCTGGGCATCGGATACGGGGGAGAGAATCACCGTCAGTTTAGCGCCCGCCGCCTGACACATCTGCCGGATCTCTGCCACAGCGGATGTACATTCTTCGGTATACTGCAGTTCACGCGGAGCTGTGTACGGCACAAAATCCCCGCCGTTTTTTGCCATATAGGCATCAAGAGATCCGATGGATTCGCTGTCACGCAGGCGTTTGTCATAGGTTCCGTTTTCCGGAATGAACACGTCAAAAGCCTGGGGCATTTCGGTATCCTGCCGGCGGGAGCGGATCTTCTCTGCCGCAAAGCTGGGGCTGGCAAAGAGAAAGTCCGTATAGAAGGAAAGGGGATGTTCCCCGGTGACGGTATAATGGGCTTTGTCCGTCAGGCCGGATTTTTCCGCCGGGGTATCCGCTTCGCTGAGACCGAGCACCAGCACGATATGCCGCACTTCGTCCTCTTCCAGCAGCCAGCGGACCACTTCCCTGTCATAGTCAATATCCGCGCCGTAGTGGAACAGATTGTACCAGCTTCCGCCGTCGTATGCCGCCAGGGTTTCCGGCAGGTAGGATGCGGCGGAGGAGGAACCGATGATGTAGGAATCAAATTCGTCAAAACGCTCCTGCAGATACTCCGTTTTCCCGATACGGGGATTCAGGGTCTGGGTATAGGCATCCCAGTTCAGCACAGTATCTCCGAACACGCCGAAGGGATCGGTCAGTATATTGATCCCTCCCCAGACGAGAAAGGTCAGTACCAGCGCGGAGAGAAACAGAATCAACCACTTGGGTCCGTTCATAATACACCTTTATTTGGGTTAAATATTTTCATAAACATAGGCAATCGGCGTATAGGCATCGTTGCCGTATACACCCAGTACGATGAGCAGCAGTCCCACAAACAGCAGAACAAACTGGACATACCATCGTCTGCTGCAGAACCATGCCCGCAGATCCACACCTTTTTCCTTGGCCAGGCTGATGCAGAACAGCACCGCCAGCGCAATCGTGACCTGCAGAATTTTTCCGGCGCCCAATCCCAGTTCTGCCAGCATACCGCTGTTTACGGCAGCAAATCCGGGAGAAACAACGGTGTGGGCCAGCATGCCGAGGGCCATGGAAAGAGAAGCACCGTGGGCATGGGAAAGGTAGCGGCCGATGATGACCAGCAGATTGGTACGGAAGATCCCCCACAGGGTGAGAAATATTGTATTCTTCGGCAGCTTGTCCTTATGCTTGGCGGCAAAGGGAATCCAGAGCAGTCCAAGGGACATCCAGATACCGTTCCACAAGCCGTAGGCGATATTCGCCCAGCCCGGTCCCTGCCAGATACCCACCGCCAGAAATACCACGAAGGTACAGATACAGGGGGTGATGCGCTTGACGATTTCCGCGGGCAGGCGGCCTTTGGCTTTTTTTGTCAGCTTTGCAAGGGCGGGAGAAAAGGCGAGGGGATAGAACAGATAATCCTTCATCCATTCCCCGAGGGATATATGCCATCTCCGCCAGAAATCCGCAAGGCTGGTGGAGAAATAGGGCTGCTCGAAATTTTCCGCCATGGGTACGCCGAACAGCCGGGACACACCGCACAGCAGATCCACGCCGCCGGAGAAATCACAGTACAGCTGGAGGCAGTACAGCGCCGCAGCAAGGAAGGACAGAATGCCGGGATAATTTCCGTATCCGGCGTACACTGTTTCCACAAAGGGAGCAAGCACGTCGGCGATCATGGCTTTTTTCAGAATACCCAGCATCATCCGCAAAATACCGGCCTGAATATTGGTATAGTCCAGCGTATTTCCGTCGAACAGAGGCGCACGCAGGGCATCGTACCGGTTGATGGGTCCTTGCACCAGCTGGGGGAAATAGCACACGAACAGGGTATACTTCGCAAAATTCCGTTCCGCCGGATATTTGCCTCGCTGCACGTCCATCAGATAGCCGGAGGTCTGGAATATGTAGAAGGATATTCCCAGGGGAAGGAGGAAGGACGGGATGGGCAGAAGGTCATAGCCGGCGGCGGCATTGACGGTCTGTGCGAAAAAGCCGGAATACTTCAGAACGGCGAGGGTGGAGAAATTCAGCACAAGGGATATGGCAAGAACGGCATATTTTCTATGCTTCAGGCGGGTTTTCTGCCGTTTTTTCTCCTCCGGCGTATTCCCCGCAGGCTTTATGTTCACGATTTTGTCCAGTATCCGGCCGGCTGTATAGGTCAGTATCACCGTTGCACCCATGTACAGGGCGGCTGTCACACCGTTTGATAAATAGAAAATCCCGCTGGCGGTCAAAAGTACAATCCAACGGTATTTTCCGGGTATCAGATAATACAGCAGTACGGACAAAAGGACAAAGCCGAGAAACTGCAAATCATTGACAGACACTTATTCTTCTCCCTGCAGACGTTCCAACAGTGCCAGAATCGCTTCTGCCGAATTGAAGTTCTCCGGCACAAGATTCTCTACGCCGATGCGCACATCATACTGCTGGGCCAGCTCATTCACGATCATAACGATGTCCAGAGATTCCAGAATCCCGTTATCGATCAGGTTCTTTTCCGCCGCAAAATCCACGTCGGGACAGCAGTCTTCCAGTATTTCCAGTAATTTTTCCATATCAGTTCTCCTTATGTACAAGCGATGCAAACAACGCTTTTCTGTCGATCTTTCCCGTGCGGGTCTGGGGGAAATTCTCCCGTTTTTCCACCGCGGCGGGCAGCATATATTTCGGCAGCTTTCCCCGCAGATGGGCAAAAACCGCCTTTTCTTCCGCACTGCCCTGATAGAACAGCACGATCCGCGGCACATCCGCATCATAGACGCAGGCCGAAACGGATACACCCTCGGCAGTATTGGCGCACAGCTCAATCTCCGACAGCTCGATCCGGTGGCCCATATGCTTGATCTGCGCGTCCCGTCTGCCCATATAGAGCAGCTTGCCGTCACAGACACGGCCGATATCCCCGGTGCGGTAGATGGTTTCTCTGAGGCATTTGCGCAGGGGATTCTGCACGAATGCGGCGTCGGTCTGCTCCTGGGCATTATAATACCCCAGCGCCAGGCAGGATCCGGCTACGCAGATTTCGCCCGATTCTCCCTCCGCCACAGGTTCGTCCCCTTCCAGCAGGAAAACGGAGCAGTTGGGAAAAGCGGTACCGATGGGCAGATTTTCTTCCGGATTACGGTCCGCTTCTACGATATAGTAGGTACAGTTGCAGGTTATCTCCGTAGGGCCGTAGAGGTTTACGTAACGGGCATCGGGGATTTTCTCCTGCCAGTAAGCCAGCGTTTTCGGCGGCATGACTTCACCGGAGAACATAATATCCCGCAGATACAGCGGTTTTTCGGCGGCGAAGGCATCCAGAGCGGACATGATCTTCAGCGCCGGGACAGCCCAGATGACGGTATCCACCTGCCGTTCGTTCAGCCGTTCGATGAGGAGCTTCGGGAAGGAGAAGAGTTTTTTCTCCAGAATTTCCAGCCGGCCGCCCACTTTCAGGGACAGGTAGATATCCTTTACGGACACATCGAAATCGAAGGGTGCCTGATTGCCGAACACGGCATTTTCCGGGAAGCCGAACACAGCGCAGAACTGCTCGGCCATATCGATTACGGAACGGTGGGCAACGGCAACGCCCTTGGGTACGCCCGTGGAACCGGATGTGAAGATCACGTACAGTACATCCGTATCCTTGGCACGCTTCCACGGTGCTTCCGGGAGAGGTGCATCACACGCCCAATCCTCCTGCCGCCATACCAGCTCCGCGGGAACGGTATCGGGTACTCTTGTTCCCTCCCCTGCCAGAACAGCCGCCGGGGCGATGGTTTCCATCATCTGACCGATTCTGTCCGCCGGCAGAGCAGTGTCCACGGGGACATAGAAGTTGCCGCTGTAGGCCACGGAGAAAAACGCCAGCACATCGTACACGTTATGCCGCAGACAAACCGCCACGGGTCGTCCTTCTCCGCCGATACGGCGATGGATCCCGCTGCCGAAAGAGGTGACATAGGCATGCACCTGGGCATAGGTCAGGCTTGTTTTCGCATCTGCCAGGGCGATACGGTTCGGATATTTGCGGAAGGATTCTTCCAGATAGGTGAGAACGTGATGCGGCATGGCTACCTCCGGATTCTGGTTCGCAGAAGGGTGTTATATGATATATTATATCGTAATACCACCGTAATTGCAATGGTTTTGGGTGAAATCCGTCGTATTTTGCCGTTCACGCAACAAAAAAAGTGCCGCAGGATCAACTGCAGCACCTTTTCGTTTGTTTCATCAGAACGCCAGTTCTTCACCTTCGTCAGCAGCTTCTTCAGCTTCTTCTTCAGCACATTCACAGCAGCAGATGGGTTCATAATCTTCATCTTCTTCGAAGCAGTCATCGCCGCAGCAGCCGCAGTCGCAGTCATCGCATTCGAAAGTAACCTTGAAGTACTTCTTGAACACGGTGTACAGAACAGCTACGATAGCACCGATACTTACAATAGCACCGATGATGATGAAAAATGTCTTGAGAGCATTCTTGTTTTCCATAATATGATACCTCCGGTGGAAAAATTTTTACATATACATATTAGCATAATTCTTTCCGTTTTGCAATAGAAAAACATGAAAAACTTATGAATATTTATTGTATTTCCAATCTGTTTTCTGTATTTCAGTATTCTCAGTCCGGGATTTTATTATTACAGGATATTATTTCCTGCACGGGACGGATTCCGGTATTATTTTTTCTTTTTCCCGAACCGGACGGCCGCAAAGACAGAAGCGGTGATCACCAGAAAGAGGTACGCTATGCAGGAAAAAATCGCTGCGGAGCCTTCTTCGGGCAGAAAGGTCATGATTCCTGCTGTGGTCATACCATACGGTGCGCCGAATAGGGCACACAGGGCATGTACACCGGCGGAAAACGAGAACAGTTCATACTTTGCCATCAGGTACAATCCGTAGAATCCGCAGGAGCAGAACAGCAATCCGCCGAGTGTCAGAGCAGCACCGGCAGCGTGTCTTTTCAGGATGATGATCAATGCGGTCAGCCAGCAGAGCCAGCTCAGCAGGCCGAACACGACTGCGCCGGATGTATGTGCGCGCAGGAACAGCACTGTCAGCACAGCGTTTATCAAAAGCGGCGGCAGGATCATTAGGAATCCTTCCGCGAGCGAAAACAGCAGGGATTTTTTCATATGTCCTCCGGGGGTTTTTGGGTTGATCGTTTATAAGACGATCGGGACAGGGGGAAAGTTCCTCTATTTTTTATTTTTCTTGCTTGTTTCTTTTTTTCTCTGCGGTTTGGGGGTACCAACCGTAGAGAGAAAAAAGAAACGAGCAAGACCCCCCAAAAAAATTGACATTCTCCCATAAACAGTGATATAATAAAACCAAACCACCCCGCTATAGAAAAACGGAGGAATATTATGAAAAAAGATCAACGTGCCGCATATCTGATGTTTAATTTGCTGTACCGTAAATACGGAAAATTTACGGATTGGCTTTGCAAATGGATAACCTATAAACGGATTGGAATTCTGGCAGAAAAATTGTCCCATTATGTATAATCGAAAAGAGGTGGTTAAACCACCTCTTTTCGATTATACAGGATGATACTTAATTCTGTGCGGGAATGTCCAGTCTTGCATTTTTTCCTGCACCAACGTGGATTTCCACCCATTCCAATGCGGCCGGGATGTCCATTACCGCTGTATCCAGCATCACATCCACATCGGTACACTTGTTTTCCGCATCGTAGTAGAACAATTCCGGATTGGTGTCGAAGGTGGAATAGTCCGTTACGCCGTCCGGTGAACAGTTATTCTCAATGACCAGCTCTCTGTCGTCCGTGATCGTTGCAATCTCGGTTAAAGAGGCGGATGTGGCTTTATACAGGTCCTTATAGGACTTTACGTACGGCTCGCTCATGTAATATTCCATATAATCGTCCAGCGTTTTATTTCTGGTTGTCAGCGGATTGAACCAGTTTGCTTCACTGAAATAATAACTGTTTCCTCTTACACTTTGACACAAGTAACCAAGTTT
Source organism: Oscillospiraceae bacterium (assembly GCA_015063745.1). Lineage (GTDB taxonomy): Bacteria > Bacillota > Clostridia > Oscillospirales > CAG-272 > UMGS1696. The sequence goes on along the minus strand of SVTO01000022.1, from coordinate 11,216 downwards.
GTCAAACAAATTATTGTAACTGTGTACGTTGGTATTTGTCACGCTTGGTAATCTTTCGATACAACGATAATACCAGTTGTGGTGTAATGTTATATCCCTATTCTCATTACTTATCAGGATAACCTTACCACATTCAACGAATTTATTATAAGCTATAGTCATATTGTGGGTATATCTCATATCTATAGAACCGTCACCCATATGTTCGTCTTGGTCGATTGAAATATCCCAGGCATTGTATCCTTGATTAAACGTATTATGGTGTATCCAACAATTTCCGGAGTAAGGCTCCCAATTCAAAGCATCGCCGGGATATTGGGAAAAAGTAATATTCCGTATCTCAACAGAATTACAACTTACAAAGTTGATACCAAATTGAAAGAATTCCGCTTTAGTTCCAATCCCCTCTATAGTAAGATCATTCGCTTCCGAAACATCAATCGTGTTGGTATAGTCATCGTCAAAATAACACATCTGCCCATTGCCGTCGCTTAAATATGTAAAAGCAATATCATCAAATGTCCCGATTGCCTCTATGCCTTCCGGTGTGGTTATGTTCCGGTATAACTTTCCTTCTCGTCTGTCGTATAAATCTATCGGCAGATTGGCAAGGTTCTCACCGAACTCCGTAGAAAATGTATTATCGAAAAGATCTTCATAGAGATTGGAGTCATCTGCAAAACGAGGAACAAATGTCTTCGCACTCCACTGATTGGTTACAATTTTATCCAGTATACGAATAATCATCGGCTGTTCGATATTCTGCTTCGCTTGCAAAATGTGTACAAGACCAGTGTATGTGGTACCGTTAACCTCTAAGGTTACGGTGTTTTTGGTTTCGTTGGAAACATACACGATGATTGCATTATCCTTCACAGTACCGTCGTTGTTGTATCCGCCAACACCTTCTTCTCTCTTGAAGTGTGCATAACCGGATCGGTCCTGCTTTTCTACGTCAATGTCCAGGATGGTTTTACGGGCGTAGTTTTCTCCTTCACCGCTTTCGATCTTCACACAGTATTGACCTTTGGCAAGACCGAGAATGTAGCAGCCGATGGATGTTTCTTCATCCAGCATCAATTCTTTGTCCAGTTCGATAAATTCTGCTGCATCCATTGCGCGATAGGATATGCGATAATCCGCTGCTGTTTCTTCGGACTTATTCAAATTTACATATATGTATTCATTCAGTCCTTCGATACTGTTGATCGGTATATTGTCGGGATTTACATCTTCCTCCACTACCGGTTCGGCCGGTATGGTCTCTTGGGAAACCGGGGCGGTTTCCGTTGTGTCTGTTTCCTCTACGGGGGGTACCCCGCAGGATGTTATGCAGAATAATGCCAGGAGTAATGTCAGAATTCTTGCTGTTTTTTTCATATTGTTTCCCCTTTTGATAGGTTACCCCAATTTACCACATTAGAATAAATTTTGTCAATACAATTTTTATATACTAAGATTGTACAACCAAACCCGCCTTCTTATACAAAAACGGGTTTATTTTTTAGTCAGCAATAGGAGTGATGTCTACACTCTTGCCGGTTGCGGCAGATTCGTAGATCGCATCGAGAATCTTCATCAGCCATACACCGTCTTCCGCAGTCGCACGGCAGGGTGCCTTGCCCTGGGACGCTGCTACAAAGCCTGCGATTTCCTTCTTGAAATCAGTAGTGAAATCAAAGCCCTTGTAACCGTAGGTGCTTACCTTGGTGTACTTGCCTGCCATGGTGGAGTACAGGTCACCGTTGTTCAGGTTTACACCGGCCTTGGTACCGTATACTTCTACGGAACCGCAGTCGTTCGCAATGTTCAGATTGAAGCTTGCTTCTACACTGATGGTGAAACCGTTGTCAAAACGGATCAGCGCGGTGGCAAAGTCTTCTACCGTGTATTCGTATCCGTCCTTCTTGTCGGGACCGGCCCATGCGGTTTCGCTGGCAGCGGCACGGTTGCAGCCCAAATTGTTGAAGGTTACACCGTATGCGGATACAGGCTTCGGACATCCCGCAATATAACGAGACAGGTCGATTACGTGTACGCCCAGGTCGATCAGAGGACCGCCGCCGGAGTACGCCTTGTCACCGAACCAGCCGCCGGGACAGCCATCCTTGCGCAGATAGGTAGCCTTGGCATAGTAAATGTCACCCAGATCGCCGGATTCACGGAGCTGGTTCATACGGTCGGCATCAGAACCGAAACGGCGTACAAAACCGATCTGCAGTACCTTGCCGGTTTCCTTGGCAACTGCTCTCATTTCTTCCGCTTCTTCCGCATTCATTGCCATGGGCTTTTCGCAGATTACGTTTGCACCGCCGCGGAGCGCTGCAATGGTCGCACCTTTGTGTGCGCTGTTCCATGTACATACGCTTACACAGTCCAGTTCTTCCTTGGCCATCATTTCGTTGTAATCGGTATACACTCTCGGTACATCGTACTTTTCCGCATACCACTGAGCCTTATCTCCGTCGATATCACATACTGCTACAACATCCAGAATGTCGGACAGCGCCTTATAGCCTTCCATGTGGGAGTGGCTGATACCACCGGTACCGATGATTGCCGCTTTTAACTTGCTCATTTTTTCTACCTCCGAGAAAAGTTTGTTTGATATGGTATTATGCTATCACAAATGACAGGAATTGTCAAGTTTTTCGACTGTATTTTCATCCTGACATCCCAATATTTTACCGCTCTCAGTTCACCGGCTGAAGCACGTAATACGGATTGGGTTGCAGCACTTCTTCGGTGGGTTCTTCCGGAGTTTCCACAACATACTCGCTGATACCCTCGATCTTCTGCAGCTCGCAGGCAATGCGGTAAGCCATGTAACGGGCACCGTACTGATTGAGGTGGCAGGAATCCAGCGTACTCATGTCCGGAACCACCGTAGCACCGTCTTCTGCGTAATTGGCCTCTGCAACCGGATGGTACTTCACCGCACCCTCATAGCCCAGTTCTTCGTATCTTTCCTTGGAAATGGTGGTCAGATCCACTACAGGCACATCGAAAGTTTCTCCTAAATCACGGATTGCCTGGGGATAATTGCCGGTTTCTACATCGTGGATATAAAAACCGGTGTATTCGCCGTCCCCGGTGTGCAGGTATACTATGGGAGTAAAGAGAATCGGAATCGCACCCTTTTCTCTGGCGGCTTTGATGTAATATTCGTACAGATAGTAGCTGAAGGCTGTAGGATCGGTATAATCCTTGGTCGCATCGGTAAAACGGTAATCGTTGGTCTTATCGTTGTGGCCGAAGGCGATAAACAGATAGTCACCTTCCTTTATATTTTCCAGGATGGTAGAATAATAGTCCGTTCCAGTATAGCTGCTGGAACTGCTTCCGGATACAGCATAGTTGTTAATCTTTACATCACCGGTCATGTAATATCTCAGCTCATTGCCGTAACCGTAAAGAACCTGCCATCCCTGGCAACTGTGTACGGCACTGATGGAGTCGCCGACCAGATAAATGTTGGCCTTGGCATCCTCCATATCATTCAACACATAGACAGGATTGGAAGTAAGTTCGTCCATAGACGGCTCGGCAATGTCTTTCCGCACATAATCACCGATACCCTCAAACTTCTGCAGTTCCGCCGCCAGCAGATAGCCCATGTATTCCGCACCGTAAAAGTTCAGGAAAGAATCATCCACAGTAGCCGGATCCATAATCATGGTAACGCCGTCTTCCGCCCGCATAGCTTCTTCGACAGCATGGTATTTCATCGCTTCCTCATAGCCCAGTTCTTCATATTTGGCCTTGGTAATAGCGGTCAGATCAATCAGCGGAACATCCACAGCCGCTGCCAGATCCCGAATTGCCTGGGGATAATCACCCGATTTCAGAACATGGGCGGCACTGCCGGTATAATCGTTCTCGGAGGAGAGCTTCACTATAGGAGTACAAAGAACAGGTACTGCCCCGACTTCTTGGGCCGGCTGGATATACCGTTCGTAGATGGTATTCGCAAAAGAACGGGATTCGGTATAATCTTTGGTCGCATCCATGTATTCATCGTAGCCGAACATAAGAAGCACATAATCCCCTTCTTTCAGCTCGGTCGTCCACTTGGTGTAATTTTCATTTCTGTGGAAGCTTGCCGCAGTGCCACCCAAGTAGCCCAGATTCTGTACGGTCGCCTTTTTATACAGGCGGCGGCTGAAAGCAGGAGCAATGCTGTACCGGGGGAAGTAACCCAAATCGTAAGGATAATCGCACAGAACAGAACCGCCGATCAGGTAAACCGTGGTTTCCGGCAAGTCTGCGGTGGGGTCAACGGGTTCCGTAGTTTCGGTCGTTTCTTCGGTTACTGCTTCTGTTTCCTTTGTTTCGGAAAGGATTTCGTCAATCACAGGGGTGTCGTTGCACGCAGTCATAACGACTGCACACAACACAATTAATGCTGTCATACAAATGGTCCATTTTTTCATAAGTTATCTCCTCTGTATAGTATTGTGGGAACTTTACAAACAACGGTTTTTACGCGGTAATCCATTCTTCCGGAGGCAGGTGCAGGCGGTCTTCCTTGGCTTTGGTTTTGTAACCTTCGTCCCAGGCGATGTTGTTGCCTTCCACCGCTTCCATGAGCTTTCTGCCTTCTTCCGCATTGGGATGCATCATCAGACGCATGTACTGCCAGGACAGCCTGGACAGCTGTACGTACTTCAGTCTGTCGCCGGCCATTTCCTCCGCCTTGTTCCACCAGTCCTCGAAGGTTTCTTCCATGGCTTCCAGTTTGTCTCTGGATACGATGGTCAGCTTGGGAATGTACAGCTTCATATGGGTCTGCTGGGCTTCCATGGTCATGAAGTCGATGTAGGCACGGATGTACCGCCAGCCTGCCCCGTAATATGCGGCCAGGAATTCGTCCATGTGGGTGTAGTATTCGTTGGCGCTCATGTATGGATTCCACATCATCTTCGCCAGCAGATAGCAGCGCAGTTCGCCGAATTCGCCGGAGTTTTCGGAATTCCATGCAGCTTCGGGGTACATACCCTTTACGTTATGGTCGGCATAGATGCGCATATTTTCCCGGATAGTGTAAAAATTCGGGAAGGGACACAGATAAGCGTCATATCTGGCCACGTAATCCCAGATATACAGTCTGTCGCACACCTTACTCCAGTCCTTCAGCACCTGATAGCCCTTGCGGTTTACTTCACAGGTATCGTCCGCCAGCGTATGGCTGAAGCAGTTGGAAATGGGGCAGAGGCGGATGCACACATTGGGCAGGGGCTTTGTGTATTTCGGGGGCACGATGGAATAACGGTAGGCAAGCGTGTCGATGAGAACATTCGGGTAGTCCTCAGCAATGTCCGCCGCTACGGCATTGACAAAGCGGATCAGCGTACCGGCGGGGGTACCTTCCTCTTCGTTTACGGCCGTGCACTTTTCACAGCGGCAGTAACCGTCCATGTTGTCGTTCTGGGATACGGAAATGATATTGACCTTGGGGTTCTTCTCAATGTAGTCACGGACACCGGCGATCACCTTTTTCAGATTTTCCGGATCGGACAGGCAGGGATCCTTCTCCTGTGGTACGCCAAGGAAGTATTCCATGGAATGTACAAAAGTACCGTAACGGATGGAGCCGCCCATTTTTTCCGGAATGCTGGCGCCCTGGTTGATGTGATTCTTTACCTTCCATTCGTTTTCCACGTGGTAGTCGGACTGACGGTATTCGAAAGCGGGGGTGAAGGCAGTATCTTCGTTCACGATCACGTCCCCTTCCCCGAGGGTTTCCAGATCCGATGTAAAGTAACGCACGCCCGCATATTTTTCAAAGAATCCGTACACGCCGTAGAGCACACCGCGTCCGTTTCCGCCGGCGATTTCCAGACTGCCGTCTTCCTTCACGGCAATACGGTATCCGTCACGGCCGATGGTTTCGTCCAGATAAATCCGTACATTCAGACCCTCTCCTTCGGAGATACCGATTTTCTCCATATACTGTAAAAATTCCGAGGCAGCAAATCTTTCTGTTGCCTCATTCCCGGCATGTACGGTTACTTTTTTATATTCTATTTCCTTTACAAGTAACTTGCGCATAATTCTGCCTCGTGTATTTGATAAAAAATGTACTTTGAGCCAATGCTGTTTGTGTTATACTATGAATAAACGTTTTCTGCGAGTTTTTCCTATATGGCAAAACCGGCCAACCACGGTATAAACATACCGTGAGCTATATTATCGGAACAGAATGGGAGCCCCTTTTCTGTTTTTGTCATCCCAATCGAAAGACGGTGCATTTTCGTCCGTCAGGTTCTCTGCGGCTTTCAGGATCACATCTGCCACCTGCTTGGCACAGGCTTTCACGCCCGCTTCCGTCAGGTGGACGAGGTCATCGCTGATATAAGCATCCTTATTCGATACCACCAAAGAGTGCAGATCGTTGATAATGACACCTTTTTCTCTGAGGGGGGGGACGATTATTTCGTTATACCGGATGATATTATCGTTTTCATTGAAGGCGTTGTTGTCTTTCACCGCTGTTGTGGTAGCGAAAATTACTGTTCCGAATCTTTCCAACAAAATATCGGCAATCCGGAGCATATTTACAACATATTCATCCTCCCGGGTGAACAGTCCTTCTCCGAGCAGGTCACAGCAATCCCACATACCGTTATTCCAGTGTACAATACGGCTGCCCCTCATATCGACCTGCCAGTCGTAAAGTCCACGCAGGGTATATTTGGAAAAACGACAGTTTTCCTGCGGTTCGAATATTTCAAAGTCTTTTCCCAACAGGTTTCTGACGTGCGGTGCATACTGTTCTCTGATGGAATCTCCGAGTAATGTGATTTTAATCATGTTGTTTTTCCCTTCGTTGGTTTGGCGTTGGGCTATGTTTCTATTATACATTTTTTGGATCGTTATGTCAAGAAAAATCAACCGTCCTTCAGATCAAGAACTGCGGTTTTATCTTTTCTTTATACTGTAAAAGATTTACGATACGGTATTTTCACCAGTCCATCCGTTCATCTCTTGGCTCCCACATCGGAAATATCGATCGGCTTGAAGCCCATCTTTATGGCAGGAGAATTTTCGGCGAGGGTGAAGTCCCCGTTCATCGGATCACGGAACAGCGGATCGGCGGTGATGGAATCGTGCTCGAATCCTCTTTCCTGCAGTTCGGCCAGATTCAGCTTTACACCTTCGAAATCATATACAGCCGGCTCGTCCTTCGTATAGTCGAAATAGAGGTTGCGGTGCATGGCGATGGTCTTCCGGCTGACCTGAGGCCAGTTGAGAATATACATCTGTGTACCGGAGGAGCAGAAAATATTGCCTTCGAAAATGATCGACAGATGGGGCTCCGTACGGGCTACACGGGTCATCGGGCCGTCGGAGAAAGCGAAAATATTGTTGCGGACCGTGTTCATCATGCCGTAATGCTGCTGGTACACATTGTCGGATGTGTTGTAGCAGATATTGTTTTCCAGAATCGTAAAGGAGGAACCTTCGTCCGTGTACAGCGCCGAGCCGCCGTAGACCTTGGCCTTTACATCATGGATGATATTGTTCGAAACCACCGTACCCTGCTGGCTGCCGAGCAGATAGACCCCAGCCAAATCGGACAATTTACCCTGTCCGATATGGTGGATGTAATTCTTTGTGATCCGGTTGTCGCGGGTGATGCTTTCGGCATATCCCCATATCCAGCCGACCGATATCCCGGTGTAGTACATATAGCCGATTTCATTATGGGAAAAGGTATTGTTATACGAATGCATCGACAGAATACCGCATGCCGCAAAATACCGTCTGCCGCAATGCAGGATCGTGCAGTTGTTCACAACATTATCGTGGGTATGCTCATTTTCCGGAGTACCTGCGATGCCGCCGTTAATCTTCACACCGCCTGCGCCGCCGTCGTACATATCACAGCCTTCCACCCGGATATGATGGCAGCCTCCGCCGATCACAATGCCGTGCAGACCGTAATTCTTCAACGTACAGTTCTCCACAGAACAGTTTGCCGCATACAGGAAGGATACGGTACCGTCCGCACCGGCCACAGACTGTCCGCCGCAGGCATATCCGACAGGTCCATCAGAGCCCTGTCTCATAGTCACAAATTCACCTCTGGTGACGGCAAAATCAATGTTCCGGAAATGAATGTTCCTTACTTTCTGTTCCGCCGTTCCCCGCACATCCACAAGTTTATACAGGAGCGGAATATAGGCATGGATGGTTTCGGGGGTAACAGAAGCATCGCGGGGGATGTAGTAGAGCTTTCCTTCGTCTGCGTACCATTCGTTGGGATTGGCGAACATTTCCGCTACGTTTTCCAGATAGTATTCCAGTCCGCTGGATGTCCCTTTCCCGCCGGCGATATTGTAAGCGCTACGGTATTTCATGGTCACACGACAGGTTGCCGGATCATAGGACGCAATGGGGGTATGTTCATCCACCCAGTAATGACAGAAGCTGAGCTGTACCCGCTCCATGTGCCGGAAATCCCGAATGTCCCCTTCTTCGGCGATGAACCAGCCGGAACTTGAGCCGAGCTTTCCTTCTTCATTTTCCACCGCTTCCGGATAGAGGTATCCTTCCGCCGGATAACGGGTGTAGGATGCACGTTCTCCGTTGACGTACAGATCGGAAAAATCCGCGCCGCCGTCTTCGGTCTGACAGACTTCCGGAAGAGGGGCGGAAAGGCATTTTACACCATTGTAGGTATCCCATGCGAAACCGGTGATCTCCGTACCGCCGAGAATGGCAGCACGTCCGGTTCCCTCCGGTTCGATCGTAACATCGGTGATGCTGCTGTCGATACGGATAGGCTCATTCAGCGTATACACATCTTCTGTCAGACGAATGGCGATGGGCTGACGAACACCGATACAGCGCAGTCCTTGTACATACTCCAGTGCTTCTTTGATGGATGAAAAGGCAAACGGTCCTTCGCCGCCGACGGTAAGTGCCGTGATATCATGGTAACTAAGCATAATTTTGTCCTTTCTTGGTTTCTCTGCGTGTATTTTCTTCAGTGGGTATTCCGATACTCTCCTTGCAATATCCTGTGTTTTCAATAGTTCAGGTTAATCCTATTATACTGTATACAAACGGTATTTGCAATGGAACGGACAAAAATAATTTTTCATTTTTTATATATACTTGTAATCCAAAGGCGGATATGTTATAATGCATTTACAGAACATCGGCCTGTTCCATCCATCGGCTGAAATTTTCGAATCGTAAAATCGTATATTCCTTCATACCGACACAAAGAGAGGTATCTGACCATGAACATCCGAATTGTATTCCCCGAAAAAAATGCCTGTCTTTCCTTCCAGACAGACAACCAGAAACGGTTTGTTGCCGCCGACCTGGAAGAACGTCTTGCCTTTGTGGACAGGAGTCTGAAATACGAAAGTCTCAACGGCGAAGGTGTCGACCGTTCCCAGCCGGAACCACACCGGATGCAGTGGACGGCTGTAGATGGGGCGGATTCCTACTGTGCCGAGTTTATCCGGCCGGACGGTAAAGTTACTGCCCTCCGTTCTGAAGATACATCCGTTCTGATGCCCTATCTGTTCACCGGCTGCCCCTATATCTGCCGTGTGACCGCATACAAAAACGGTGCGGTGATCGCTGTTTCTGAAGACCTCCCGTTCACCACAGCGGATGAACAACCCCGCTTTGTCCGTGGACTGAATGCCACCAATATCCGCGATCTGGGCGGCTGGAAGACCAAGAACGGCCGTCGGGTCGCACAGGGAAAAATGTTCCGTGGTACCGAAATTGATGACAATTTCCCGCTGACCGAGGATTCCATCCGGGCACTGACGGAGGAATTGTTCCTGAAATCCGACTTTGACCTTCGCGAAGAGACCCCGACAGACGATCCGGGGCCCCTCGCCGCTTATGGAGTAACCCGTGTGGCCGCTCCCCTCGATTCGTACTGCGAATTTGTGGACCGCAACAAGGATCAAGCCCTGCCCCTTCTGAAAAAACTCTGCGATCCCTCCATCTACCCGCTGTATTTCCATTGTTGGGCAGGTGCAGACCGTACCGGAACGCTGGCATACCTGATTCTCGGTTATCTGGGCGTGTCCGAAGACGATGTGGTACTGGATTATGAAGCCACCACCCTCTCCGTCTGGGGAGAAAGATCCCGGAATTATCCCCATTTCATAAAGCTGAGGGAATTTATGCGCAGTGAATATGGTGCCGACGGAGCGGATCTGCAGACTCAGGTACGCCGATTCTTCGTGGAAACCGGTCTGACGGAAGAGGATCTGGCATCTTTTGAATCCATTATGCTCACGGACTGACAGCAGTTTTCCGTTCGATCATTCCCGTAAAAAACAATCGTATATCCAAAAAACGGCCTGCACAAAAATGTGTAAGCCGTTTTCCTTTGTTGCCGATCATGCATCGCCGGACACAAACCGACAAGCCGCTGTCATCGGTTCACATTACTGGGCCACCAGCACCATCGTCCGTCGTATTTGACCATGAGAAACCGGCTGGCACGGGATGGCCAGAAGCTGGGTATGTTGCCCTTATAATCGACCCATACGGTTCTGATCTCTTCAAGCCGTTCCTCATCAAAGGCATCCCCGCCGAAATAGCGGAACACTTCCACCACTTCCTCCTGTTCTCTGGCAGACGGAATCTGCGCTTGCCCGATGCTGTAGGAGAAAATAAACTTCGAGAAATAATTCGCCAAGGATTTCACATCCACCATAAACGCTTTTTCATCAAGCACTTCCGATTCCATCAGAAAATCCGGAAAGCTCTCCACGATGGCTTCCACATCGTTCCGCTTATGACTCTCCATAATACGCCAGACTGCCGCCCGCGGTCCCGTGGAAAGCACCAGCAGAACCCCAAGCACCACAGCCAAAACCACCCCGGTAATCCCAAGAATAATGCATCTCTTTCTTTTGGCATAAACATGCGCATCATGGAACTCCGTTCCGCACATTACGCACCTTGTCGCGCTGTTTTTGTATTCCACGCCGCATTTGCTGCAAACCTTAGCCATCCCCGTCGCTCCTTCAGAAAATCTGTTGTATACAACTATTGTATCACACATTCACATGACTGTCAAGCACTGTTCGCTGATTCAAGCAAAACGGCTCAATGTCAATAGTTGGGGTAAAGAAAATCCAATAAAACAACGAAAAGAGAGAATTGGAAACCGATTCTCTCTTTTTCATGAGAAGGAAAAGAGAATTCGGTTACGGAATCTGGAGAATTTA
>SVTO01000074.1 GCA_015063745.1 Oscillospiraceae bacterium | reverse complement strand
CTTACTTTTGATAATGTCAGCTTTGCTTATGAAACCGGTCGGGATGAAGTACTGCACGATGTAAGCTTTACTCTGCCGTTTGGTTCTGTAACGGCTCTTGTCGGTCGAAGCGGTGCAGGAAAAAGCACCACGGCTGATTTGCTGTTAGGACTTCTTTATCCAAAGAACGGCAAAATAACCGTGGACGGCACGCCGCTGACTTCAGAGAATATGACGTCCTGGCATCAAATGATCGGCTATGTTCCCCAGGAACCGATGCTTCTCAACACATCTGTACGCGATAATCTTCTGCGTTTTCATCCGGAAGCGACGGAAGAAGATATCGCAGAAGCACTCAAGCAGGCACAGGCATGGGACTTCGTTGAAAAGCTGGAACAAAAGCTTGATACGGTTATCGGTGACAAAGGTGTCCGTCTTTCAGGCGGTCAGCGTCAGCGCATTGTTCTGGCAAGAGTCCTGCTGGGCAAACCCAAGCTCATCATACTGGACGAGGCAACAAGTGCGCTGGATTACGAAAGCGAGAATGCTGTCAGAGATACAATCCGTACATTGAAAGACCGATCCACCGTGCTCATTATCGCGCATAGACTTGCTACTATTCGCGGAGCAGACTATGCCATCGTACTGGAAGATGGTCGTGTGGCAGAACAGGGCTCTATGCAGGAACTATTGAATAAATCGGAGGGCTATCTCAATCGTATGCTTTCGGTGGAATAATGAATCGAGGAATTTATGGAACATGATTACTTAATTGCCGGGCTACGGGTTCGTATGGATTCATTCGGACGAACGCTCAGTCAGGCTGAACCGTACTTAACGCATACTGTTGGTGATGCGGATATTACCATTACCAGTGATCCGCAGAGCTTGAAAGAACAGCAGCCGCATTTAAGTTTGGATGACTGCGAATACCTGTGCACCGGTGGCAACTTTTATCGTCAACTGCTGGATTTCGGCGGAATGATGCTCCATTCATCGGCTGTTGTAATGGATGGCTACTTGCTTTCAAACTCTTTTCTGCATTCCTCTTCAAGAGCTTTTACGAAAGCATCAAGTTCCTTACGGAGTTTTGATTCAGGGAGATTGATCTTCGAAGGATGAAAAAGGCGAGATTTTTGAAACGCTCTGCCGTTTTCCATTGTACCATGTGATACCCGTACTAAAAAATTATTGTTTCCTCGTTCTTTGATGTAAGCCATAGCAGCCTCCTGAAAAATAAATTTTTTTGAAGGCACTACACCAATGCAAGATTTCCAGGTGTTTTTTAGAAAAATTCGGTTGAAAAAGCCTGAAGCATGATCAAAATGAATCGGTTTATTTAGAAAAAATCTTGCAACGCTCTTGCAATAACTATGCACCAACTATGAACCAAGAATGCACCAAATGGTAGAGGTGCTAAAAAAGTGGCAAAACAAACAAAAAACGAACCAGAATCTTACGATTTGGTTCGTTTTTTTGTGGGACTTATACAATCCCCTGGTCTGAGTGACAAGACTTGAACTTGCGGCCTCTACCACCCCAAGGTAGCGCGCTCCCAACTGCGCCACACCCAGATGCGCTTTTCAGGGGTTCCCCTGACGGCTTATATAGTATACCACAGTGACTTATTTTTGTCAACCCCTTTTTTGAAATTTTTTGCGTTTTTTTGCCAGTCCAAGGCAACAGAAAGAACAGTGTGAAAAAAGAAATACTTCCTGCATTCCTCATACGATGTCGAGGGAAGCGTAGAATATGCTTGCATTCCCGACTCTCTTGTGGTATAATGATTTTAATATATATAAAAATCTGCCAGTAAGGAGAGGTTAAAAATGCAGTTTGAACCAATAGAACAATGGATATGGTTTCCGTCCGATTCCTATCCGGAACACATCCGAACCGCGCAGTCCGTGTTTCAAGGCAAAAAGGACACAGACTATACAGTTGTAAAAATCGAAAAAGAGTTTCATTTGTCCAAACCCATTGCTTCTGTTCATATACGCACAAGCGGAGATACGTTCTTCCGACTTCATGTGAACGGAGAGCACTGCGCAACCGGACCCGCATCCGTGGGCGGCGATTTTCTATCCAATGAACGCATACGTCCGCAGCATTATGCAACTGAACTGACACTCTCGGAGAGATTCCCGGGATTTGCAGAGGGAAGAATACTGTTTTCCGCAATTGTCCGTACGATGCCCCTGCATATGTTTGAGTATTCACAGTCATACGGTGGTTTCTTTCTGACAGCCCATGTACGTTTTGCAGACGGCACAAAGACGGTTCTGCTGACCGATGAAACCTGGCGGATGACACTGCTGCAAACCGGCTCAGAGCCACAGAGATACGACAGCAGCATGGTTTCCGCCAATTCTGTGCAGGCACAGCGAATCCCGAATGTATGGCATTGCCTGACCTCTCCGCTTCCTTCCTGCACGGAAGTGAAAATTGTTCCTGAGGGGGGCGAAGCCATATGTGTGCCCGCGGGCGGAAGCATAGAGATGACTCTGTCGATGGATATGATCTATACAGGATATCTTGACGTTGCAGCCCATACACAAGGGATATTGGAAGCGGATATCCGGTGTTATGAGACCAGCGAAACGGGGTCAACAGAGAGCTATAGATTTCACCGTGACGGCCGGTGGACCGGTACAAGACTGCACAGTGCCAGATTTCTGCAGATTACCGCGAGTAATACAGGAGAAAGCGATGCCTGTCTTACAGTTACCTTCCTGGCATCCCACTATCCGGTCACGGAAGAGGCAAAGACCGTTACATCGGATCCGGAGCTGAATGCAGTGCTCCGGGTATGTTCCCATACTCTGCGATACTGCCGTCAAACTCTCCACCTGGACAGCGGAAGCCACTGTGAACCGCTGGCTTGTACAGGGGATTATTACATAGAAGCCCTGATGACGGCATATACCTTTGGAGATCAGCGTTTATCCGCTTTTGATGTACGTCGGACTGCCCAACTCCTTCGTTATAACAATGGCCGTATGTTCCATACAACATACTCACTGATATGGGTACAGATGCTGTGGGACGTGTACCGTTTTACCGGCGAAAGGGATTTGCTGGCAGACTGTGAGGATGCACTGATCCTTCTGATGGAACGTTTTGCTGCTTATATCGGAGAAAACGGACTGATCGAGAATCCCCCGGACTATATGTTCGTGGATTGGCTGATACCGGACGGGATCTCTACACATCATCCGCCCAAAGCACTGGGACAGACCTGCTTGAATCTGTTTTATTACGGTGCACTGCGGACTGCCTGCCATATATACACGGAGCTGGGCGAGGAATCCATGGCTGCAAAGATGGATGCCGCGGCCGATGCCATACAGCCAATCATATGTGACCTGCTGTATGACAGGGAAAAAGGTTTGTTTTTCGAGGGGCTGAATACTCCCACACCCGAGCACCTGCTGTATTGCTATATGCCCCAGAATGTGGAAAAACGGTATTATCGGAAGCACGCGAATATACTGGCCGCCTATTTCGGAATTCTGGATAAAGAAGGATGTCGGGCACTGATTGAAAAAATCATGACGGATCCGTCTCTGGGAGAAGTACAGCCTTACTTTACCCATTTTCTGCTGGAAGCAGTGTATCGGAACGGACTGCGTGAAAAATATACCAGAATGATTCTGGAAGATTGGAAGGAACCGGTCAGAACGTGTCCGTATGGATTGGCTGAAGGCTTCCACAAGCCGGAACCCACATATTCTTTTGACCACAGCCATGCATGGGGCGGAACCCCCTGCTGGTCACTTCCGCTGGCACTTACCGGTATGGAGCTGCTGGAGCCTGGATACCGTCGTGTGCGTTTCTGTCCGTCGCTTCTGGGACTGGAGTATGCAGAAGTACAGATTCCGACCCCTTATGGCAGAATGGAAGTGAAGTTGGAAAAAGGAAAGGAGCCGGTATTTGCCGTGCCGGACGGAATTACTGTGGAAGCGTAATGCTGTACATTAATGATTCTGACAGATCTCCCAGAAAGCTACCGCACTGGCTGCTGCCACATTCAGGGAATCCACACCGTGAAACATTGGGATTTTCACCGTATAATCCGAAAGCCGTATGGTTGTCTCAGTAAGACCGGTTCCTTCGGTTCCGAGCAGGATCGCCAGACGGGCAGCCTCTTTCAAACGGGGATCTGATATGCTGACGGTATCGTGACACAGAGCCATAGACGCTGTCTGAAATCCGAGGGAACGGAGTTGTTCCATCCCTGTTTCCGGCCAGTCCTCGGTTCTGCTTCCGATATACGTCCACGGGATTTGAAATACAGTACCCATGCTTACCCGTGCAGCACGGCGAAGCAGAGGATCACTGCACTGCGGCGTGACCAATACAGCATCTATCCCAAGTGCAGCGGCACTTCGGAAAATTGCTCCCACATTGGCGGCGTCCATGATGTTTTCCAGCACAGCAATGTGTTTGGCACCGGCACATACCGTTTCGACGGATGGAAGCGCAGGACGCCGCAACACTGCCAGAACGCCGCGGGACAGAGAAAAACCGGTCAGCTTTTCCAGCAAACTTCCGTCCGCTGTGTATATGGGCGTATCGTCGGTGCGGTCCGCCAGATCTGCCGCCTGACCGTAAAGCTGGCTGTGCTCAATCAGAAAAGATACAGGTGTGTATCCTGCGTTCAGAGCGAGGGTAACTACTGTTTGGCTTTCGGCAATAAAGATCCCCTTGTCCGGAGAACGTCGTGAACGCAGTTGGTTTTCCGTCAGACGGGCATACGGATCCAATGCAGGATCCAGCAGGTCTGTAATTTCGATGATGTTCGGCATTGCAATCTCCTGGTTTTGATGAAAATATGAACAGCGTGTCGCGTTGCTTTGAAAAAAGAAATTGCGGCACGCTTTTGGTGTCTGATTTTGTTTTACAGGCAGATTTGGACGGGGGTTTTCAGGCGCATACTTTCCGGTGTAACGATGCAGTCGTATGCCATAATTTCCACTCCGGATGCGCAGGCCTCCCGAAGAGCCCGTCCAAACGCCGGATCTGTCCGGTCATTGGGAGAAAAGGAACGCACGCCTTCCATCTGTATGACAAACAGTACCGCGGCTTCATAGCCGGCTCGGACAGCAGAAATTAGTTCATACAGATGTTTAACACCCCGTTCCGTCGGTGCGTCCGGAAAAAACACATCGCTGTTTTCCTCCAGCGTAACGCCTTTTACTTCCACGAAACGCTTTCGGTCCCCGTTCCGCACAAGAAAATCCACACGGGAGCTGCCATAGGTTACTTCCGACCGAACCTCCTGCCAGTGGTTAGCGAGAAAAGTATAGGCCGCGCGATTCGGCGCCTGTGCGTCAATATTGATGAGGCGGTTTTCTTTGCGTACAGCAATCAGATCGTATCCGGTTTTTCTGCAGCTTTCCGGCGGTGCTTTACAGAGATATATTTCAGCCCCCGGAAGGAGCAGTTCACGGCACCGACCGGTATTTTTTACATGACAAACAACCTCTTGGTTATCCAGAAGACAGTGGGCAATAAAACGGTTAGGCCGTTTCAGAAAAATGGCCGGAAAGACAGAATCGGTGGGATAGTGCATACGGAAAATCCTCCATAAAAACCGGGAGATCCCTTACGAGTCCCCCGGCTGTTTTCTGGTATTATGCGGTTCAGAATGCGCGGATTACGGCATCATCAACCAGTTTGATACCGGCTTCGATCATCGTTTTTGTAACCGAGTCGTTATCGTTTACACGAAGAATCACATAAGCCTTATGGGCATCTTCCTCAGAAACAAAGGCGTACAGGTATTCCACAGCGATGTTGTTTTCATAAACAACCTTGAGCACAGATGCTAGCCC
>SVTO01000073.1 GCA_015063745.1 Oscillospiraceae bacterium | reverse complement strand
AACCGCACACCGCTTTTCTGCTGAGAATGCCAGTCTTTTCGGGATATTTCGGCATATCGGGAACTCGTCAAAAATGGTGTAAAAACCTGAATCTAGCGCGTCTGCCAATTCCGCCATGCCCGCATATCTCGCCGACGGATGTAATTCCGTCAACGATGATATTATACTACTTTCATCCGCAAATGTCAATAGCTTTTTTGAAAAAATGTAAAACAAAATCGAAATAATTCGAAAGTTTATCTTCCGCTTCCGTTTCCTCAGTTCTGCAGCACGATCGCATATTCCGCAAGCTTCCGAAGAACATCAGCATCACGGATGTCTTCCGCCATATGGGAGAAGAGACCGCAGTTTCCGAAATAACCGGGGAGACTGTCTGCAGCATAAGCGGGAACACTGCCGTCTGCAAGAATACATCTGCCGGGCAGGATATCACAGAAGGAGAAAGGCAGGAATACAAAGTCCTTTACCGTTCTGTACATACGTGTCAGCGTGCGGGACAGCTTGTCATACATATCCATAGCTGCCGCAGCGGACAGACCTTCCACAGGAACCAGGGACAGCTTGCGGCATCCGGCATCGTAAGCGGATTTCACAAACGCACTCAGATCCTCTCCGCCGGAGAAGGTCAAAGAAATAACAGCATTTTTGGGCAGGGAAGCAAATCCGGCCATGTCAAAATCGCTCATGGCACCGGCTGTCAGAATATATCCGTCCGCACCGTCCACAGCTGCCGCAGAACCTATGGGACAGCGCACCGTTACGGAAACACCGGGGATGCACTTTTTCGCAGTTTCAATCATATCACACACTTTGTCCGCAGATACCGCCTCATCGGCCAGAATCGTCAGCGCAAAACACTCAGCATCACCCATTTTAGCGGCAAAGCCTTCGAATACAGACGCCGCATTGTCGGTGCAGGCACAAACATGAGCACCGGTGACTCTGTCAAAAGCTGCATCGGCTTCCTCCATGGCTTCAAAAACCGTCCGGGCCTGCTTGTAGGCATTACGCAGATCGTTACCGTCAAACTTGGCAAAAGCGTAACGCAGTCCCATGGGGAGCTCATCTGTCAGCGGAGGAGTCAGCGTACCGAGAATATCGTGGGTCAGCGCATCCAAAGTGAATACAGTACCGTTGCCTGTGTGCACAGCGGCACGTACACCGTTACATTTGAAAGTATACATTTTCATTCCTGTTTTTTATCGGACATGGGCTTTATCAACAGAACCGTCCGTCAGATTCCGCAGATAGTTTAACGTCGACGCACGCGATGTCTGGGAGAAGCGGACCTGCGCTTTTTCCCGATGATAGAACCGCATACGGAAAATACGGGGATAAGGGCAAAGAATATACCGGCTTGAACCGGAGAAAATTCCGGCGCGGGGAAGGGCAGCAGCGCAATCAGCCGGAAAAGCAGCATGGTGACGCCTCCGGAAATACATCCAGAAAGAATACCATCACCGGAAACGCGTACTGCGGCAAATCCGCCGGCAAGACAGCCGATATACAATGCGCATAAGGAAAGGGGCAGAATCACGCTGTCCGGATCCTTCATGTGAAAGGCAATGGCACAGAACAGAAGCAGAAAAAGAAATCCGATCCCAAGCGTAAACAGCTGGGCGACTCCCGCACCTGTGAGCATCGCCTGAAAAGCAGAACGGTTTTTGTGGGAAGTGTTCATTTGATCGAGTCCTCCGAAACACAGGTTGTACCTCAGTGTATTCGGAGGACTCGTTCAATATGCGTGGTCAGAAACGGAAATACGATCAGTCAGCATCCTCAGCGTGTACGTCAACATTGCGTACAGCAGTCTTGAGAATACGGATCTTGTTGCGTTCGTTGCTGGTTTCGATCAGAACGGTCTCGTCCTTGATGGAAACGATCTTGCCGATGATACCGCCGATGGTGGTGATTTCGTCACCAACCTGCAGACCGTCACGCATGGAAGCGGTTTCCTTTTCCTGCTTTTTCTGGGGTCTGTACATGAAAAAATAGAAAATAGCAACCATAGCAACCAGCATTACCACAGTGGTGATCATGTTGGCGCCCTGTACATCCTGCGCAGTGCTTTCAAGCAAAAACATAGTTCAACCTCCCTTAACATTCTGTCATTTATACATTATAATATACTTTTCCCCGATATGCAAGGACTTGGCGTGAAAATTCATACATATTTTTCAATTTCCGGCCGATATACAAATATTTTTCCGGAGAGAAATTTTTTTGCAAAAAACTATTGACATACCCCGTGGTGTACTGTATAATATAACTGTACTAACACGAATAGTACAGTTAACACAGAGAAGGGAGAGAGGAGTTTGCAGTGCATCACCGTAGATTTGCGTGACAGAAAGCAGCTGTACGAGCAGTTGATAGACAATATACGGCAGCTGATCCTGTCCGGCGAGATCAAGCCCGGCGAGAAGCTTCCGTCGGTACGGAATCTGGCGAAGGATCTGGGCATCAATCCCAACACAATACAGAAAGCCTACAATGAACTGGAACGGCAGGGCGTTATCCTGACCTTGCCGGGCAGAGGCAGCGTGGTTCTGACCGAGACGGACGAGCTGCGGAAGAATCAACTCAAAAAAATCGAAGAAATGCTAAACGGTATTGCCAGAGAAGCGGAAATGACCGGGATAACCAAGGAGGAATTTCTGCAGGCGGCGGACAATGCCTGGAAAATGGGACATGCCGCAGAAAAGGAGGCAAAGGAATGATTCGTACTGAAAACGTAACCAAGCACTTCGGCAAGGTACGCAGTCTGCATGAGGTATCCGTTACTGTGGAAAACGGCAGCATATTCGGCCTGATCGGTTCCAACGGTTCCGGCAAATCCACATTGTTGCGTACACTGAGCGGTATTTATAAGCCGGACAGCGGTGAGATCTACTGCTGCGGCGAGCCCGTATTTGAAAATACCGCCATCAAGGAAAAAATCGTATACCTGTCCGACGACCCGTACTTCCTGCCTTCCTGTAATATGGCGGATATGTGCGAGCTGTACCGCAGCCTGTATCCGGGATATTCCATGGAAAGATACAAGCAGCTGGTACAAAAATTCGGCCTGGAAGAACGTCGCAAGATCCAGACCTTCTCTAAGGGTATGCAGAAACAGGTGTCCGTACTGCTGGGCCTGTCCTGCATGCCGGAATACCTGCTGTGCGACGAAACCTTCGACGGCCTGGACCCGGTTATGCGCCAGCTTGTGAAGCATCTGATCATTGACGACGTGGCGGAACGGAATATGTGCTGCGTGATCGCCTCCCATAACCTGCGGGAAGTGGAAGACATTGCGGACCACATCGGCCTTCTGCATAAAGGGGAACTGCTGTTTGAAAGGGAACTGGACGACGTACGTACCAATATTTCCAAGATCCAGCTTTCCTTCCCCAAGGAACGCTGCGACGAAATGGAAGCCAAACTGAACGAACTGCAGCCTCTGTCCATTACGAGACGTGGCAGCCTGTTTACTGTGATCGTCCGGGGCAGCGAAGAATCCCTGAGCGGCTGGATCGGCGAACAGAGACCCCAGTTCTGCGAATTTATTCCGCTGACACTGGATGAAGTATTCATTACGGAAATGGAGGAAAGAGGGTATGAGTTTACCAAAGATTTCATCGGCTAAAGGCCCTAAGAACGCACTCAGTTATTTCAGATTTTACCTTATAGCGAACTGGCAGCAGTTTGTTCTGTATCTGATTCTGAGCTTCCTTGCCATGGTTCTCCCCACGATTCTGAGCATTTCCGAAGCCCAGCGGTGGCAGAACTACAATACGTCTGGTTTGGATGAAGCACAGGCTATCTGCACAATCTATGTGGTGGTCAGCGGTATACTGGGTATTTTCTCCGGTATGTCGGCCAACAGCTACGTCAATTCCAAACAGGCCACCAACTGCTTCCACAGCGTGCCCATGCGCCGTGAAACCCTGTTTGTAACCGAAGGCGTTGCACGTTTTTGCTATTATCTGATCAGCAGCTCCTGTGCCTACTTCAGCTCCATGTTCCTGATGCTGGTTGCTTTCGGCAGATGGGAAAACTGCTTCGACATGATTTTCAGCCTCTGGATCGTCGGTGTTTTCAGTTATCTGATCGTGTTCACCCTGTTCCAGCTGGCAGGTGCACTGACCGCCACCGCAGTCTTCCGTTTCTGCATGGCCGGCCTGATCGCCTTCCTGCCTATCGCACTGCATTTTCTGCTGATGGGCTGCATCAATGTCAGCATGGATTCCATCAACACCGGATATTACTCGGACCTTCCCACCCTGCGTTGGATCTGTCCCGCATATATGATTCTGTACGTTGCACTGGGGCTTCTGACGGGAGAAATCGCTTATCCGGTTCTCCAGATCCTGTCCCTGCTTGTGCCCAGCATCATCTTCTACACCGCAGCGATTCTGATCCACAGAGAACGCAGAAGCGAAATGGCGGCCAATTCCGTGATCTGGAACAAGGTCAAGGTGATCGTAAAGTACCTGGTTGTCTTCACGGCCGGTGTCTGCGGCGCACTGCTGATGTACGGCGGTTTCGTCAGCGGATTCTCCTGGATGATATTCGGTACGATCTGCGGTCTGGTACTGTCCTTCATCCTGATGAACGTACTGATCGACCGTTCCACCAAGAGTATGTTCAAGGGGATCGCAGGTCTTGGTATTACCACAGTAGTCACCGGTCTGTTCCTGCTGGTTTTCCTGTTTGACATATTCCACCTGGACAACTTCCTTTATTCTGCAAACAACATTCGTGAGATCGAACTGCAGTTCAACGGTTACGAAGAGGAAATTGTCCTTACGGAAGAGGAAGACATCGCAAGGATCCTTCCCGCTCTGCAGAATATCAACGATATCACCTACATCGATGCCGACTATGCCGTAGCAGAGCTGGATAAGATCATCAATACCGATGAAGAAACCCGCGAGAAAATCCATACCTATTTCAGCGGACACTTTGATGACGATACCCAGGCATACCTCCTGGATAACTACGATGGCTACCTCGATAATTTCATGAAATATATGTACGAGGCGGAAACCGAAGCTATAGTGGTCGGAGAACAGATTGCGACCGAATCTTACGACGCTCCTTCGGTCAGCATTGAGCAGGCCCTCTACTATATGGAAACCAGCAGCTTCAACAGCCGCCGGATTTACTATACCATCAAACCCAAATTCGGAATCCCCCTCGCCAAATTCGGCAGAATCCATCCTCTCGCTGATGCCGCCAAGCATTTCGAGAATCTGGCATTTACCCAAGCATATCAGGATTACATAGCCGAAGTGGAAAGCAGGATTGCCGCTGACGACGTGTTCGACATCACCATCGAATACTCTGCTGATTATCTAGACCAGAATACGTCCAAGCAGTCCCGGATGATGGCAAACGGAAAGACCTTCAAGGAAAATCTGATTCAGGTCTACAAAGAAGCCGTTCCGGCAGACATAGATTCTCCCCTCATCGGTAATATCCATTTCTATGCGGGAACCGGTTCCACCTACTCTCTGCCCCTTCATGCAGGCATGACGGAGGTGTTGGATCTGATTGCCGAAGGATGCAGGCTGAATTATCTGGTGTTTGATCATTACGATAACTACAGCGTTCCGGAAGAGAACTACTGTCATGCCGGGGAAGATTTCATCGACTGGGCAGGAGAGAAGTACGAAGGCTTCCTGATCGTGGAACGCGGTACCGGCAGAAGCTGGTATACGGAAGACGAGAACGAAATACATGAAATTCTGTCCTGTGCCACCAACATTCGTTATTCCGGATTCAATCTTCTCAGCGGCGCAGGGGACAGAGAATACATGCTTGCCGGCGTACGTAAAAAGAATCCTACTGAAGAATACGCCTACATCGAGCTGATGCTTTTCCGTGAAGATGCCATTCCCGCCTGCGTGACCGACATTTTCTCATAAACCAATCAAAACCACCGGCTAAGCCGGTGGTTTGCACTGCCCCT
>SVTO01000021.1 GCA_015063745.1 Oscillospiraceae bacterium | reverse complement strand
TCCTCCTGTATTTGGGGTGCGGTCGCCAAACCACTTCCATTTTACTACAGGAGGTTTTCTTTTTCAACTTGAAGCTAAAGCTTTTCGGCTCCACCAGCATAGCTGGTGGTTTATTGGTTGATACCAAAAAGTATCCCCCGCCATTCTCAAACGAGATTGGCGGGGGATGTCCATTGTTGTCGGATTTTGCTTAAGTTAATGACATTGATGGGTATGGATGGCTTTTTCCGTTTTATTTTGCAGTGATCACAAGACCGGATACACATTCGTCTGCGTCCAGTACAACGGATACGTTTGCGCCTTCCAGAGAGAAGGTGAGAACGCCGAATTCGTCCGAGTAATCTGTACCGAATGCCGCTTCCACAGCTGCTTTATCGGAACCGATGGACAGGCCGTTTGTCAGGGATACGGCATCGGAGGTCAGGGCGATTTCCTGGATACGGTTATTGCCGTCCGCATCGGGGCTGGTGGTCAGGGTGAAACCGCTGTATGTATACAGTACGTCATTGCCTTCGTGCACGCAGCTGGGGGCTTCCGCTTTGGACTGGGGTTCGCCGAGGGATGCTACGGTATCGTCCGCGATGGCGCCCATTTCAAACACATGGCCGTTATCCAGTGCAACGGTATAGTAAATGGGATCTGCGGTATCTTCCGGGGCTTCGGTTTCTGCGTTTTCCGCTGTGTTGGTTTCGGATACGGCGGCGGTATCATTGGCTGTGGTTTCGTTTTCAGGGGTGTCAGTAGTGCCGCAGGCGTTCATCAGGCAGAGCATACCGGAAATAAGCAGCATGGAGAGGATCTTTTTCATTGTTGTCACCTTTTCTTTTTCTGTATTTTTACGGGGTTTCGGGGTACAGGGTTGCGTCGAAGCTGTAGTAATCCGCAACTTCGTATTCGTTATATGCGGCAAGCTCCTTATCGGTTTTCAGGAAGCACTGCATTTTATGGCCGGAATATTGGGGGCAGGTATCGAAGTGATACCAGTCACCGTCGATTTTCACCATGTTCCAGTAATGGGGATTGTCCGGTTTATCACGCTGGATCATGATGTTCTCAATGCCGGCCCGGGTCAGAAGTGCTCCGGATACCGCATAGTAGATATAGCAGTTGCCGCTGCGGATCGTCAGGCCGGAATAGGCACCTTCCGTATAGTTGCCCATGAGATAGCTTGTTCGGGTGGAATACTTCAGGCTTGCTGTGATCCAGCTGTAGATCGCCCAGGCTTTTTCACGTTCCGTCATGCCGGCGGTTATGATCTGTGCCAGAATACCGTCCGCCAGTTCGTTGACGGCATCCATATTGTTTACCTTCACCTTCAGATAAACCGTAATGCTTGCTTCGTTGCCGGCGGCATCGATGCTTGTATAGGTGATGGGATAGATTCCTTCTTCCGTGGTATTGACGGCGGAGGAATCCACCTTGAAGGCCACGTCGCCGTCACGGTTATCCACAGCGTATACGCCTTTTTTGAAGGATACCGTTTCACCGACCAGAATCTGCTTATCCACAGCACCGTAAATTACGGGAGGTGTGGTATCGTCTGCCACGTAATAGACCGTTTCGGCGGAGGACTGGTTGCCGGAGGGGTCTGAGGCGATGATCTTAATCGTATATTCACCGGGGGTGTCGGATACGGGTTCGGGTCCGTCAAAGCGGTAGATGACTTCCGCAGCATCCTCGGCGGAAAGGACGAAATACTCCGGTCCCACAGAGTCACCCGTAAAGACGGTGGTTTCTTTCAGAATCAGGTTGGGGGCAGTTGTGTCGGAAATTTCCAGGCGGATGATATAGCTTCCGTACTGTGTGGATGCCGTCAGGTCGTAGATACCGATTTCGGTCGGGCAGTCACTCAGGGCGTACATTTCCCTGTCTTCCGTATTGCCGAGCAGTGCCGCGCCCACCTGGCTTGTGCTGACACCGTATTCCAGCAGGATTTCCGTGGGAATATCCACGATGAGCAGCTTCACGGTCGGTTCGGTACGGTTGCCGTAGGCATCTTCGATGACCAGTACGATTTCATGCAGGCCGGGAACGGTGAAATCGATACTCTGGGCGAAGCTCACGGTATAGGCGGATGCATCTTCCACGGACTCAACGAAGTTATCCGGATTCAGGATTTCTCCGGGACGGATGGCGCGGTCGTTGGTCAATACTGTGGGAGGTGTCGTATCGGACACACGTACGGGCCAGATATACAAGGTGTTCTCTGACAGGCCGCGGAGGATGTATTCTCCTGCCGTGCCTGTGGGGATATCGCTCATGTCGATTTCCGTTATATCCGGACAGGCGGTCAGAAATGCGTTTTCGATATCTGCCGCGTTCAGTTCGGCTTCGATGATGGCGTCGGCTTCATATACCTTCAGCATGGTATGGCCGATGGCGGCGTTTCCCTTTGCATCGCTGACCGTGATCTCCACGGGGTATTCGCCTGCCGCGTCCGTTGTAATCGCTGTGTTGAATGATGCGGTTACTGCGGTGGCATCACTGCAGCTGCGCAGGAAATCTGCGGCTGTGATTTCTGTTCCCGTTACAGTATGTACATTCTGCAGTTCCAGCACGGGCGGGGTGGTGTCACATACTTCAACCGTTACCTCGCCGGGCAGGAAACCGAAGAATTTCAGACCGATATGGTGTTCTCCTGGCTCCGAAACATCGATCTGGTACGGTTCCACGTTGTACAGGGAGGATAAGAATTCGCTGTCGTGTATTTTTTCCGGTTCCGGCGTTTCTCCGACTTCTACTTTGATTCTTTCGGTAGTGGCTGAAACAAAGGTTGCCGCAAGGACGCCGACCGACAGCAGAAATACGACTGCACATACAATCGAGATGACAAGCGCTATCCGCTTTTTATTTTCAATCTTCATAAATGCTCTGTCCTACACTTCTCTTTCATTGAATACCGGGTTCGTAACCGTCATGGACGATGGCACTGCCGTCGCCTGTGATAAGGAGTGTGCCGTTTTCGTTGATTCCGGCTGCGCACAGAAAACCGGCGGCGAAATCGGGCATGTTCTTCCAGGTCAGAACCAGACCGGCGCTGGCATTGAAGCTTGCGTGGGCCATTACGCAGGTACCGCGTTCGGTTTCCGCAAGGATCGTGTTACCGCCTGCACGGACTTTTACGATGTCAGAAAATCCTGCGGCACCCTTCAGGCCCATGGAAACATCGCCCACCAGCTTCAGGGTATTGTCCTTCATGTGCAGAATCAGTGTATCGTCACAGGCCGCGATGTCGATGACACCGGTAATGCCGGATACATTGCACTGGCCACTTTTATTGGAGCCGCAGGCGTATACGGTACCGTCAGAGCGCAGGGCTGCGGTATAGTAGGCGCCGGCCACAACTTTGGTTACGTCGGTCCAGGCAGAAGTGTCGTTCTGTCCCCATGCCGCATTGCCGGAGACAGTTACCGTTCCGTTTGCGTGGAGGAATACGGCGTGTTCCTGACCGAGGTCCATGGATACAATGTCATTATCGGCAGGAAGTGCGGGAATTTTGTTTCTGCCGTTGTTGGAGAGAGCTTTTACGGTACCGTTGTTCAGCAGCACGATCGCCATATGCTCGGAGGCGGCGACGGATACTGCATCGGTTATGCCTTCCACGGTTCCGTTTTCGATACGGTATACTTCTTTGTAAATGTCCAGGGGTCGGGCATGATAAGCGCGTTTCTGGGCGGTTGTCATGTACTGCCAAACGATGCCCGCGCGCTTGATGCCGTAGTCTCCGGCTGTTACGGTGAGGGCGGATGTGTCCTCTCCGAGTATATTGGAGAAATACAGGATGCCGGCGGCGTTTCCGATGGAGTTTGCGTAATCCTTCAGGGAAACCATAATACCCGCTGCGGCTTCTTCCTTCATACCGGCTGAACAGCTTTCAAACAGGCTGACGGCACCGGGCAGGTCGCTCTTGTCCAGGTATACTTTCATACCGGAAGTGCAGAGGCTTTCCAGTGCGGCTGAACGTTTATCCGGGTCGTGGATACGGTTTGCCACGGAGGCGGCTTCGGTATAGGCTCCGCCGCTGCTGAGGGATTCGGCGGCCCAGGATGCCATTTCATCGAATTTTTCCGGATCGTCGGTCTGGCCCAGAGAGTCCAGTATGCCGCCGTTCAGTTCGCCGCTTTCCATGATCTGGCCGGAAGATTTCTGCATCACATAGGCTTCTAGAGACTCGGGGGCATTGGCGGCGTAGAAATAGGCTTTTGCAAAATCTTCACGCTCCAAGAACGCATCTACGGCAGAGGCGCACACCTTCTGCATGGCGTCGGTATACTGGGGCAGGTTCAGCAGGAACTCGTAGGCTTCTTCCTGGCGGCTCTGGTTCAGCAGGATATCGATAAAGGAATTGATGATTTCGGTATCGAAGGGTTCGGGAGCGGCACAGGCGTAGAGGTAGGCGGTTTTGTAATCCTTGATGTGCTGGTAATGCTCTGCCGCGGTTCTGCATACGCTCTGCAGTATTGTATTGTCGCCGTGATCCAGTACGGTTTTATAGGCATCTCCGTACCGTCCGTCAGCCAGCAGATCGGCGGCGGCCGCTTCCAGGGGACTGACTACGGGACGGTTCATATGCCGTATCAGAAGACCGGCTGTCAGCAGTATGGCGAATACAGCGACTGCGGCGGCGATTACTTTCGCTTTGGTACGACCTATGCGTTTCTTTTTCAAGAATACTGCTGCCTGTCCGTTGTTTTCTTCGTCCAGCACGGCGGCGGCTCTGGCAATCAGGGAATTTACGGAACCTTTTGCGGGAGTTGCCTGGGGCTGTGGCTTTTCATTGGAACGGGAACGGAAGAAGGCGTCCAGAAGCGGTCCTACCGTGGATTTATCCGCTGTTACGCTATGGCAGTGGGGATCACGGAAGGTGTCGGGCTTGTAGTTCAGTACTTCCCCGGTTGCCAGGGTGACGGAAGCTACAACGGCTGTACAGGCTGCCGGAATTTCCTCATCACGGTAATTGCCGCGGATGACGATGAATTCCTGCAGGTTGATATCTTCGTTATTGCATACAAGACGGAAGAAGGGTTTGTCCGGGTCACCGCTGCCGATGGGGAGATCGGAGAAGCGGTAGACAATTGTGAAAGAGGAGATTTTGACCGAAATGTCACGCTTGATGATAAAGCGGAGTACCGGTCTGCCGTTATCCTTTACGGAGAAATTGACACCGGCACAGATCACGGGCGTATCCGTCGGATACAGCGGGAGCGGTGCATTGAAATATCTGTTGATCTTCATGTCCGTCCTCCTTATTTCGCCGGGATCGTTCCGACTTCATTGCGTTCGGACGGAACGAGGGGTATGGTGTCGATCGGGTGGTCGGTGGGCAGGTAGTATTTGGTGTTTACGTCCTGGAAATGCCACCATTCGGAATTGATGTAGGTGAATCCGCATTTTACCATGATGCCGAGCATGTAGTCCATGTTCCGGCGTGCTGTGTCGGTCATGGTTGTACTGCTTCTGGCGGATTCCTCCGTGAAAGTATGCATGGGTGTCGGGAATTCCAGTTCCTTGCCGTTAAAGTTCACAAGGGAAATATCCACGGCTGTTCCTCTGTCATGGACACCGCCCATGCCAATTGCGGGGTTGGCTACCCATTTATGTACCTTGACCACGTCAAACCATCTCTGCTGTACGCTGGTGGGACGGTAGGCGTCATAGATTACCATAACATAGCCGTCCTTTTTGAACAGGTCGATGGCTTTCTTCAGCATCGGCAGAAGGTCGTACTGGACCATACAGATATTGCTGTTATAGAAAGGCTGGCCGATGGTGGTATCATCCGTGGACAGCTTCATGGATACGATCAGGTCGTACTTGGAATAATCCACGTTCTGGGACAGCGTGTCGTTGGAAGAGTAAACGTTGAAGTATTTACGCACGTCGACCAGATGGGAGTAGGCGGACACGTAGGTTTCCTGATTCGTTTTTGCCATACCGTATTCGATGGGCAGCTCGGCGTAGACCTCGGAGCCCTGGGAGATGGTATGCATGAATCCGTCCTTGGCATAGCCCATCAGAGGGCCATCGCTGTAGTACACTTCCGCCCAGCGGGAACCTTCGATTTCACGGAGCATGATGACATCTCCGTCGGACAGGATCCGGATGGGCTTGAGAGATGTGGTAGATGCGTAGACTTCCATGGAATCGTAAACCTTCATGGGGAATTTGCGGTCTTCGGTACTGCTGTCGCTGCCGGAGCTGCCCGCATTGTTGTTCAGGTAATCCGAAAGAGAGGCATTCAGGCCCAGTCCGCTGGCTTTCGGGAATTTTACGGATATACCAAGATCCGCGGCGAGGTCTTCGTCTGTGTAGAATACCTCAGCGGGAATATCTATGGATTCATCCGATTGTTCTCCGGCGCGGGCGGTACAGGAACCGAGCAGGGTTACCGCACAAAGCAAAAAGGAGAGTAAGGATTTTCGCGTCATTGATGATTAACCTCCGAAGCCGGCAAAATGGTTTCCGTCGGCTTTGTATTGTATTCCGGCAAACAGATTGGTCTGTCGGATGATTTCAGTATATGGGTTTGTGTTTGTTTTATCCCTCGTCGGGCGTAATGTAACCGGATATTTCCCGGATATTGCGTTCTGCGATTTCTACGATGACGAAATCGGGTTTGTAGGTCTCAAGCTGGCTTGTCTGGTAGGGAGTTACGCGTTCCAGACGGATCTCCCGATAGGTGGTGGCCAGATACGGGATCAGGGCGTTGGCGAAGGAGTCGCGGAACATAAGCAGTTTGCCTTCCCCTGCGCTTCGTGCCGTGATGACCAGATCCATCGGGGTGGCGTAGGCGGAAGTATAGGCGTACAGACCTTCGAAATTATAGGTAATATTTTCATCGTACATGGTTTTGCCCGGGAACAGCAATGCGTCCAGGTCGCCTTCGAAATCGTTTGTTGTTACGGTTCCGCCGTATTCCGGGGTATTCAGACCGAAATGGGATGCGATGGCACGGTTCGCCAGTTCTGCGCCGGCACCATTCCAATGGGTGTCTCTTTTATGATAGACAAGTGTCTTTTCTTTAGCTTCTGCCAGGATGGGACGCAGGTCGATGTACGGGACGCCGCGGGTTTCCAGTTCCGCAAACAGGCGGTCCATATCGGTGGGGTTCGGATTCTTTATGTATCTTTCCGGCATATATTCGCCGTAGATTGTATTCTTATTGGGGGCACACAGGAACAGAAAGGATGCGCCGGCTTCCGTGGTCCGACGGTGCAGGAGAGCAAGAGCATCGGCGGTTTCTGTGATTTCCCCATCCGTCATTGGTGCGGAACCGATATAATCTGCGGTTGTATCGTCGAAGAAGAGGAAGTTATCCTTCCCTGCAATGACCTGATCGTTGCCTTCGTTGAAAAGCGTCAGTCGGGCATCGGCATAGAAGTCGGTCACTTCGTCATGGAAGGCGAAATGCTTGGAAAACCATTCTTCGAACACATTACCGAAATCGTCGTTTATACCTTCTTCTGTAATTAGAGCCGGTGGGGCTTCTCCGGTTGGGTCGGATGCGCCGGGAAGGACAAGTCCCAGCGAGAAGAAGATGCACACGGCAAAGAACAGCAGGGTAAACAGTTTGAACAGTACTTTTTTCATGGTTTCACCCGTTGATTATTATCAGAAGTTATAGTAGATAAAGGGATTGAAGGTGGAGGAAGCCAGCTGCATGATACAGAGCATGAGGATGGGCAGGGCCAGTACATAACCTGCGATTTCAAAGGCGGCGGCTGTCTTTCCGGATACGGCGAGATGCTTACGCAATGTCGGCAGTACGGGGAACGAGAGCAGGATGCCGAAGATCAGAATCAGGCAGGTATAGGGTGAAAAATGGACGAGTGCGTCGGCGCCGCTTCCCGTAAAGGAGAACATACGGCTGATGTACTGCATGGCGGAGGTCATGTCCGGAGCGCGGAATACCACAAAGCCGAGGCATACGGTCAGGAGTGTATACAGACGGGTCAAAGGGCGCAGAGGACGGATGGCAGTCAGTTTATCGAAGTGCACAAGCTGTTCGAACATCATGAGGAAGCCATGCCAGAGGCCCCAGACTACAAAGGTGAAATTGGCGCCGTGCCACAGGCCTGTCAGGAAGAATACAAACAGTCTGTTGAGAATGGTGCGTGCTTTTCCCTTCCGGTTGCCGCCCAGGGCGAAGTAGACGTATTCTCTGAACCATGTGGTCAGGGAGATATGCCAGCGTTTCCAGAAATCACGGACGGACACGGCGGAATAGGGGTAATTGAAGTTTTCACAGATGGTGAAGCCGAAGACGGATGCAAGGCCGATGGCCATATCGGAGTATCCGGAGAAATCGAAGTACAGCTGAATACAGTAGGCAATGGCACCTGCCCAGGCAAACAGGGTGGAGATTTCCTCTC
Source organism: Oscillospiraceae bacterium (assembly GCA_015063745.1). Lineage (GTDB taxonomy): Bacteria > Bacillota > Clostridia > Oscillospirales > CAG-272 > UMGS1696. Next base: position 35,591 of record SVTO01000021.1, on the reverse strand, counting down.
CCGCAAAGGCAGCATCTGCGATGACGGCGGCGGTATTGGAGATGAGTATCTTTTTGGCAATACCGCTGATGAATCGGCGGATACCGTTGGCAGTCTTTTCGGCGGTTACGGTACGGTTTTCTATCTGGCTCTGAATATCAATGTAGCGGACGATGGGACCGGCGATGAGCTGGGGGAAGAAGGCGATGTAGAGGAGCAGGTTGAAGATATTCTTCTGGATTTCTGCTTTGCCCTGCTTGACATCCACAACATAGGAGAGGATCTGGAAAGTATAGAAGGAAATGCCTACGGGGATGGTGAATTCCGGTACGGGGAATGCGGTACTGCAGGCGTCGTTGATAACCCTGACGATCCACGGGGAGTATTTATAAATGCCCAGCACCAGCAGGTTGGCTGCTATGGCTACGGTACAAATGATGTTCTTCCCTTTTTCGGATGCTTTTCCGATGAAAACAGCGGCGAAATAATTGAGCACGATGGAACCGAGCATCAGCACGATGTATACAGGTTCACCGAAAGCGTAAAAGATTACGCTGAAAATGCCGAGAACTGCATTTTTTGCCTTGATGTACCGGTCCGGGATGACTGTATACAGAAGCCACACCAGCGGGAGAAACATGAACATGAAGACAGATGATGAGAATACCATTCATACCTCCGGGTATTTCGGATTTATCGTATATACCGTTATCCGGCAAAAATTAACCTATTTTAATAATTATATCACCTTTTCCCTGAAATTGCAATAGAATTTGCGTATTTCGGCAGGCAACGTAGTCGGAGGACACCATGATATATGTGGCTTAGGTGCGATATTTTTATGATATGTTCCCGGACAGGTTTTCAGTACCTGTTTCCGACGGCGCGGAAAAAGCGGCCGAGTACCGATGTACCCGACCGCTTTACAGTTGGTTTGTAATTATTTATCGATGCTGCAGTAGCGATACAGCATTGTGGCAGCTTCTGCACGGGTTGCACTTCCCTGAGGATCCAGAAGATTGCCGGGTTTGCCGTTCACTACCTGATTCATACTCATCCAGCACATAGCTTCGTATGCCCAGTCGGATACTTCCGCGATGTCGCTATAATCCATGCGGAACATCCACATTCCCTTGAATCCGCCGCCGTTGTTCTGTTCGTAACGGTACAGAATGGTGGCCAGCTGTTCGCGGGTGATTTCGTCTTCGGGACCGAATTCTGCGGCGCTGTAGCCGTTGACGATACCTTCGGCTGCTGCCCAGCGGATGGCTTCGGTGTACCATGCATCGGCCGGTACATCCTTGAAGCTCATGGCGTAGTTCACAACCGGCTTGCCTTCCAGTCTCCACAGAATGGTAACGATCATGGCACGGTTTGTGACGGTGTCGGGTTCGAAGGTATATCTGCCGGTACCGTTCATCAGGCTGTTTTCCAGGCAGTAGTGGATGCCGTCGTGGTACCACTGTCTTCTGTACAGGTCATCGAAGATGAACATGGGGCAGGTATGGTCTTCCTTGCAGGTGGGTTCGATCACTACGATCTCCGCATCCTTGAAGGTGATGGTTACCTTAACCTTGCGCGGGGGCTGTGCGAAGCTGTAGGTGCCGTCTTCGTTATCCGTAAGCTCGATGTCACGGTCCCACAGATCCTTTACGGTGATGGTATCCAGTTCCTTGCCTTCGTACGGGAGAGGAATGATGTCAACGATTGCGCCTTCCTTGGGTTCCAGATCGCTGATCACGGCATCGCCGCCCTTACCGAGGGACACGATGATGGGATATTCTCTGTCGGGGAACATGGGGTTGTAGGGGTAGAACAGCAGAACCTGCATGATACCGTTCTTTGTGGTCACTTCGTAGTTGTTGCTGACTTCCGTTACGGTTACGGTGATCGGGAACTTGCCGAGTCTGGTCATATCGGCCTCGCAGGCCAGTTTTACCTTGATGGTATCCTTTCCTACCAGACCCTTTACCTTATAGGTCAGGGCAGGTACTCGGAATCCGATATATGCTTTCTGGTTATCGGCGGTTACGGTTACCTTTGCCTTGGCTACGGTGAAGTCGATGCTTGCAGCTGCGGCGTGGTAGAGGTCGGTTTCGGGGATCTCGAAGGTTACGGTGTATTCACCGGCGTTCACGGGTGCCTTGTCGGTTGCCGGGTAGTCGGTATCGCCGCGGCCGGTGTAGGTGATGATAAACTCACCGGTGTAATCCTTCACGCTGGGTTTGCCGGTATAACCGGTGTGGGACTTGCCGTTGTAGGTACCGTTCTGTACGGCGGGTACGTTGATTACGGCTGTGGTCTTATCGTTCAGTTCCACGGTTACGGTGATGGTCATGTCGGCGTAATTGTCCATGGTCACGGGGATCGTGATGGTGCCGGTCTTCTTGCTTTCGGCGGTTTCCGTGCTGTAGGTCAGGATACCTTCGGCAGAAACGGTGGTGCCGGGCTTGAAGAAGTCACCGGTTACTGTGGGTGTACCGAAGGTGATTTCACCTGCATTTGCGGGGAGGAGGGCTGCGATGTCCACAGTATTGTTTTCTGCTCCGGTGGATGCAGGATGGTTCTGTACGGGAACCACGGGTGTGGACAGTTCTCTCTTGGCTATGGTTACGTCAAGCTTTTCTGCGGTGCTGTCTTCGTGGTTTTCGTCTCCGGATACCTTATAGTATACGGTATAGATGCCTGCATTCATAGCCTCGGGCAGGGTTTCTGTCCAGGTAGTTTCGTCCAGGCTGTACAGCATGGTACCGTCTTCGGTGTTGCCTGCCTTGATCAGTTCCTGTTCGGTACCGTTGAAGGTCAGTTCTTCCGCTTCGGGTGCTGTATAGGCTGCTGCGGCCTTGGTCATGCCGGTGGTCTGATCGGCGATCGTGCCTGTGAAGTTGCCGGTTGCGGTGAAGGTGGTCTTGTCGGTCACGTTGGTGACGTCACTCCATGTACCGGTTACTGTCAGGCCGTCTGCGGTTACGGAGGCATTGGGTGTCTGGGCGGATCCGGTGTAGGTCATCGCATTGAAGGTTCCGACAGTGGCACCGGTGATGTCCTTAGGAGCGATGGTCCAGGTTACTTCCACTTCACCGGTGTAATCGCCGGATGCAATTACTTTCAGGATATATGTGCCTGCATCCTTTGCAGTATTGTCGGTTACGGTGAAGGTGATGCCTTCGGTTACGGTGATCTTCTGGGTCTGTACGCTGCCGTCATAGGTCAGGGTACCGTCCAGTTTCACGTCAGCGGCGGTGATTACGTTCTGGCCGATGGTCAGTACTGCGCCGACATAGGTGATGGTGTAGTTGGGGTTGTTGGCATCGGTTACGGTACCGGCTTCGATGTTGTAGGTACCTGCGGATTCACCTGCGGCACGGGTGAGTGCACCGTTCAGGGATTCGCCGCTTACCAGTCCTTCTGCCGTATAGGTCAGTTCGGGATCTGCCGCGCCGAGGGATTTTGCCTTGGCATCGGCGGTTACGGTTACTGCCTTACGGGTGATGGTGAAGGCAACGGATGCTTCGGCGTCACCCAACTTGATGGAAGCGGTATAGTCACCTGCGTTCTTGCAGTCGCCGGAACAGGTGATTTCGGGGGTGGTTACGCCGGGAATTTCGCCTTCCACTACGGCAGATTTTACCTGACCGTCGTAAATCAGACTGCCGGCGGGAGCTTTGATGGTGAGTACTGCGGTCTTATCTTCCACGGGGCAGGTGCCTACCGTTCCCTTGCAGACAGCGGTGATGGTGCTGCCGGATGCGGTGTAGGTCCAGTCGTGGGTATGGGATACGATCGCAAAGGATGCGCTGCCGCTTACGGTATAGTTTCCGCCGGGTTTGTCGGTTACATGGATCTGTGCGGTGGAACCTGCGGCGGTATTGTTTTCGTATGCCGTTTCGTATTCGGAAGCGGGGATTACGTTTTCGCCGTCTTTCAGTGTGAAGGTGGGCTTGATGGGATTGCCGTTATCGTATGCATAGGTTTCTGCCAGACCGTCGAAGGTGGGGGCAGTAACGGTCTTGGGAGAAATGGTTACGGTGATGTACTGAGGAGCAGTATCGTTATGGTTTGCGTCGCCTACTGCTTTGTAGTACACTTTATATTCCCCTGCATCGGCTGCGGTGGGGATGGCGGTGGTGTAGGTGCCGTCCGCTGCGGTGCTGTACTGCATGGTACCGCCGGTTACGCTGCCTGCTGCTGCAAGGGCCTTTTCGGTAGTATCGTATGTACGGTCGCCTGCGGTGGGTGCGGTTACAACAGGATCTGCCTTTGCCATGCCGGTGGTCTGATCGGCGATGGTACCGGTGAAGTTGCCGGATGCGGTAAAGGTGGTCTTATCGTTTACGTTGGTTACTGCGCTCCAGGTACCGGTTACTGTCATGCCGTCGATGGTCACGGATGCGGTGGGGATCTGGGCTTCTCCGATGTAGGTCAGGTCGAAGCTGCCGACTGCTGCACCTGTGATATTTTTGGGAGATACGGCTACGGCAACTTCAACTTCCGCTGTATTGTACAGTGCGGTATTGGCAGGTGTGAATACTGCGGTGAAGGCATTATTGCCTGCATTGCCGACGGAGGATGCGGTATTCTTCCATGTCCAGCCGGTCGGGAGGGTTACATCTGCCAGAGTGTCGCCGTATTCGGCTGTCAGACCGGTGGGAACGGTATAGGAAGGTGTTCCCTTTTCCACAGTCAGGACAGCGGTGGCTTCTCCTGCCGCGTAGCTGCCGTTTGCTGCGGTGGTCAGCTTTACGGTGATGGTACCGGCGGAGGTTACGGTCAGTTCCTTGCCGCTCAGGGTCGCGCTGCCGGTACCATTTGTAATGGTGTAGGTTGCTGTACCGGCGTTGGCGTCGATGGTGAACATGGTGGATACGTCAAAGGGAGCGCCATTATAGGTAATGGTGGTATTGGTGCCGGTATTGGTAACGGAGGATGCTGCGCCGCCGATTGCGGTTACGTTTCCGCTTGTCTTTGCGGCGGTATAGTTACTCCATGCGGGATCGGTGATGGTCCAGCTGAAAATACTTTCGCCGTTCGGGGCGGTACTCAGGGACACGCAGGTCCAGGTAATGGCAAATGCACCGTCCGCGGTGGTTACAGTAGTCGGAAGAACTGCGATCACCTGATCTTCGGCGGTAGGAATAAAGCCGAGATTAACGGGGGTCGCGGGTTCGGAGGTGATCGTTGTGGTCTTGGGTGTGATGGTTACGTCCAGGACGGCGGTCACGGTACCGACTGTCAGCTTGGCGGTAAAGGTACCTGCGTTCTTTCGGTCACCTTCATAGGTAATGGCAGGATCGGTTACACCGGGGAGGGTTCCTTCGGTGGTTACGGTCTTATCATTGCCGTCGTAGACAACGGATGCGGGTGCCTTCAGGGTGATGGTACCGGTTTCGTCACAGCCGGCGTTGCTGCAGTCCGCGGTAATGGATGCACCGGAGGCGGTGTAAGTCCATACATGGGCTGTTGTATCGGCTTCTCCGTAAGCATTGCCGCACTTTTCACATACGGGGCCGCTTGCACAGGTTGCGGTACCGCCGGTATGGCTTTCGGTTGTCTCGGTTACATAATTGTCGGGACAATCCTTGCATGCAGTCTTTTTGATGTGCGCTGCACCATCCTTATAGGTATAGGTTACGGTACCGTTGGTATTATGGGTATGTACGGCAACACTTCCGTATGCGGTGGAGGAAATGTTCAGAATGGAGGAGGCATCGCTTCCCCAGATATCGTACATATCATCGTCATAGAAAAATTTCACGGTATTACTGCCCGCTGCTACGGCATAACCGTTCTTGGTTACCGTTTTCTTGTTGCCGTAGGAATCGGTTTCGGTGAACTCACCGGTGGTTGCGGATGCGTGGGCAACAAACAGCTTATCGGGGGCGCCGATGGAGCCGGTATCGCAGTTGGTTACGTCAACAATATAATTCTTGCCGTCGTCCATGGTTACGATGTTCCACATATGACGTCCGGCACCGGTTCCGCCTACCATGTATCCGGAAACATTATAGCACATGATCTTGCTGCTGTTCCAGGAGGTCAGGTCACAGAGGTACTGGAAGGCTTTGGCATATCCTTCGCAGACAACATTGGTGGTGGAATCACCGTCGAATACGTAGATCAGCTGCCAGGGGTCGGACTGGGTTTTGAAATCGCCCGTGTCCGCCGCACTCTGGTTATAGCTTACCAGATTGCAGATCTCGTTCTTATACCCGAGCAGTTTATCGTAGTCGGATTTGGAGGCGTATTTGTTTACGATATCCATAGCCTTGGCTGCCGCTGTTTTGGCAATACCGGTCTTTGCGGTATCGGCGGTATAGGCATTTCCTCCGCGGTACTGGCCGGCTACGGTGAATTCAAAATAAAGATGCGCGATATTGCCGCCGCTGGTAACATACCACATCGAAACACCGGTCGTCTTATCGTACCAGTACATTTCGTAGGGGTAGTCTGCCAGCAAAGCGCTTGTTACAGCGTTCAGAGAACTCTGCGGGAAAGAAGATCCGGTAAAGCTCATGGCTACATCGGCAGTATAGTTTTTTCCGTCATAGGTAATATCCTGACCGAGGCCGATGTGGGTGGATGCACGTTCGCCGCTTGCGATCTTTTTGATAATCGGTACAAGTGCATCGTACACGGCTTTTTCCGTGCCGGTCAGTCGGGAACCTGCTGCGATTCCGAAGAACGACACGCCGCCGTAGGGATTAAACAGGCGTTCTGCGTACCCTGCGAAGAGGGCATCATTATCCGGCAGGTCCGTTTCCGGTGCTGCGGATTCGGTTACGACGGTATGTTCTTCTATTTTATCTTCTGCCGCCATTACGATGCCGGCGAAAGACGGTAACATACCGATGAGCATGGCGATGGTAAGCAGCCATGCTGTGGATTTTCTGAATGTTTGGAACATTGCAAATCCTCCTTATGGTTCTTTTTCTCAGCTTTCGCTGTATTTTGCTTGCATGTACAGTTGTACAGAATAATTATAACATATTTTTCTTTTGATTGCAATGCATTTTGAGATTTATGTTGGTAGTTTTGGATATTTTACAAATTGTTGATATATTATGTTTCTTCTTTGGCGAATGGGTACAGCTGAAAACATACTGATAAGTTGTATATATCAGATTTTGAGGGTGATACAAAGTCAAAAAACGCAGACGGATTATCTGTATCCTTCTGCGTTTCTGTTATATTTGGTTTTGTCCGGTCTATCTTTCCAAAAGTCCGTTTTCTTCAAGACGGGACAGAAATTCCGCATAATCAGTACGGAGTTGTTCTTCGGTCACATCGTAATCTTCAAGAAGTTCGGCGATGATGGTATCCTCTTCCTTGCCTTCGGACAGTTTTTTCCAGATTTCGGCGCCTACTTCCGTAATGGCGAAAATACCCGTCATTTTCAGGGCGGAACTGCCGGTCGGGATCAGGATGTATTCACCGGCGATTTCTCTTACGATTATGTTTTCATCAAGCTTCATGGGATGATTCCTCGCTTTTCTCTGGACGGTATTTTTTGTACAGCAGTTTGTCGTAGGTCATGGTAAGTCTGCAGATATAGTCAGGTCGGATGGCCGGGCTGCCGGTCTCCGAAATACAGGATGCAGCACACACGGAACAGCGGTCCTTCTTGGGGCAGGCTGTACATTCTTTCGGCATCATGATTGTTTTTGTATAGCCTTTTACTGCTTCCCAGGCAGCATCAAAACCCATTTCCCTTACGGAATACCCCTCATCCGGGAACATTCCACATGGCAGCATTCTGCCGTCCCATGTGATCCAGAAAGCAGTTCTACCCGCTCTGCAGCGCATATTTTCCTGGGTTTCTCCGTCGCACAACTCATCATCGGGGTTGATAAGAGCTGCACTGTTCTGCAGTTGATCGGGCGTCAGGTACTGTTCCCTGCATTTCAACAGGTAAGCGGCTGCTTCTTCCGCTGTAAATCTTGCCGGGGATGAACCGTATTTTTTATCATTGATGCGCACTGGGGGATACATATAGGTCGATGCTGTAACCGGAATACCGTGTTCTTCCCCGAATGCGTAGATCGCTTCTATTTCCGAAGCATTGTCCGGTGTGATGGAAGAGTTGATCTTGACCGATATGCCGGCTTCATGGAGTCTGATGATATTCTTTTTTACGATTTCCAGAGCCTCTCTGCCGCAGAGTTCTTTGTATACCTCGTTATCGGCGGCATACAGGGAAATATTCATACGGATGGGCGGATTCTCTACGAGAAATGCGAACATATCATCGTCGATCAGGGAACCGTTGGTATTAATAGAAATCAGCAGACCCATTTTGATAAGGGCGCTGTAAATCTCTTTGAAATCCGGTCTCAGGAAAGGTTCTCCGCCGGTCAGGAGTACAAATACCATTCCCTGTTCCACCGCACGCTTTCCAATGGCAATCCATTCTTCCGCAGACAGCATGCCCTCTCTGCAGTCTTCGTGGACATAACACATTTTACAGCGAAAATTACAGTTAGCGGTCAGTTCGAAATTGCCGGCGATAGGAAGTCCTTTTCCTGCACCCTTACTATGTATAAAATGAGCCCACAGGGGTTCTACACCGGTGTTCTGTTTTACTTTTTGTTCCATAATAACCTTTCCAGTACTGCCACAGAATCCGGATGATACCGGCAGCGGTAACAGCACACGGGGACTGTATTGATCAGTTCGGACACAAGAGCTGTGATCCGTTCATATTGCGTTTCCGATTTCGTATCGAAGGTACACTGGCAAAGCAGCCTCAGAAACAACTGGTGGGGCGGCAGTGTAACAAGCTCATTTTCCTCTCCTTGTTCCAGATACACGATCTGTTTTATAGGTGCGGTTTCGTTACGACATATACCGGAGGTACCGGATACGAAAACACCGTTTGCAAAAAAAGAACCGTTTCGCCTGGTAATCAGGACTCTGTCACCATTGATGATTTCTGCACCGCGTTCGTTTTTCCAGAATTCTGCCTGGGTGGATTTTCCCGTTCCGCTCGGTGCAGTGAACAGAATCGCGCTGCCGTTCCAAAGAATATAGGAAGCATGGAGAACAAAACCGTCGTGTTCCAGAAACAGGTTTGCTGCATTGACTCCGTTGAAGATACTGCGAAGTCCGATGCTGTCAAGGTACTGCTCCGGGACATACACGGTAAAGGTATTCTCGTGCCGGTCGGCTGTAACCCTGGAGGCTTCGGAATTCTCTGAACAAACGACTTTCAATGTATAATCGCAAGGCGAATTGTCTTCGGCACGGAATGCTTCAAATTTCGGCAGGATCACAAGTGGGTGTTCGGATAATATTGCAAAACGAACACCGCCGAAGGTATATATCTGCTGATACATTTATGATCTCCGTTATAGTTTACGGATATTGATCCGTTTTACCCGAGTCGGAATAAGAGGATTTATATCCGTTGTTAGTAGTATAGCATATTGTTCATAAAAATGCAAGAGTGAGAAATCCCTCTCGATCCGAAAATTGTGCAAGGCTTTATTAGGCAGTTTTCTCTGATATTCCAAAACTGTATCACGGAATTATCAGGTACAACCGGAACTTCTTGCAAATGGCAGATTTTTTCAACTTTGATGGTCGGGAATACTGCATATTCACACCGTATTTATTGACAAACTACATGTGTTATGGTATAATATGTAGGATAATGTCTAACAGTAGCATTCACCGGTATAATTTGCAAAAATATTCAAAATCTATTTACAAATATGGGATATGGGAACTCTTCATGAACACACATTTTTACAGCAATCAGAAACCGCCAAAACGTAAGATCTTTCTCCATATGGTCGATTCTCTGATCATTCTTTTCGCCTGTACTTTCTCCTTCGGTTGTCATATACTCACTTATCATGCACCCTACAATCTTCTGATGCTGATGGTGGAAATACTCTTTACACTTGCTGTACATACAATCTTCTCGCTGCTGCTCAGAGTCAATAACATCATCTGGCGTTATGCAGGCAGCTATGAGTATCTCTACATCACTGCTGTTCATCTGTTTGCGGGGATCATATCCTACGGTATTTCTGTTTTCCTTTTCCGCAATGATATGCCAACTGCCAGTTATATTTTCTGCCTTCTGATCCTGCTGACGCTGATTGTCCTCTCACGTATTGTATACCGGGAAATCTGTCTGCAGAAGACTACGCCTACCTATGCAGCTGATGCCAAGCGGCTTCTGATCATTGGTGCCGGTTCCGCTGGTTCCAGACTGCTGGAGGAAATTCAGTCCAGCCGTGACTGCAAGCTTAAGCCTATCGGTTTTGTGGATGACTCCAATCAGAAAATCCGTCGTACGCTTCACGGTATCCGGGTACTCGGTCGTCTTTCCGATATTGTTACCATCTGTGCAAGCGAACAGATCGATGTGATTTATCTGGCCATCCCTTCCCTGTCCCAGGACAGACGTTCCGAAGTGTTGGCCGAATGTCTCAAGACTTCTTGTATTGTCAAGACCCTTCCCGTGATTCCGGATATTCATGATAAAAATAATCTGATCTCCAGTCTGCGCAACATCACACCCGAAGAACTGCTCAGCCGTGAGCCTATGGAGGTTGCCGACAATCATGTCACTGAATTCATCAGCGGCAAGCGGGTGCTTATTACCGGCGGCGGCGGTTCCATCGGTTCCGAGATCTGCCGTCAGGTTGCGGCCTGTCATCCCGAACGGCTTGTGCTGGTAGATGTTTACGAAAATAACGCTTACGATATTCAACAGGAGTTGATCGGTAAGTATGGTGATGCGCTCGATATTGAAGTATACATCACCACAGTTTGCGATATGAATCAGCTCAATGCTGTTTTTGCCAAAGAAAAGCCTGAGATTGTTGTTCATGCTGCTGCCCACAAGCATGTGCCTCTGATGGAGCAGGTGCCGGCTGAAGCGGTCAAGAACAATGTCTTCGGTACCCTCAACACGGTTATGGCTGCCAAGAATGCCGGTGTGCAGGTTATGGTTCTGATTTCCACCGACAAGGCGGTCAACCCCACCAATATTATGGGGGCTACCAAGCGTATCTGCGAAATGATTATTCAGTACGCCGCAAGTCTTTCCGACACTACCCGTTTTACCGCTGTACGGTTCGGAAATGTGCTCGGTTCCAACGGTTCCGTCATTCCTCTGTTCAAAAAGCAGATTGCCAACAGACAGGATGTTACGGTTACCCATCCCGACATTATCCGCTACTTCATGACCATTTCCGAAGCCAGCCAGCTCGTTCTTACCGCCGGTGCAATGGCAGGCGGCGGTGAGACCTTTGTACTGGATATGGGAGAAGCGGTTAAGATTGATGATCTGGCCAAAAACATGATCCGTCTGGCGGGTCTTACGCTGGGACAGGATATCAACATCCGTTACACCGGTCTTCGTCCCGGCGAGAAGCTGTATGAAGAGCTTCTGATGCGGGAGGAAGGTCTGAACAAGACTCCCAACAAGAAAATTTTTATCGGCAAAAATATCCCTCTCGATCCGCCCGTTTTCGAAAAACAGCTGGAAGATCTCCGGACACTGGTAGAGGATCCCGCGGTAACGCCGGAAGCGGTGGAAAAGGCACTGATGGAAATCGTTCCCACTTTCCGCCGTGTTCCCCAAAACGATGTACCTGCCGGTACTGCCGAGAACTGAGGTATCATGTTATATTACGATATTCACTGCCATATTCTGCCCGGTCTGGATGACGGTGCGTTCTCCGAAACCGAAACCATGCAGATGTTGGAGATCGCGGCGGCTCACAATACGGGCGGGATCATCTGTACCCCCCACTGTTTGCCGTCCCGTCCGTATACCAAGGAAGATCTGGTCGGTGTTTTCCGGAGGATATCCGCTTTTGCTGCGGCTGATGAAAAGCGGCTGAAGCTGGCACTCGGACAGGAGATTTTTCTGGATCATCAGTTCTCCTATGCTGTAAAAGCCCTGGAGGCGGGTGAGTTTCTGACGCTCAATCAATCCGTATATCCTCTGGTGGAATTTGATCCCTATGAGGACATCGGGGTGGTGTTTGCGGCGCTGGATGCGCTTCGTGCCGCCGGGTTTGTGCCGATCGTTGCCCATCCGGAACGGTATGAGTTTGTCTGGGAGGATTACGGAGTTCTCCACAGTCTGAAGCAGGCAGGTGCGCTTCTGCAGATCAACAAAGGAAGCATCAAAGGCGCTTTCGGATATGATGTGCAGCAGATTGCCGGATTCATGCTGGAGGAACGGCTGGCGGATTTTGTGGCCAGCGATGCCCACAGTCCCTACAGACGTACGCCGCCCATGCAGGATGTACATGAGTATATCAGTCTGCATTTTTCCCATACTTATGCGGATTATCTGTTCAGTACCAATCCCCTTTGTGTGCTCCGCAATCAGGTCATTCATCCCTTCGGTACCTGATTTTTCGTTTTTTTGCGATTTTTTGTATTTTTTTCAGGAGTTTTCTGACATGAGGATCCTTCGTATCACTGTTTCTTCCCTATTTGTGGTTATTCTGTTTCTGTTCTGTTTTTTCTGGTACCAGCAGAGCGGTGCGGACCAATCCTATCCGGTTATTTCCATTGAAAATAATGTGCTGAACGTTTCCATTTTGGCAACCGATGCGGATCTGCTGGAAGGTGTTACGGCTTATGACGAAAAAGACGGGGATATTTCCCACAAGATTATTGTTGAGTCCATCTCCCGCTTCACCGAGCCCGGTGTTTCCGTTGTCGTGTATGCGGTCTGTGATGGGGACAACCATGCGGTTTCCGCTTCACGTAAGATTGTGTACACCGATTACACGCCGCCGCGCTTTACCCTCTCCGGTTCGCTGGTATTCGGTATCTCCCAGGACATCAACATCCGCAGAATTCTCGGTGCTGTGGACTCCATTGACGGGGATATCAGCGACAAGGTGATCATCACGGCCAATGAGTACACCTCCAATGTGGCCGGCGTCAATTATATCTCCGCCAAAGTTACCAACAGTAAGGGGGATATGATCAGCATCCGTATTCCCGTTTATGTGGAGGAAATGCATCTTTCCGCCCCTGTGATCGAACTGGAGCACTATATACTGTATCTCAGAGCCGGTGAATTCTTTGATCCGGCGGCAAATCTGCTCTCCGCGCTGGATGCTTCCGGCAATGACATCATTTGGGATGTACAGCTGGACACCAATCTGGATACGGATACGCCCGGTATGTATGAGGTACATTATCGTGTTACAGATTCCGCGGACCGGAAAGGTCATGCGATTCTGACGGTTATTGTGGAAGACTAAGCAACAATTTCGTTTTTTGGTGGTAAATTTATGAATCAATCTCAGAAAAAATACGGTATTCATATTGAGCCCTTCAGTGTCCTGCGGGATGTATTCAGAAATCTCTGGGTTATTGTGCTGGCAGCGCTGATCGGGTATATGTCGGTCTCCATCTGGAACGGCAGTATGTATACGCCCATGTATACGAGTACGGCTACGCTGCTTGTCAATCTGAAAAACTCCGCGGCTTATTCCTATACGAATCTCAGTTCCTCGTCGGAGATGGCCAAGATCTTTACGGAAGTTTTTGTTCAGCCTACCATGAAGACTTATGCAGCCGATCATCTGGGAAATGACCGTTTTTACGGCTCCGTTTCCTCTTCGGTTCTGCCGAACACCAATATTTTCACCGTCAGCGTTACTTCTTCCTCTCCGGAGATGTCCTACGATGAATTGTGTGCGATTCTGGAGATCTATCCCAGTATTTCCGAATCCGTGTTCGCCGATTCCGTTATTGATGTCATGCGCTCTCCCAATCTCCCACTCTCGCCTTCCAACCACATTTCACTGCGCTACCAGAACATTGCTGTTCTTGGCTGTGCGGCGGTGGTGCTTTTCCTGATCGTTTATCTGTCCGTGATGCGGGATACGGTGAAGGATGAGCATACCTTCCGGCATGAGGTGGATGCCAAGCTGTTCGGGATTGTAGGGCATGAGAAATCCCATCTTTCTCTGAAGGACAGAATTCTGCGCAAAAAGGCTTCTCTCCTGATCAGCAACGCCCACGCCTCCTTCAGGTTTACCGAGGATTATCACAAGCTGGCTACGAAATTCGAATATATGCGCCGCAGCGGCAAGGCAAAGGTTTTCCTGATTACCAGTCTGGCAGAAAATGAAGGGAAATCCACTACGGCTGCCAACATTGCCATTGCTCTGGCACAGCGGAACAACAGGGTTCTGCTTCTGGATATGGACTTCAAGAAGCCTGCTCTGAACAAGGTATTCGGTCTGCATGATTCCACCCTGCCTGATCTGGCTACTCTGCTTGACGGTACTTCCCCTCTCGAAGGTTTCCCGTTCTATGCATACAAGCAGACCGGTCTGGATCTGGGGCTGAACAAGAAGAGCCACAACGATTATGTCAACTTGATCTATTCCGATCATGTAAATGATATTTTCAACTATCTGCGGAATCTGGACTGTTACGATTTCATCATCATTGATACGCCGCCCCTTTCCGTTGCCGCTGATGTAACGGGACTCATCCATCTGGCGGACCGTTCCCTGCTGGTTGTCCGTACCGATTGTGTTTATACGCCTGCAGTCAATGATGCGGTACTTTCCCTGTCCGAGAACTCTGACGGTTTTGCAGGTTGTATTCTGAACGATGTGCACAAGGAATTTTCCATGCTCGGTCAGTTCGGTTTTGACGAAAGCGGTTATTACGGTTCCCATTACGGCAGAAAGGGTTACTACGGTTCCTACAACTCTTACAATTCCTACAGCAAGTACGCTCATCACAAGGATACCTCATCCGATCAATCTACTTAACCTATGGTGGTTTCATAATGAATACTGTACACAACGAAAACGAAAATAAATCCCCTCAGGCGGAACAAAGTCAGGCACAGTTTCTGGATCTTTCCAGAATTCTGGAATCCTTTCTGCGGTTCTGGTGGGTCTGTGTCATTCTTGCCGTTCTGGTGGCCGGGGTTATGTTCTACAGGAGCTATGTGCACTTCACGCCCGTTTATCAGTCCTCCGTGACCTTTACGGTGCAGACACAGCAGGTCGGCTCCGGGAATATGGGCATTACCTCCTACTCCTTCTCCTATGACAGATCGGCGGCGGCGCAGCTTTCCAGCAGTTTCCCCAATATTATCCGCAGCAATATTCTGCAGGATGTTATCTGCAACGATCTGGAGCTTTCCTATTTTCCCTGCTCTCTTTCCGCGTCTTCCGTTTCCGGCACCAATATGTTTACCATTACGGCTACCGGTTATGATCCTCAGGTTACTTATGATGTACTGCAGTCCGTAATCCGGAATTATCCCGTGGTTTCTCAGTATGTTATCGGTAATACGGACTTACATATTCTGACCGAGCCTGTGATTCCGACGGTTCCGGCCAATCAGTTTGCGTACCGTTCCGGTATTCTCAAGGGTCTGATTATCGGATTTGCGCTGGGAATGATCTGGGTTCTGGCTTATGCATTCCTGCGGCAGACCGTTCGTTCCCCCGGAGATGTCAAGAGTCTGCTGAACCAGAACTGCCTCGGTGTTCTCCCCGTTGTGAATTTCAAGAAGTACAACAAGCAGATCAACCGTTCTATTATTCTGACAAATCCCATGATCGGTGACGGGTATCTGGAATCCTTCAGAGCTCTGCGCAATTCCCTGATGAATATGCCGAAAAATCACCAGATCATTATGGTCACCAGTGTAGCCCCCGGCGAAGGGAAAACCTCCGTTTCCACCAATCTGGCCCTTTCTCTGGCGATGATGAACAAGAATGTCATCATTGTGGATGCGGACATCAGAAATCCCAATGTCAATACCAGATTCGGTCTGAAAAAGGATGATATTTCTACGGAAAACAACAATGTGGGCAAGATTTCCAGACTGCATATCAAGTCCTCCGTTTCCCTTTCCGTGCTGAATTTCAACACCTCAGCCCACTCCATGTGGAAGTTTCTGGAGATTGACAATCTGAACCATCTGTTCAATCAGCTCAGAGCCAATTACGATTATATTATCGTGGATACTTCTCCTCTCGGCATCACTTCCGAGCCTGCCGTTGTGGCACAGGCCGCCGATGCCGCTGTGGTGGTTATCAAGCCCGACTCCATCCGTACTTCCCGTATCATTTCCGTTCTGGATACGCTGCAGGCCTCCGATGTGGAAATCCTCGGCTGTGTGCTCAACGGTATGCAGACCGGTATCGGCAGTTACGGTTACGGCTACGGCAGTCATTACGGTCGTTATGGATACGGTTACGGATATGGTTATGGGTACGGTTACGGATATGGGTACGGAAGCTCATACGGATCCGGCAGCAAGTCACGGAAAAAGAGTGTTTTCTCAAGCAGAAAGAAGCACTCCTCTTCTTCCCGTGCCGGCAGTAAAAACTGAAATTTCGGACTGCTGTATTTCCATGCGGCAGTCCGGTCATTATTTTGTAAGATATGAATGATACATCATTTACAAGAACGCTTGATGCTCTGCAGGATGGGGATGATCTGCTGCGGCTGCTGGATGACGGGGTTCAGATCCCTCTTCTTGTGACAGGCTCCAGTATGCTTCCTTTTCTGCGTGACGGACGGGATACTGTACTGCTGCAGAAGGCAGATAAGCTGAAGAGAGGACAGATTCTCTTTTTCCGCCGTGCCAATGGGATGTTTATTCTCCACCGGATCCGCAAAATCTGGCCCGACGGCAGGATTCTGGTCAACGGGGATGCCCAAAACTGGTGTGAGGTGGTCATGCCGTTCCAGGCTGCCGCGGTGGTGCGCGGGATCGTCCGGGACGGGAAAGTGAAAAATCCCGACGGTTTTCTCCTGCGTCTGCGGGATGCGCTTTGGTATCCGACACGTCCTGTACGTCCTTTTATTTTTCGGGTGGTGTCCTTTCTGCGGCATCCCTTCGGACGGTAATTCACGATAAAGAAGGTTTATTATGCAATCTGTATCGAATCTGCTGATTCGCTGTATCCGGGCGGAAATCGGTCAGCTTTCTCCCGAGGCGGTGTTCTCGCCGGACGAGCTTACGTCTCTTCTTTCGCCGGAAAACACGCGGGAGATTCTTTCCTCGGCGGCTTCACAGGATCTCGGACATATTCCCGCGGCTTTTCTATGCCGGATGCGTCCGCGGATTTCCGACGAGGTTTTTGCTTCCCTGAAAAGAATACGGTTTCAGGCGGTATATCGGTATGAGCAGATCGCCCACGAAACCGAGGCTGTCTCCGCGCTGTTCGGAGAGGTTGGGATCGATCATATTTTATTGAAGGGTGCGTTTATCCGGGCCTTTTATCCCGCTCCCGATATGCGGACCAGCTGTGATGTGGATATACTGGTGTCCCCCGATGATCTGGCAGCGGCGGAATTGGCGCTGACGGATACGCTCGGGTATACCAAAGTCAGAGAAGGCGGGCATGATGTGCAGTTTTCTTCCCCCACGGGTGTTTTTCTGGAGCTGCATTTCACGCTGATCGACGAGAAGGATTATCCGCAGATTGCCGCGGTTCTTTCCGGGGTCTGGGAAGATGCGGTACCGGCTGACGGTAATCCTCACCGATTTGTGATGTCCATGCCGTTTGCGTATTTTTACCACATTGCCCATATGGTCAAGCATTATCTTTACGGCGGCTGTGGGATACGGACGTTTCTGGATCTCTGGGTTTTCCGGCATCGTATTCCCGAATTTGATCCCGGTGAAGCAGAGGGGCTGCTGACGGAAGGCGGGATTCTCCGCTTTGCCGACAAGGCTTGTGTGCTTGCGGAAATGTGGTTTTCCGGGGTGGACTGTGATCCGGAGGACCGGGTGCTGATGGGGATGATGGAGGAATACATTCTTTCCGGCGGGATTTACGGTTCTGTGGAAAACAAGCTGAAGCTGAATCGGCTGGAGAATACGGACCGGGGATCTTATCTGAAATCCCGGCTGTTTCCGCCTTTTGACCGGATGAAATATGAATATCCGGTACTGCAGAGACATAAAATGCTTCTGCCCGTTTGCTATGTGAGACGGTGGTGCAGGCTGCTGTCGAAAAACACGGCAAAACGGATTGCGGAAGAATGGAAATACAACAGTGCGCTGACGGCGGAGGAGCAGGATGTTTTCCGCGGGATGCTCACGGAGCTTGGTTTGAAATCTTAGGAGTATGACATGAAAAGCGACAGAAAGAAAAAATGGAGTGCGAAACGGATCATTCTTACGGCGATTCTGGTTCTGCTGCTGGCGGTTTTGGCTGCTGCTGCGGTGCTTATCCTCAGTCTGGTGGTACGTTATCAGCAGAATTCGTATACGTATCAGCCCCCGGTGGAACGGGAAAGCGAATATATCATGCCGGCGTATCCCGATGTTGTGATCGACACCGAAGGCAAGTGGCAGGAAGGTGTGGATGAAACAGAGGCGGAGACAGATGTTGAGACGGAGGTTGAGACGGAAACCGCGGCGCCGGAAACCGAGCCTGCCGAAACGGAAACGGAAGCACCCGAGACGGAGACAGCCTTTGAAACCGTTGAGATCAGTTACGATCCCCCGGAAACGATTGCTTCCGTTGTCAATCCCACGCCCTCTGCGCCCGTCAATGTGCCTGAGCCCAACCGTGATGCTTCCTTTGCCAACTCTCCCAATGCGGTCAGCGTATACGGCAAGACGCCGATTTACAAGGTGACGCAGAAGGATCCCGATGTTAAGAATATTCTGGTTATGGGTACGGACACACGGGATGTTACGATGGACCGGGGCAGAAGCGATACTATGATTATTGTTTCCTACAATGCCAAAACCGGTTCCGTGAAGCTCACTTCCCTGCTGAGAGATTCGCTGGTGCCCATTGAAGGACATGGCTGGAACCGGATCAATACGGCGTATTTCTTCGGCGGTGTGGGTCTGGCGATCAACACGGTGAATCAGCTGTACGGTATGGATATTCAGGAATTTGTAGTCATCGATCTGAACGGTGCGAACAATTTCATTGATTATATCGGTGGTGTAGATGTATATCTGACCAAGGAAGAGGCGGAGTTATACAGTCTCTACACGGGAAAGACCATTGCGCCCGGGATGAATCATCTGGACAGTAACTTAGCTATGACACATATGAGAAACCGTACCATCGGCAATGACTTCGGTCGTACCCAGCGGCAGAGGGATACCATTATGGCCATGATCCAGCAGATTCTGACCAATAAAACGGCGGCGGAGATTTACGATATTGTGGATTACTCCTTCTCTCTGATCAAGACCAATATTTCCGCCACGGATCTGGTGGGACTGGCAACCTCCGTTGTGGGAAATGCTTCCAAGCTGACGGTAGAATCCCAGAATGTTCCTTATACCGATGCGTATCAGTTTGGCTGGTACAACGGAATGGCGATCATTTCCTTTGATATCGGTGAAGCGGCGGCGCGGATCAACGAGTTTATTTATAATTAAATGTAATAAAAAAGCCGATGCTGCGGAGTATTTCCATAGCATCGGTTTTTCGGTTATTGGTTATGGACGGCATTTTACGATTGCTTCGGTTACGTTCGTCAGCACCGTTTCGCCGTTCTGGTTATATGCTTCGATGGTGATCTCCACCAGTCCGTTGCGGGGACTGCGGCGGACGAGGTTTGTGACGACTGCTTTGCCGGTGAGAATATCTCCGGCGAATACGGGTTTCAGCCATTCGATCTTTGTGGACTTTCCCGCCAGAAGCTCTTCGCCGAACAGATCCTTTTCCAGATATTTTGCCCAGACGGACATAAAGGACATAACGCCCGGGGCAATCAGTTTGCCGAAATGGGTGTTTTTTGCGTATTCCTCGTCGGTATGGAGGGGGATAGTGTCGTAGAGGCGGGCGAAATCCAGCATTTTTTCTTTTTCGATTACAGCAGGGTCGATCTCAACGACGGTATGCAGTTTTATATCATCAAAATACATATTTGCTCCGTTCCGGATATTTTTACCGGGTCATATTACAGAAGGCGTTCAGGAGAGCGTTGGTACTGGCTCTGATCACGTCGGTGTGGGTACCGGCGCCCCAGAACAGCTCTCCGTTTTCGTTCATCAGGCCGATATAGGATACGGCCACACTCTGGGAGCCTTTTCCCTGCATGCTGTGCTGGGTGAATACTTCCAGAACGTAATCCTGTCCCGTATAGGCTTTCAGGGCGTTGCTGACGGCATTCAGAGAACCGTTGCCCGTCGCCTCCATGGCAGTTTCGCGGCCGTTTTCCGCAAAGGTGATATGGATGGTTACGGTATCCTTTTCTCTGACAAATCTGAAATCCGTTACGGTGATGGCACTCGGTACGTCGAGGTAGTTTTCCTTGAAAATACGCAGTACTTCTGCCGCTTTTAATTCCTTATGTTCAATGTCCGAAATATGCTTGCAGAGATACCCGAAATGTTCCCGCATTTTCTTCGGCAGGTTATAGCCGTAGGTATGCTCCAGCAGGTAGCTGATGCCGCCCTTGCCGGACTGGGAATTGACCCGGATCACGTCGGCATCGTAGGTACGGCCTATGTCCATGGGATCGATGGGAATATAGGGTACGTTCCAGCGGCGGAGATTGTTTTTCTGACGGTATTTCATTCCCTTGGCGATGGCATCCTGGTGGCTTCCGGAAAAGGCTGCGAATACCAGTGCGCCGGCGTAGGGGCTTCTTTCGTAGACCTGCATACCCGTACAGGATTCGTACTTTTCCACAAGGTAAGGCATATTGGAGAAGTCCAGCTTCGGGTCAACGCCGTGGGCATACATATTCATGGCAAGGGTGATGATATCCACGTTGCCCGTACGTTCGCCGTTGCCGAAGAGAGTTCCTTCCACTCTTTCCGCGCCTGCCAGAAGGGCCAGCTCCGTATCGGCTACACCGGTACCTCTGTCGTTATGGGGATGGAGGGACAGGGTTACGTAGGGACGATACTTCAGGTTGCGGCTCATATAGGCTACCTGGGAAGCGTATACGTGGGGCAGGCTCATTTCCACGGTTACGGGCAGGTTTATGATTACATTATTGGTTTCCGAGGGTTCCAGCACGTCCAGAACGGCGTTGCAGACCTCAAGGGCGTATTCCGGTTCCGTGCCGGTAAAGGATTCTGGGGAATACTCAAACCGGAAGTTCCCTTCGTATTCCGCGGCAAGCTGCTTGACCAGTCTGGCGCCTTCCACAGCGATCTGCTTGATTTCTTCCTTCGATTTTTCAAATACCTGTTCCCGCTGGGCGGCACTCAGGGAATTATAGAAGTGGATGATTGCGTTTTTCGCACCGCGGCAGGCATCGAAGGTTTTGCGGATGATGTGTTCTCTGCATTGGGTCAGCACCTGCACGGTGACGTCGTCGGGAATCAGGTTATCGTCGATGAGTTTGCGCAGGAATTCGTATTCCGTTTCGCTGGCAGCGGGAAATCCTGCTTCGATTTCCTTGAAGCCGACTTCCAGAAGGACCTTATAATACTCCAGCTTTTCTTCCAGACTCATGGGAATGACAAGGCTCTGGTTGCCGTCACGCATATCCACGGAGCACCATACCGGCGGCTTTTCGATATGATCCTTATTTACCCATGTATTGTATTCTTCGGATACGGGAAAATATCCCACGCTGTATTTTGCGGCATCCATCATGGCTCTGTCTCCTTCCCTTTCGGCGATTTGTATGCATAACCAAAGGTTATTGTAGCATATAGGAATATGTACTGTCAAGTCTTTTTCGGAAATCTGCGTTTTTTGACGGTTTGGGGTGCACATATATTCTTTTGTTTCCGGGTATGCTATAAGCGGATTATTATGCGAAAGGGGATTTTTATGTTTACGGATGAAAAAACGAAGGATGACGGTCTGCAGGCGGATGAGTCTTCAAACGATACAAGGGAGCAGGACAATCTTTCCTACATGATGAAGACCGGCGGGGTGATTTCCCGGTCGGAGGAGGAGACGATTCACTGTCTGACCATTATCGGGCAGATTGAGGGACATTATATTCTCGGGGACGGACAGAAGGCTACGAAATATGAGCATATCATTCCGCTGCTGGTTTCCATTGAGGAAAGCTGTGAGATCGACGGACTTCTGCTGGTGCTGAACACCATGGGCGGGGATGTGGAGGCAGGGCTTGCCATTGCGGAGATGGTGGCCAGTATGTCCAAACCTACGGTTTCTCTGGTGCTGGGCGGCGGTCACTCCATTGGGGTTCCCCTGGCAGTCTCGGCGGATGTCTCCTTCATTGTCCCTTCGGCGACTATGACCATCCATCCGGTGCGGATGAGCGGGACGGTGATCGGGGTGCCGCAGACGTATTATTATTTCGAACGGATGCAGAACCGGATCATCCGGTTTATTACGGATCATTCGAGTGTTTCCGAGGGGACTTTCCGGGATATGCTGCTGCGGACCGATGAGATCGCTACGGATACGGGGACGATCATTGACGGATATCAGGCGGTGGAATGCGGGTTGATTGACCGGACGGGGGGACTTGCCGATGCGCTGGCGGAGCTGCGGGAGCTGATCCGGATTTACAAGGACGGGCAGAAGGATGGTGGCGGGAAAAAAGTACAGGATTTGCCGTAATCCTCTTTACGTTTGGCAGAAAGTATGGTATACTTACTATATCATACTTTTTTCTTTCAGGAGCGTTATTATGGCTTATCGCATCGGTATTATCGGTACCAATTTTGTCAGTGACTGGCTTTGCGAAGCGGCGGCGGAAACCGGACTTTTTGTTTCGGCGGCTGTGTATTCCCGTACGGAAGAAAGCGGCAGGCCCTTTGCGGATAAACACGGTATTCCCACGGTTTACACAGATATGGAAGCATTTCTCTCTTCCGATCTGGATATTGTTTATGTGGCCAGTCCCAATTTTCTCCATTGTCAGCACGCTGTAGCCGCTATGCAGCATGGGAAGCACGTACTGTGCGAAAAGCCCATTGCCACCACTTCAGAAGAACTGGAATTAATGAAGAAAACAGCACGGGAGAACAACCGGATTCTGCTGGAAGCAATGCGGCCCGCTTTTGATCCTGCGCTGCAGAAGATCAGAGAAGCCCTCCCGCTTCTGGGACAGATCCGCAGGGTTTCTCTGGAATACTGTCAGTACTCTTCCCGGTATGACAAGTACAAGAACGGCGAGATCATGAATGCGTTCAATCCGGCGCTGGGCAATGCGGCGATTATGGATATCGGTGTATATGCCGTGCATGTTTGTCTGCAGTTGTTCGGCAAGCCGTGCGGAGAGATTCTGTCCAAATCCATGCTCCTGCCGAACGGGATGGAAGGCATGGGGACGATCTTTATGCCCTATACGGATTTCCAGGCGGAGATCGTATATGCCAAGATCATTGATTCCGTGAACGGCAGCTGCATCATCGGGGAAAACGGGGCGATTCTCATTGACAAGATTTCTGTTCCCGGCAGTGTACAGCTCAAGCTCCGCGGCAAGGAACCGGTGGAACTGCTGGACGGTACGGTTTCCAACAATATGATTTACGAGCTGCGTACTTTGGCGGATCTGATCGAGGGCGGAAATGTGGAACATACGTATATGGATGTTTCCACTCTGGAAATGGAAGTGCTGGATACGGTACGGGAGCAGAATCGCATTATTTTTGCTTAAACGGTAACAAGACCGAACCGATCTGTGAGGATTGTCTCACGGACCGGTTCTTTTTTTCAGAATATTTCTTTGGTCTTCTGCAGTTTTTCACTCCGGATGGTGTTCAATACGTTTCCGCGGGTCTGCAGAATCCGATTAGGCGGGACGGAGAGTTTGGTGATACCGATATGCAGAAAGAAGGGGATCAGGGATTCTTCCGTGCCCAGTTCCCCGCAGATGCCGACCGGAATACCGGCTTTTACTGCGGCGGAAGCGGTTATTTCCATCAGACGCAGTACACTGTCCGGCAGGGGCTTTGTCAGGTAGGTAATCTCCGGATTTTCCCGGTCGGCGGCGAGGGTATACTGGATCAGGTCGTTGGTACCGATACTGAAGAAATCGCACAGTTCGGCCAGCTCTTCTGCGTACAGGGCGGCAGAGGGGGTTTCGATCATGATACCGATGGGCATTTCGGGATTGAAACGGATGTTTTCCATGGTCAGGGATTCTCTGACCTGCGCCGCTATCCGGTTGACCTGTTTCAGTTCTTCCGGGATGGTGATCATGGGAATCATGGCTGCGATCGGTCCGAAGGCGGAGGCACGGTACAGCGCACGGAGCTGTGTGAACAGAATGACCGAATGACGCAGGCAGAGCCGTACTGCTCTCAGGCCCAGGGCGGGATTGCTTTCACCGGAGCTGCTGGGGATCCAGCTCAGCTGCTTATCGGCTCCGGCATCCAGGGTACGGATGATCGTTTCCCTGCCGCCCATACGGCATACCGTTTCCTTATAGGCATCGAACTGCTCTTCTTCGGTGGGACATCTGCCCCAGCGCATGAACAGGAATTCACTGCGGAACAGGCCGATTCCCTCTGCATCGTTTTCATCTGCTTCCAGCACGTCCTCCGGTCCGCCGGCATTGGCGCAGATGTACAGCGGTTTTCCGGCGGGTGTGATACATCTTTTACCTCTGTACTGTTCCTTGGATTCCCGTTTTTCCTTCTCCTGCAGTTCCGTTTCCAGACACAGTCTGCGGATGGATTCCTCCGGTTCGATGTACAGTATGCCGTTTTTTCCGTCCAAGATACACTCTGCGCCGTCATACCGGTCATCGATCCTGCCGGCTGCCACTACGGCGGGGATGTCCATGGTACGGGCCAGGATGGCGGTATGGGAATTTTCGCTGCCGGTTTCCGTGACAAATCCGAGGATTCTGGTTTTGTCCATCCGTACTGTTTCGGCGGGACTCAGATCGTCGGCGGCAATTATACAGGATGTCCGCAGGTTTTCCAGAACATTTCCCTGTCCGTTCAGTACCCCGGCGATCTGTTCGGATACACTGCGGATATCTGCTGCTCTGGCCTGCATATACGGGCTGTCCATGGAAGCGAACAGCCGGGCAAGATTTTCTCCGGTCAGTAAGGCAGCTTCTGCGGCTGTTTTGCCTTCTTTTATATGGTCACTCACGCCGTCACGGAAATCCTCTTCGTCAATCATCATGCGGTGGACGGCGAAAATATCCGCTTCCTTTTTCCCTGTTCTTTCCGCGGTCTGTTTCTGCAGTTCCGACAGTTCTTTTTTCACCTGTTCACAGGCTTTGCGGAATCGATCTGTTTCCGTTTCGATGTCCGTAAAGGTGTCGCGACTCTTTTGGGAAGCATGGCGGATGATACATAGTCTGCCGCCGACCATGGAGCCGCTGACGCCTTTACCGTGTATGATCTCCATCTTTTTCCTCCTTCATCAGAGTCCTGCGCTCCGCATTTCCGTTTCCAGCTTCAAAAGGGCTTCCGCTTCATCTTCTCCGTCCGCTGTGATCAGAAGCGTGTCTCCACCGGTCACACCCATTCCCATGACGGAAAAGAGCTTTTTGGCGTCGGCGCTTTTTCCGCTTTCCGGTATCTGTATGGTGATGACGGAGTTATATTTCTTGGCTGTGGACACGATGATTCCCGCAGGTCGGGCATGTATGCCGTTTTCGTCGTGGATTGTGTATTCTATACTGCGCATTTCAAACCTCTTTTCCATTATACTGTAGGTAGTATTGACCGTATCCCGGTTTTCATGCAGGGATTTCCGAAATTCTGTGCGGATACCGCCGATACGAAATTTTCGCGGAAATCCGTAATGTGCGGGTAAGGGACTTGACTTTCGGTAACGGATTTGCTATACTTATCTCAGAATTTCCGATATTTACGATTGAACGGAGGGCTTTTTATGGATATGATCAATTTTGAATGGAACGGATTCAAGAGGGGCGATTTCTATTTTGAGGGTCGGCTCGGATCCATTGTTTTCCCCAACAAGGAGGGCTGGGGCAACGGTCGTCTTTGTGTGATGATGGAGTATTTTGAACCGTTTACCATTATTGAAGAGGAACTCCTGAATGTGGGTTTCCATCTGGCCCATCTGCAGAATGCCAACCGATGCGGTACCGATGCTGACCACGCTGTCAAGGCTCGTTTTGTGGATTTCATTGCGGAAGAATTCCATCTCAATCCCCGTTTTGTGGGTATCGGACTCAGCTGCGGCGGCCTGCATACCGTGAATTTCGCGTCCCGTTTCCCGGATTATATGTCTCTGCTCTATCTGGATGCGCCGGTATTGAATCTGCTCAGCTTCCCCATGGCTTTCGGCAGCCGCAATCCGGTTGGGGAAGACGATGATCTGTTCAAGGAATTTTCCAGTGCTTACGGATTTACCATGAGTGATTTCATTCTGTACAGAGAACATCCCATGGACCGTATTCCCACGCTGATCGAAAACAGACTTCCCGTGGCGATGGTTTACGGTGACAGTGATGATGTGGTTCCCTATCACGAGAACGGTATTGTGCTGGAGGAAGCGTATCGGAAGACGGATATTCCTTTCTTCTGTCAGGGCAAAGCCGGATGCAATCATCATCCTCACTGTCTGGAGGACAACAGAGAGCTTCTGGAATTTATCAGACAGAATATGTTATGATTCCGACATTTTGCCGGGATGGACTTTTATGGGTTCATCCCGGTATTTTTTTGCGTTGTTTTCCAATAAATTCGCCGCTTTGCCTTGACAGAAACCGCTTCGGATGGTACAATTATCATATCTTATTATAATTGAGGTTATTATGGGCAAAACATATATTCCCGAAGGCTACAAAGCCAAGCTGTCCGTTTATGAAACGCAGCGTGCTATTGATTATATCAAACGGTATTTCCAGCGCAGTCTGGCCAAATCCCTGCATCTCAAGCGTGTTTCCGCGCCTCTGTTTGTAGCAGATGATTCCGGTCTGAACGACAATCTGAATGGCGTGGAACGTCCCGTTTCCTTTGACATTCCCGGTGTTGGGGTCAACGCGGAAGTGGTTCATTCCCTGGCCAAATGGAAGAGACTGGCGCTGAAAAAATATGAATTCTATGTGGGCAACGGTCTGTATACGGATATGAACGCCATCCGCCGCGACGAGGAGCCGGACAATATTCACTCCATTTACGTGGACCAGTGGGACTGGGAAAAGGTGATCGCCAGAGAAAACCGTACCACCGAATATCTGAAGAATACGGTTCAGTCCATTGTCAATGCGATCTGTGACACCAATGAGGCACTGCAGGATGAATTCCCGGTGCTGAATGCCAAGATCGAACGGAATGTTTCCTTCATCACCACGGCGGAGTTGGAGGAGCTGTATCCCGATCTGACACCGAA
The DNA here is from genome assembly GCA_015063745.1 of Oscillospiraceae bacterium. Taxonomy (GTDB): domain Bacteria; phylum Bacillota; class Clostridia; order Oscillospirales; family CAG-272; genus UMGS1696. The sequence goes on along the minus strand of SVTO01000021.1, from coordinate 8,403 downwards.
CGAACGGGAACACGCTTATGTGAAGGAGCATCCCACCACGTTCCTAATGCAGATCGGCAAAAAGCTCAAGAGCGGCAAGCCCCATGACGGCCGGGCACCCGACTATGATGACTGGTCCCTCAACGGAGACATTCTGTTCTGGAATCCCGTTCTGAACAGAGCTTTTGAGATTTCCTCCATGGGTATCCGTGTGGATGCCAAATCCCTCGCCGCACAGCTGGACGAAGCGGGCTGCAACGACAGACGGTCCCTGCCCTTCCATAAGATGCTTCTGAATGACGAGCTTCCTCTGACCATGGGCGGCGGTATCGGTCAGTCCAGACTCTGTATGCTCATGATGCAGAATGCACATATCGGTGAGGTACAGGTCAGCCTGTGGGATCCGGAGACCATTGAAGTCTGCAGAAATGCGGGTGTGCCCCTGCTGTAAGGAGCGGGAGCCGTTTTTCGGGGAATTATTTGCGAATTTCTCAAAAAAATTCCGAAAATATCTTGCAAAAATCCGGAATATCGTGTATAATAAAGTGAAAATTTATGAATATATAATTCGAAAGGAGTTTATCCCGTTTTCAGCGGGGTAATATAGACGACTATGGTAGTAGCAGGCGATTTCAAAAATGGTGTTACCTTCGATATGGAAGGTCAGGTAATGCAGGTAATCGAATTCCAGCACGTTAAGCCCGGTAAGGGTGCAGCTTTCGTTCGTACCAAGCTGCGCAATGTTATCACCGGTGCCGTTGTTGAAAAGACTTTCTCCCCCACCGACAAGTATCAGGATGCCCGTATCGACCGTAAGGAAATGCAGTATCTGTACAATGACGGTGATCTGTACTACTTCATGGATACCGAAACCTACGAACAGGTTCCTCTGGGACAGGATATCATCGGTGACAGCCTGAAGTTCGTTAAGGAAGAAATGATCTGCAAGATCAACTCTTACAAGGAAAAGGTTTTCGCAGTTGAACCTCCGATGTTCGTTGTTCTGGAAATCTCCGACTGTGAACCCGGTGTTCGCGGCGATACCGCTACCGGCGCAACCAAGAACGCAACCGTTGAAACCGGTGCCGTTATCCGTGTTCCCCTGTTCATCAACCAGGGCGACAATGTTAAGATCGACACCAGAACCGGTGAATACCTCGAAAGAGCTTAACGCTTACTGAATCTGTTTATGAGGCTGTCTTTGGCATAATCGGCGAGGACAGTCTTATTTCATAATTTGATCAGCTGTACCACAGCGGAAGGAGTTTTGTTATGACGACTAAGGAATACAGTGCTTATATCAAGGGACTTTGCGAAGGTCTCTGTCTGGATGCAAACAAGCCCGAAACCAAGGTGATCAATGCCCTCTGCGGTATCATTGAACAGATGGCCGGCGAAATCGAAGTACTCAAGGATGACACCAAGATGCTCCACGACTACATCGAAGAAATCGACGAAGATCTGGGTGCTGTCGAAGAACTTCTCTACGAAGACGAATGTGACTGCGATGATGATGACGACTGCTGCAGCTGCTGCGGCTGCGACGACGAGGATGAGGACGAAGACGACGAAGAAGATGAGGAAGATGACACGGAATACTACTGTGCTATGTGCCCTCACTGCGGCGACAAGATCTACTTCGACGATTCCGTAAATCCCGAAGATATTCTCTGCCCTGCATGTCAGAAGCCTCTGCTGGACGACGAGGATGAAATCGAAGAACTGTAATTAATAAAACAATCCCCCCTGGCTTCTAACCTGGGGGGATGCTTATTTTCATCACTTATCATAACTAATCTTCTAAGTCATACAACCTATGTATAAATGTGCCTGTATATTTCAGGCCGGGAGGAACTATGAAGCGTATTCTTTCATTCATCCTTACACTGCTTCTGGTAAGCAACACCTTTCTGTTTTTCGGCGAAACGCTCGCAGTAGCGGCACATGCAAGTAATGATACCGACACTCTGACTGCTGAACTTTGGTCTCCGATAGAAATCTCTCTCCAGAGCAGCGTTACCTACGAAAATCCTTATACAGATACAGAGATTAATGCTGTTTTCACACATACCGATGGTACAACTATCGCCCTCCCCGGTTTCTGGAAAGAGGGATCTACCTGGTGTGTTCGTTTTTCACCGATCAAGGTCGGTAAGTGGGAATATGAAATTACCTGTACCGATACAACCAACGCAGGCCTGTTCTCATCCGGTGTGATTCAAGCTGTGGAAAGCACAAAAGACACCGATGTCGCCAAACACGGTTTCGTTACTTTAGAAAAAGATCAGCGTTACTTTAAGTATGCTGACGGTACTCCCTTTTTCTGGCTCGGTGACACAAACTGGCAGGTTTTTACAAATGTATCTACAACAATCTGTAATTATCCCGGATGCACTTGCGGTAATCAGTTCCAACACATAGTGGACAATCGTATTGAAAAAGGATTTACTGTATATCAGACTTATTTCGTACCGGAAGGCGGAAACGGTGAACCCTCGCTTTGGTTGGATGCTGAGTATGAAATGCCCAACATAGAAGTTTTCAACAATAAAGTGGATGACATGTTTTCTTATCTGGGAGAACAAGGACTGGTTATTGCCCTGGGACTGGGATGCCACAGCTTTACTCCGAATAAAATGAATTTGGAATCGTTCCTGCGTTTTACCAGATACATCGTTGCCCGATATGCTGCTTATCCTGTTGTATGGCTCACCGGCCAGGAGATTACAGTATCTACTTCGACCAGTACAGAGGGCTATAATACCTTTGAGTTTTATTCGGAAGCAGCCTCTCTTGTTGAAGCACTTGATGGTTATCACCATCCGAACTCAGCTCACATGTGGCCTCTCGAAGCAGATGAGAAATATCCCGTCCGCCTGGATAAGACCGATTGGCACGATTATTGGTTACTGCAAGGCGGTCACGGAAACATTGTGACTCAAAAATTCTATAAGGGTTACTACAACAATTCTTCCGGTACTGTAAAACCTGTTATTGAATCCGAAAGTCATTACGAAGACATCTTCTGCGGTAAATTTACCGGGTATGATACCAACCGTATCAGTGCCTGGAAGGCTATGCTCTGCGGCTGTGCCGGTTTTACTTACGGCGCTACCGGTATCTGGGCAAACTGTTTCTCCACCGATACTTTTACAGGTTGGTACGGCAGCTATAGTTATGAGCCCTGGTACATGGGTCTTAATAAACCCGGCTCATTCGAAATGACGTACTTGAAAAATTTCTTTACGGCAATCGGTCCCTGGGAACAGCTTATCCCAAGCTTCTCCTCCAAAGACGATGCTGAATTTTTCTCGCGTGAGCGCAGTGTACTTTCCAAAACAAGCGATGCTTCCGTTATCGTTACCTATTTCTATGATTCCCCCGGGCGTAATACAGGTGAGTATAAATGCTTGAATCCTGAAAAATATTACGATACATATTGGTATAATCCGCGGACCGGAAAATTCATTTCTCTTGAAAAAGATGTAAATTCTCCCGACGGTATCTATACCATTCCCGAAAAGCCTACCGGAAATGACTGGGTTTTCCTTATGACATCCATTGGTCTCGGAGAACATTATGAAGAGTCTGTTTTTGTCGATCTTAATCCTGACAATGAGCAGATCGCCCCGACCGGTCACGAAGTATCTCCCAAGAACGTAACTGCTATCGGCGGAATTACCTACTATGGGCCGGACAAAGCTTCCCAGACCATTACGGATAACACGGCCTGGCTGTATGATGGAGATCCTACTACTATATGGATGCCCAGTGCCCATCGTCCGTCGCAAACAATTTTGTTTGATTTAGGTACTTCACAGGATCTTACGCACCTCTCCATACTCCCGGCACCCGGTACCATTCTCCCCTGTTTCCGCGTGGAAGGTTCCAACGATGCACAAAACTGGTCCATTATCACCGATACATCAATGAGAAGTACCACAAATTACGATTCTGTCAACGAACCTCTGCAAGGTGTCTATCGTTACGTAAAAATACTTCTGCTGAATCCTGAAGCGGTCAATGTCGATCAATACAAACTCAACACGCTTTCCTATGAAGCAGAGTACAGTGAACAAACCGGAAACAGTTATTCGATTACAAAAATTGCAGACATCACCATATATTCAAATGGGGAATCCGTTCCCGAAGAAGAAATTCCGGTTCCCAGTACCTTGCCCGTGCAGGGGAACACCTCTGGCCAGGTTCCGACTGGTTTTGTGATCTCTTTGGTTGTGATCGTTTGTATTATCGGTGTCGGTTTATGTGTGGTTCTGTTTATTATTCGTAAACGGAATAAAATACATAAGTCCTGAAATCAACCATCCTCTTTTTCATCTGTTTCCGCATCGTTGTTTGGTTCAATCTATTTCACAAAAAAAGCAGCTGTGTACTTTTTGTACATGGCTGCTTTTTGCTTTACTCTTCTTCCATCATAGCGATCTGGCCGTTTTCGCGGGGTGTTTCCTTGGGTTTATAGGGAATACCCACGTGGTCGTAACCCTGTCGGGTGACCATACGGCCTCGCGGTGTACGGCTCAGAAATCCGATCTGGAGCAGGTATGGCTCGTATACATCTTCCAGAGTGACCGCTTCTTCTCCGATGGTGGCGGCTAGGGTTTCCAGTCCTACGGGACCGCCGTCGTAGTAACGGATGATCGTTTCCAGCATACGGCGGTCGGTATTGTCCAGTCCCAGCTCGTCGATCTCCAGCATGCTCAGCGCTTCCCTTGCGATGGCTAAGGTGATTTTGCCGTCCCCTCTGACCTGTGCGAAGTCTCTGACTCTCTTCAGCAGGCGGTTGGCGATACGCGGTGTTCCTCTGGAACGGGAAGCGATTTCCAGTGCGCCTTCCTTCGTGATCGGTACGTCCAGGATTCCGGCGCTTCGGGTGACGATGGTGGCCAGTTCTTCCGGCGTGTACAGTTCAAGACGCAGGAGAACGCCGAAACGGTCTCTCAGAGGCGTGGTAAGCTGTCCGGCACGTGTGGTAGCCCCGATCAGGGTAAAGCGCGCCAGAGGGAGTCGTATGCTCCGTGCTGAGGGTCCTTTGCCGATGATGATGTCCAGCGCGTAGTCTTCCATGGCCGGGTAGAGGATTTCTTCCACGGAACGGGAGAGGCGGTGGATTTCGTCGATGAACAGCACATCCCCTTCCCCGAGGTTTGAGAGCAGTGCGGCAAGGTCTCCCTGCTTTTCGATGGCCGGTCCGGAAGTGATGCGCAGGTTGGTACCCATTTCCGTGGCGATGATGGCGGACAGGGTGGTTTTACCAAGGCCGGGGGGGCCGTAGAGGAGCACATGGTCCAGGTTATCTCCCCGGAGTTTGGCGGCGTCGATGTAGATCTTCAGGACTTCCTTGGCTTTTTCCTGGCCGATGTATTCATCCAGAGTATGGGGGCGCAGGGACACTTCGGCATCCGCGTCCTCCCCTGTGAAGCTGGAAGAAAGTATCCGGTTTTCCAGATCGAAATCGTTGTTATCCATATCCATTGTTTTATACCGTCCTTTCTTCCGGGATTATACCATGAGCTTGGCCAGTGCTTTTTTGATGATTTCTTCGAGGGAGTCTTCCATGTTGATATCCTTCATGGCGGCGGCGATCTCCGAACGGGAGTATCCCAGCACCAGAAGGGCGTCCCTTGCGTCGGTGAGCTTGGTGGATTTTCCGGCAGGTTTGCCCGCTGCGGGTGTTTCGGCAATTTCCGGGATGCCGCCGGTCTCTGGATAGAGCTTGGTCAGCTTATCCTTCAGTTCCAGTACTACGCGTGCGGCTGTTTTTGCGCCTACACCGGGGGCTTTGGAGATGGCCTTGGTATCTTCTCCCGCAATGGTCATAGCTAAGGTACGGGGCGTCATAAGGGACAGGATGGACATGGCGGCCTTCGGACCTACGCCGGATACGGTCAGGAGCAGCTTGAACATATCCTGTTCCTCGGCGGTGTAGAAGCCGAAAAGATCCACGCTGTCTTCACGTACTGCCATATAGGTGAACAGACGCACGTTTTCCCCTTTGGGTTCAATGCTGCCGTCCGGGCGGTATGCGGGGGATGGCAGGCGGGATAAGGTACCGGCGGATACCTGTACACGGTACCCCACACCGCAGCATTCCAGAATGACGATGCAGTTTACCGGGTCCATGGAAAAAATGGTTCCGTACAGTGTTGCAATCATATTTTTACCTCGAGTATTGTTTATAGGCGTTTTCAGCGGCTCAGACGGCGTTTGCGGACATCCAGTACAAACAGCAGGGCGTAGATCACAAGGCCGCTTGCAGAGAGGATCAGGCCGTATTTCACGCAGTCGGGACGGTAGCGGAGTTCGATCTCGTGTTCGCCGGGGTTTTCCACAGCGAAGCCGAGCATGGTATCCAGCAGACAAAAGATTTCGGTTTCTTCACCGTCCACGTATACTTTCCATCCAGCGTCGTAGGGGATACTGGTGAATACGGTGTTCTTTTCTTCTGTGGTAGTCAGAGTACCTGTGATAACGTCATCGGTTTTGCTGTAGGCGGTCATGGAGCCTTTCTGCAGTTCTTCAATCACATCTGCGAATACGTCTTCATGGAAGTACCAGAAGAAGTTACAGCCGTTGGCAATATATACGTAGTCTTCCTTCATATACAGGCTCAGTTCGTGTTCGCCGATCAGCAGATCTCCCAATTCACGCACACAGAAGGTAGCGTCATCGAAAAAGGTACCGATATCGGATCCGTTCAGTTTCATATTTACGTCACGGGGGTATTCACTGGGGAAATACACATATACGGGCCATTTTTCTTCCACCTCAAAGGTATATACAAGCTTGGAGGTCAGCTCCCCGTCCTGCTTATAGCCTTCGTGGCCGGTGGTAAATGCTCTTACAACGCCCTGGGTTTCTTTATTCCAGGTATCCACCTTGGTGAATACTTCCACTTCGCGGCCCAGCATGGCGGACAGCATATGGTTCATGTATTCGAAGGGAGTTTTGTATTCTTTTGCATCCGGATACCGTTCGGCGATGGTGGGCATCTCGTTTTCAGCCAGGTTGGTTTCGTTCTTTTCCTTATACTCGGCGTAATTCCGCAGATTGTCGTTTACAACAAAAGCCATCCCGAGAGAATAGGGGTTTTCGTAGATCTGGATCTCTTCTTCTGTGGTGGTGAGAAGATCGTAATCTTCCGCGATATAGTCCGGAATCACGTCGCTGGCGGTTCGGTCTACCATCAGGTAACGGATTCCCAGCAGAGAGTCGGTCAGCGGTGTGCCGCCATGATACAGGGACCAGTGGGAACGTGAGGCGATACCGATGTTATGCAGGAATTCGATAGATTTTGCGTTCAGAGTGGATGTGGAGTTGGACAGACCGTTGATGTCGATGGCAAAGTTATCGTTTTTCTTACGGTGGGTGGTTTTTTCCGCACGGTAGAGGCTGTTTTCGCCGTACTTTGTAAGATCCAGTTCTTCAATAACCTCCACAGCTGCCGAATATTTGTCGGTGGAGCTGCGGTAGGATTCACGGGTGGTATAGGTTACGTCGGCGTCGAGGGCGTAGAGCATGATGACACCGTTGATCGCCAGTTCCAGCATTACGATGACCACAAGAAGCAGTTCCCTGTTGTTATACTGGAATATATCGCCAGGTTCTTTTTCTTTCAGTGCGTTGGGAACGACGGCGGCATACAGTGCGAGGATGCCAAGTCCGGCCCAAATGGTGGAAAAATCGTGGACATTGCTGTAATCCATGGTCTGGATCACAAGCAGCACACCGGCCCATGCCATGCATGATACTGCAACCTTGCGTACACCGATATCCTTCAGATGCACAAAGGCATCGTAGGCACACAGGACGGCGAAGAAGACGAACATATAGGCGAATCTTGCGTTCAGCCAGTTGGGTCTCTGGAAGCCGTGCCAGATGATGTCCAATACATTATAGTTGAAGCCGGCTACCAGGAAAGCCATGGCTATAAAGGAACCGACCTTCTGTCCGGTGGGGATCTTTTTGCTCAGGAAATACAGGGGCAGAAGCACCAGTACAAGCATACCGCAATACAGGAAGGGCATGCCGGCGGGACGTACGGTATCGTAGGAGGAAAAGAGGGTTTTGGTAAGCAGCTGCAGGAAATCAAACATCTGCTTGGATTCGTAATTGGGAGTGGAGAAATCCAGTTTGCCGAAGGACAGGCTGTAGTAGATCGGAAGTATGATGATGGCCGCGATCATGATAGCGATCAGGGAATATACGGCAATTCTGATCAGGGTCTTGACAAAATGGAGTTTTACGCCCCGGGGATTTCTCTCCGCTTCGGACATGGTGAAATACCGGACAAAGAAGTAGAACAGGATGAACAGGCAGGTCATGTAGCCGATATAGAAATTCGAGAAGACCACAACGGCAAGAAAACCTGTGTACATGCGGAATCTTCCCTCTTTGATCAGTCCG
>SVTO01000020.1 GCA_015063745.1 Oscillospiraceae bacterium | reverse complement strand
CGCGCTAGATTCAGGTTCTAGTGAAAGCAATTTCATGGAGGTTCAAGTCCTCTTGCCCGCACCAAGCCTTGAAAACGAAAGTTTTCAGGGCTTTTTTCGTTTTGTTTTGATCTTTATCGGTTGGTTGTTGATATTCGTAATTCTGCAATACAAAAAAAGAGGAGAGAACGATGGTTTGGATTTGTTCTTCCCTCTTTTGGGTTATTATATTTGGTGGGTGATCTTATTTATTCAGTTTGAGTTTCCAGTTTTACGAACATGACCTCAGTCATATGCGCATAGGAATGAGGGGCATATGCGTTGTATGTTTCGCCGGATTTTAGTCCGCCGGGTACACGAAGCCGGTAGGTTATCCCTCCAAGGTAACCGTTTTCCGTTTTGGATTTGTAATAGATTACAATATCCGAGGTTATGTCTTTGTCAGAGATGTTCTTGACAACGATCAGACCGTTCTGAACGTCTGAAGCAATGGATTCTTCCATTTTTTCAGGTTCTTCATCGAAGTAGATCTCGTATTCAGATACGCCGCTTAAAGAGGTAATAACATCGGGAGCAGTCTTACGGTCAGAATTAAAGACATAAACAGATTTCCCAGCCGGAAGTGTAGTAATGGCAAAGTTGTAGGATTCGCTGTTGACTTTCAGAACTACTGTCATGTATTCTAAGACTTTGTCAGAAGTGTTGGTGAATTTTGCGGCAAGGACATTTTCCACACCATCGTCAGTTCCGTCTTCAGGATAGTAGCCGGTGGCAGTGAAGATATTGTCTACAGTAACAGCAGATGTGACAGAAACCGGCAGGACAACGTCTGCAATTGGGATGGGATTCAATTCGGTCGAATTGGGCGAATCGTGGTTGGTATCTGTTTGTGAAGGATCGGGAGTACCAGACTCATTGGGCGTGCAAGAACGCACGAGGAGAATGAGCAGGATCAATACTACAATGATTAAAAGAACTACAAGTAATTCCGGAAGTCCGGTGGGATTCTTATTGGATTTGGTTTGTTTTTTCATTTGGACCTCTTAAAGTAAAGCTGCCTGCCGTTTTGGGTGGCAGGCAACTTTTGAATCAGGTGAATTTTTGGGGGTTAGGAGTTGAAGAGGTAGAGACCAGCTTCAGGTACATGGTAGCAACCATCAACACCATCAACACCGGTCATTGTACAACCAGCACCAACACTACTGTCAAACAATGTAATCGGCGATCCTGGAGCGGTTGGGATTCCACAAGTTCCCTCAGACGGATTACCAACCTTTTTGTCGCAGGTCCCTCCATTAGCAATATTAGTTGTTAACTTAAAACTTTCAAACACAATCATCGGTTTTACATATGTTTTTTTCATAAATATACCTCCATCATTCACTGAGGTTTTCCGATGAGGACGCTGTGCCCTCTTCGTTATATGCGGTTACTTCTACATTTTCGTCTTCTACTTCAGATACGAACACACGACTTACAGTAGTTTCGTCAGTATCGAGGTTGATGACGGTTTCCGTAATATAGTGGTCAACAATTTCACCATTTACAATTACGTATTCAACATCTTCAGATGTCTTGACAACTGCTTCCTTGTGACCGTTACTTCTCTTGCTAACTTTGGATTCGAAGTGTTTGGGATTGAATACCTTTTCAGCAATTGCCTGCATCATTTCATCAATGTTGGCCTTTCTGATGGCATCTTCAATGTCTTCCATTGTTATAGTACTGCCATACGCATCGATTGTAACAGGTGCTGTTTCCAGACCGGTTGCATCCTTTGCTATAATGGTGTATTCATCAGCCGCAGTAACATTTCTGGTCCAGAAAATATGGTCATCTGTATCCAAATCCATGCCAATGCTCTTAGCAAGATCCTTCATAGCCTTGGAAAGCACCTTGAAAATATCCATACCACTCAGTTTGGTCATATTCTTACCGTTTACTGTTACCTTTGCTACATCTGTGGAAGTAATAACGGTAAGTACCTTCTTTTTGCCAATACCGGGAGTGATGTTGAATTCAAAAACTTCAGGTTCGAATACAGGTTCTTCTTCAGGAATTTCTTCAGGTTCACTGAAGAAATTGTCAACAACCTTAAGACCATATTCAACAGTTTCCATATCCACGACCAACTTAACTGTGTTCTGTACGGCTGCATCATAAGATTCTTCAGCATATGCATCCGCCATAGGCATAGCTCTCGTGGTTTGAGGAACAGTATAAGTGGTTGCAGCATCAGTTACCTTGATATTTGTAAGAGAAAGAACGCCATCACCAGATGTATTAAGAACAACAAGAGGTTCGGAAGTGTAAACAAGATAATACTTTACTTCATTATCCACTGTTCTTTCAACAATTGCGGGTGTCATTTGTGCAGCAACAGGGATCGAATAGTACATATCCGTTTTTGTTACGAGAGTCTTTTCAAACATCCGATCGTTTACTGTAAATGTCACTGTATCACCAAATGCAAGTTTTGCACCGATTTGTACATCCGCAGGCTTAAATGTATTAAGCACACTACCAGGAATATTGTTTGATACTTCATATTCGGATACGATTCTAAAAGATATACCCTGACCGGAAGCAAGATATGTCTCGTTATTCGGACCCTGATTTGCATATTCAGAAATATTTCCAGTACTATCGTTACCATCAATGAAAACAACGCCCTCAACAGTACCTTCGAGATTAAGGTCTCCGGAAGAAACCAATACATCTCTGATCGTCACATAGCAAGGACTGTATTCATTATCCTTAACATATGCATCCTTGATTGTTTCATTAAGTTCCTCATCAGTTACACCGGCGGGATCGTAAATACGGATAGAATCAAGCCAGAAACTGTAAGAACCATCATTTACATGATTCATTACATCTATATACGCTACACTGATTGTAACAGTATACGTACCATAATCCAGGCCGGATTTTTTGATAACAGGAACCTGCCAGATAACGCCAGTGCCCTCTGTCGGAGCTTCGGTTACAACTTCCCATTTTCCGTTTGTATAGGTATATCCATAATAATTATCGACAAACGCACTGTATGTGTAGTCTGTACCGTCTGTACCAACAATATCAACAATAATGACACCGGAATCATAATCTGTCAGTGATATGATATCGAAACCGGTTCCGGTAAAGGTAAATGTTGCTTTCGGTACTACTGTTCTGATGTCCGACAAACCATAGTACCTACCTGTGTTTGCATCGACCGTAACCTTCACAGCAGAACCAAGGCTGTACTTTGTTGCCTCCTTATTGATTCCGTCATAACCGTATACATTGTTATGGTCAATATCTGCCGCAAAGTTGACAAAGCCGGGTCTGTCTTCTTCCTGCGTAGCATCATCAAATTCTTCATCACGGAACCATTCACCAGGGCCGGCAGATGTCGAATCGAGATTTGCATTGGTTTTATCACTGTTGATAAAGGTCACAAATGTTTCTTCGTAGTAGATTGTTGTTGCAGGAATAATGGTAAGCTGACCATAGTAGAAACCGTTGTTTTGCGTAAATGATGCATTAACATAATTTACAGCGTATGTAAATACATCAACGTCATTCATCTGCATACCTTTCGCAGTATCCAGAGTATAGCGAACTTCTCCGTTTGTCTGAATTTTGGCAGTACCAAAATCACCTGTTGCAGAAGATGATATAATATCATTGGTGGTCGCCTTGTCAGTATAGTTATTTGCTCCGTTTTTGATACCAACCAGCTTACCGTAATTACCAAACATATCGTTACCGAGGATATTGATATCTACGTGCTGACCGTAGTCAATTACGATTGTATCATCCAAGGCTTGAGGTTCCCACTTCACTGCAAACCATACAGTTGTATGCGTATACTCATATTCCGTGCTGTTTACAAAAATAACATTTGTATACTCTGCACCTTTATAATCCGTAACATAGGTTGAAGCTACGTCAACATCAGAAGATTTCGTAATTTCCCACTTACCGGTACCGTTTGAATTAATCGTTACTGTGTATGCAGATTTTTCATCATACAACGCATATCCATCCGGCAGAACACCTTCAGAAATTACACTGAGAGAAATAACATGCTCCTGCTGGTTCAGTAATACTTCCTCATAGAAAGTTTTCTTGATGATTTCAGTTCTATGTGAAAAATCAACTATTTCACCACTTAAGTTTACAGGCTGACCTGCACTGTTTACAAGATAGAAACCGTAAGACACATTTGCTGCCTTCCATGCCATCATGGGAGATATGGTATCCTTCTTACAGTGGTTACCGAGATGGTTGTCATAATATAAGGTTGCAAAATTGTTTGTTGCGTAAGAACCAGCTGCTTTACCGCCGTCTTCTCCCATAGAGTTTTCAAGGTATACATAATACCGCATTGCCAATTCGGATGTCTTTACGGTACCCATATTCCAATAGAATGTTTCCGGCTCAAGAATAGCGGAAGTTCCGGTTGTTGTACCATCTGTTTTGATTCCAGTGGGAATATCTACCTTATCAATAGTAACGGCGCTCGCAGAGGTATTATACAAGAAGGATATTGCGTAAATAACGCCATTAGCGCCAATAATATTGTCGTCTGCATCGGCAATTGAATATGTACCGTCAGCAGCAACGGCAACACCGTATGTACCGTCTTTGTCTACGTCAATCTTGTTTGAATACGCCCTTGTACCAGTCGCATCAAACATTACAACTTCATTCAGTGTGGAAGTACCTTTACGGTCACCGATGTTTTTACCGTCAGGAATCTCTTCTGCATCTGCTTCGGCTTTTGTATAAATATCGTAAGAGAGAATCTCAATGGTAGGTTCGATGGTTCTCTCTTCTGTTGAACCGTTTTCGAGGAGGACTTCATACGTACTGGTTGCAAGCTGCAAGTCGAAATCTGAGCCCATCTGGTCTACGAAACGGGCATTGTTTGCTGCATAGGCGATTTCAGTACCGATTACATCGAATGCATCGGAAAGTTCTTCGGCAGTAGTTACCTTATAGTAATACTTTGTAGTACCGGTCTGGTCGGTAGCCAGGGTTTCGATGGACTTGTCCATACTTTCTTCCGTAACATTGGTATCGGCCTGTGCGTCGAAGGAGATGGAGAACATTGTTGCCCCCAGACCTGCGACCATATACATATTCTCTTCACCATCTACGGCTGTACCCAAAGTGTTTGTTTTACGAATAACTTTATATGTTTGAGTAGGATCACCCTTAATGGCATTCGCCATCCAGTGTTCGTTCAGCATACCGTCACCGTCGGTATCTTCAAGGTTATAGTAATGCGCATGAGTTGTACAGTTCAGGTTTTGGGTGGTCAGATCGTCGGCATCCCATGCACCGGTAATCCAGTTGTTCCACCGGGAAGAAGCACCCTGAGAATGGTAATAGTTCCACTGCATCGCAGCACCGTCGGACATGAAGATAACATACAGGTCACGGTCTTCGGTACCGTTTGATAACTTTTTGGCGGTAGCCAGCTGGTAGATTGCATCCATCGCATAGTCATAGTTAGTACCGGATGTGTAATTCAGTGTGTAAGAATCTTCAAGATCTTCCGCAGGAATAAACGCACCTGCACCCAATGTCCAATCGCCGGTATAAATCTGTGCTTCGGAATCGGCATTATAGCTGATGTCGTCGGACATCATATCGGCTGCGTCACGGTCATAGGGAGTGTCACTGGCGTTATGATTCTCGCCATAGAAACCATTGAAGTCCGCAATGGCAACCTGGATGTCAAGAAGCTGTCCATCATCACCGGGGGTCTTGAATTTTTTAATCAAATCCTTCAGAGATTCTTCAAGAACCTGTGCTCTGGTTTTGCTTGATCCGGTTACGTTATGCGAGGTCATGGAAGAAGATGTATCCAGCATTATGATAACGTCTACACCCTTCTTGACCGGCACACCGGATGCGGATACTTCAATCTGTGCAATACCGGAAGACTGGAAATCAATACCGGTTGCGGTTTTATTTACTTTTACTGCACCTTCATCAGGATATTCGGGATAATTGTCTACTGCTGCAGGCACAACACGTACTTCAACTGTACCGAGAACCTTGCCCTGGTAGCTGATTTCTATCCAATAGGAACCGGTGCTGTTGCCGTTGAAAGTATTTTTCCACTTCCAGGTGAGATCAGAATCGGCCAGAGCGGTTTTGCCTGCACCGTTAGCATCGGTTGCGATATAACCGGTGATACCGGCTTTAACAGCGGCAAGTGCTTTGGTTGCGGAACTTCCCTGGTCTACATTATATATGGTATTTCCTTCGATCAGAGCGTAGATGGGACCGCCGGGAGTACCGCCGGTGGTACCGGTGTACTTGTACAGGCGGACACGAGCGGAAGTAGTTTCGGTGACGGTCCAGCCGCCGTTGTAGATGATATACCATTCGGTTCCATCTTCGTCATGAATATCATAGATACCATTGCCGTGATGGTTCACCTGGAACTTAACGGAGCTTCTGGTACCGTAACGGACACCATTGGATTCCTGATACAGGTACTGAGAGCCATCACCCTTGGTAATCAGCTCGTAGCGTTCAGTTACGCGCTGATCGCTGTCGTACCAACTGGTCTGAATCATATGATACTCGTAATCACGGGTATTCAGGGTAGCGGTATTGCCGCTAATGGTGATGGAATGTGCAGTACCGTTGGAGGCGCTGTTCGCATTCAGCACGATTGCTTCGTTATCATCAACAATAATGTACTTGTGCTCCTCGCCATATTCGATTCCATCGGTATCCAGCGTATAGGTGTAGCTACCACCCGTAGCCTCAGTCTCACCGATATACGTCCAATCGGAGTTGATACCGGTTTCATACTGAATGTTCACCTTAACTTCAACCGTACCGAGAGATGTGCCGTCCTTCAGAATCTCAACAGTATACGGGCCGGAGTCTGCGCCGTTGTATTTATCAACCCAATTCCAGGTTACATCATTATCAGAGATTGCTGTTTTGTTTGTGCCGTTTGCATCGGTTGCGGAGGATACGGTGACACCTGCCTTGACTGCTGCCATAGCATTGGATTCGGTGGTGTTCATATCAACCAGATACAGTCCGTTACCTTCGGCGATATAATAGGTGGTGGATGCGGGTACTACTACTTCGGCTGTGCCGAGCTCGATGCCGTTGTAGGAAATCTTCACTGCATAATCACCCGCGGTATTGCCGTTGAAGGTATCGACCCATTCCCAGGTCAGAACGCTGTCGTCAACCTTGGTACCGGTTACATTTGCACCGGGGGTAGACATGGCTTCATAGTAGTAGCCGTCGATACCGTTCTTAACCAGAGCCATAGCCTGATCAGCTGTCATGCCGACGGTAGCGTCGTAAGTGAGTTCGCCAGCGATCTTACCATAGGTGCCGTTGGTGCCGGGAACCGCAGGCGTACCCTCCGTTGCGGGAGTAGTCACTTCAGCACCGCTGAACAGACGGACGGTGTTGGTGCTACTGGTAATACTAAAGGAGTTATTGCTATAGCGCAGATAGTAGGTAGTTGTCCACATACCAGAGTACTGACCACTGATCTGATATGCGCCATTACCACTGTGGCTAATGCTCCACGAATATGCATTGCTTTCATTGGTCGTCACAGATACACTGCCACTTCGCCAGTCAATGCTTGCAGCAAGCCAATTCGTTCCATCCGTAATCTTACCGTCGGAGGTGATCCACCATTCGTAATTGGGCTGTGCATCCAAGGTGATGGCATTGTCGGTGATGGTCACACCGGTGCGTCCCAGATTGTCGGTCATCGCATAATTATTATTACCGGAACCGACGATCAGATAACCCTGTTCTGCATCGGCTTTATCGGTGACGGTGCCGTCAGTATCAAGTGTATAAACATACTTAGTACTCTCGGGGGTACCAGGGACTGCGGGGGTTTCGGGTACAGGAGCAATCACTTCAACCCAACCTCCGTTGGACGGAGTCACATCGTCAGCGGGAGTCTCAGATTCTACACCAACCCACTCACCGATAGTACCCATCTCAGAAGCGTCACTCTGTGTCAAAGAGATAGTCTGAGGAGAGGCGTAAACAGCGCTGTACTTAGGCAGACCCAGAGAAACATTGGTAACAGAAGTATTGCTGTAAGATCCGTCATAGCCGGCAGACTTCAGGTTATACAGACCGTCTTCGCTGTAACGTTCAACCGTCACCTGATTGTCGGTGATGGCAAAAACAGTCATAGTCAGCTTGTCAGTACCTGCAGTAGTAACATATGTAAATGCATCGGAATAATAGCCGGTATATCCCGCGTTCATATAGGTAAAGTTCAGCGTTTCTTCAGTCCATGCGCTGGTGGAACCGGCTTCGGCGATACAAATCTTGTCGCCTTCGGGCAGATAGATAGCTTCACCGCCCATGTAGTTGTCAGGACCGTATGCGTGGTCATGACCATGGAGAAAAATGATGTTCAGGCCATTCTTGCCCGCATCATTCAGCACATCAAAAATATACTTGGCATACTTTGCATCGCCCTGCGTTACTGTTCTGGGGGTAAAAGCAAGAGGCAGATGGGATACAATGAAAATAGGTTCGGAATATCCTTCGCCAATTTTATTGTTCAGCCATGCCTTCAGTTTGTTCGCAAGAGTCTGAATACCGGACTGGGAACCGCCGCTGTTGGGGTAGTCATCCTCATTCAGAACGTATGCGGCATAACCGTTAAACTCATGGCCGCCGGTGGCGTCGATACGGGAGTCCATATAGTCATGGTTACCCTGCACCAGAACGGAATTGGCATCGTTCAGGTTGCTGTAAGAGCCCTGCACCGCACCCATCAGCGCAGTGATGCCGTTGGCGGTCTCGGTGGCGTCATTGTGCGTCTCGCAGTCGTAGTCACCGATAAACAGGAAACCATCCATTGTCTGATACTTCTTGCTGACCTGCGCCAGAATATTGGTAACGTTGGCTGCGCTGTTGGCATGGTCGCCGGCTTCCTGGAAGTCACCGCCGGCCAGAACATAGATTGTCTCGCCTGCTGCTTTGGTCGGCTGAATGATACCAAGCGGTACCAATCCGACAAGCATAACCAGCGTGAGCAGCCATGCTGTCATCCTTTTGAACGAAAAGTTTTGCATAATTTGGTCCTCCTATCCGCATCCGTTAAGGGTACAGAAAAATTTTACTGTCTGATTTACAAGCAGTATACACAAGTAAAGAGCTAAATTTTTATTGTAATATTCTACAATAATACAGCTGTTTTTTACTAAAATGTATACTTATACTTATACAAATACAATTATACCACTACAGACAGTTTTTGTCAAGATTTCAATAAACTAAAATTTAGTTTTTTCGCCTTGTTTTTTCTCGTGCAGCAACATGTTTTTGCTTCCATTCCAACACAGCAACAGAGCCAAAATTTCCGTACAAAAAACAAAAAAATCCGAACCAATGTAGTTCGGATTGAATGACCCGTAGGGGAATCGAACCCCTGTTACTGCCGTGAAAGGGCGGTGTCTTAGCCTCTTGACCAACGGGCCATAAAAACACGATTTACAAGGTTAAGTTTGGTGACCCGTAGGGGAATCGAACCCCTGTTACTGCCGTGAAAGGGCGGTGTCTTAGCCTCTTGACCAACGGGCCGACAGTACCTTGTAAATCGTGATTATGAGGTACAGTAAACTGTACATGGTAGCGGAAGTTGGACTTGAACCCACGACCTATCGGGTATGAACCGATTGCTCTAGCCAGCTGAGCTATTCCGCCATCTTTGTTCCGGCCTTCACGCTCGGAACGATGATATTATACCACAACAGAATACGTTTGTCAACACTTTTTTCGTATTTTTTTCAATTATTTTCTTATCTTTTTTCAAGCCGTTTTTTCACACCTTCCCCTGCCCTGCTGCGGTATTCCGGCAATCACAGTCTGTCCCCTTTTACTCTTTCTTATTCCTGTTTACCGTTCCGCTTTCTGCTGTTTTCCGTATAATACAAAAACGGTGCAGATATTTCACTGCACCGCTTCGGGATTATCGGTTGTTGATCAGCTTAGTCAGTTCTACGGGCTCTACGATCTTGCCATCCTTGTATACTCGCATATTACCGGAGGCGATTTCGTCGATCAGGATTACTTCGTCGTTGTGGTAGCCGAATTCAAACTTGATGTCCCACAGATCCAGGCCGATGGACTTCAGGTCATCTGCAACGATCTTGGTGATCGCCAGAGTCTGTGCCTTCATGCTTTCGAACATGGCGGGAGACATAACGCCCAGTGCAGCCAGACCTTCGCCGGTTACCAGCGGGTCACCCTTTTCGTCGTTCTTGAAAGTGCATTCCACGTAACCGCCTTCCAGAGGAGTACCGTCGGCGATGTATTCACCGTATCTGCGGATGAAACTGCCGGTTGCAACCAGACGGCAGATTACTTCCAGACCGTGACCGAATACGGTTGCGGGGAGTACTTCCATGGTGGCATCGTCAATGTTGGCACCAACGTAGTGGGTTTTGATGCCGGCTTCCTTCAGCAGTTCAAAATAGTGAATGGAGGAAATCAGGTTTGCCTTGCCGATACCTTCGATTGTCAGACCTACACTGTTTTCGCCGGGATCAAATACGCCGTCCTTACCGGTGCAGTCATCCTTGAACTTCAGCATTACATTGCCGTTATCCAGAGAGTATACGTCCTTGGTCTTGCCTTCATAAATCTTTTTCATATAAAACCTCACTACAGTCCCTGAGGGGACAAAATTCTTTATTTATATTATACCATTCTTTGCCACAATAGTACAGAGTTTTTTCGGACAAATTTCAGCTTTTGCATGAATATTTTTTGTGCAGGAAAACAAAAGGTTATTCCCCGTCCGTTTCCTTACGCTTCCGGATCACCTTTGCGGGAACGCCTACTGCTACAGAATAGGGCGGGATGGGCTTTACCACAACCGAACCGGAGCCGATTACGGAACCCTCTCCGATATCACCGGAATACAGAATTGTAGTGCTCATACCAATATATACGTCTCTGCCGATGGTTACCTTACGGCAGTGTCCGCCCTGCGCGGCGATCAATTGATCCGGATCTTCGTAATGGTGGGAATAGGGGGTCAGGGTGATATTCTGGGCCAGCAGGCAGTGGTCACCGATTTCCAGACCCATGTGTCCCTGGAGAGTTGTGCCGGTTCCGATGTATGTATGCTTCCCTACATGAATATATCCTGTATCATCTCTTTCTGAGTCCAGATATACTCTATCCTTAATGCAGACATTGTCTTCTAGAATGATTCCGCCCTCTCCGGCGGCAATCAAGGTTACGTTGTCACCGATAATCACGTTATCACCCAACGTGATATACTGAGGATTTACAATTTTCACACCACAGCCAATATATACATTGTCTCCCATGTGCTTCATCTTTTTCTTATAATAGTCACGACGTACCATAGCTGCATAAGAGGAACTCGTATTTATAAACAGGGACAGCATAAACTTTTCCTGTTCTTTTTCGGGTATGTTGTCCAGTGCATTTTTCAGAAATTCTTGCATGATATTTCTCCTTTTTAAAATATATAAAAATATAAAATCAGAACACAAATTCAGCCAACAGATATACTGTTGGAATGGTAACTACACTCAGAATGGTTGTACCGATGGTAACGGCTGCTGCGTGTTCGCCGTCCAGACCATATCTCTTTGCCATGGCAGGAGCAGTGCCCGCATTGGATACGCCCATACCTATGAACATTGCCATAACCAGTTCATAGCTAACCGGTATACGGAGAACCTTCTGTACAATCACCAGTATGCAGATCGTCAGGAGGGGAGAAACGATCAGACGCATAAGGGATACCAGATATACGCCTTTATCCTTCAGAATCCGCATGAAAGGCAGGTTTGCCAAATTGTAACCAAGTACCATCATGGAAAGAGGTGTAGCCAGATTTGCCAGATATACGGAATAGTCCGCTGCGAAGGTACTTACGGGGTTTTCCGGCAGCATGGAGCCGATAAAGCCGAGAATGATCGCAAACAGGACGGGGCTTGTGAAAATCTTCTTTACGCTGATATACATTTTGTCTTCGGTCAGGGTGAAGATACCCATGGTCAGAAGCATATAGGTGCTGACGATATTGGCAAGGGAGATGTACAGCGCGATTTCCGGTACATCCGGGAAGATGGAGCAGGCCAGGGGAATTCCGATAAAGCCCACGTTGGGCAGGAAGGTACAGAACCGGTCAACGGGATAATGGTTTCTGTCTTCCTTTTTCCGGAACACCCGGGTGGCTAAGAAGAACATACACAATTCAATCACAACGGGAAGTAAGATGCAGCAGAGGATATAGGGAATCCGCAGACTCTTCACATCGATGCCGAGAAGCTTGGAGAAAACCAGAAACGGCATGGCGATGTCGGTCAGGATATTGGCAAGGGAGGTCATGGAGCCTTCCTCAAGCCGTTTGCGCTTGCCCATGATGTAACCGGGAATCATGAGAACGGTAAACAGGAATATGTATTTAAGCAGTGCACCGAATGCCGGCATGATGCGTTTACCTCGTAGATTTCAAAATGATATTACAGGGAGAACTTCTCTTTAATAATGGAAGAAAGTTTCTTGCAGATGATGCGGTTTCCTTCTCTGGTGGGATGCAGCGGTTCCGGCGGTACCCAACCGGTGGGATTGATGAAGAATACCGAATCGTTATGGGCAGCGTTGAAGGCATTGACAATTTCTTCAATATCTTCGCCCAGTTCGCCGCAGTAGGGAGATACACAAATCAGCTGTGCGCTGGGATTGTGTTCCCGGATCACGGTCAGCAGTGCGGTGTATTCGATTTCAAGAAGTTCTCTTCCCCAACCTCTGTCGTTGGCACCGTGGTTGATCAGGATATAATCCGCATTAAATTCCTTTACCGGGCATCCATCACTGTAATACGGATAGGATTCGCATGCTTTCGGAATAGCACCGTTCCCGGCATGGGTAGTGCCAAGATAGCCGTAGCCAATGGTAACAGGACGCATATTCAGGGCTTCTGCCGTCAGCCAGGCATATCCTGCGGTGGAGTCATCCCAATATACCATATCACGATTATCATTTCTGTATCCATAGTTGCAGTCGATTGCAATACCTTCCGTAATGGAGTCACCGACAAATTCGATGATCTTACGGTCATCAGCAGGCAGATCGAGGAATGCATCTGCTTCGATGCCGGTAAGGCGTACCATCGCTTCCACAGGGTGGTACCAGCGGTTCTGGGTTTCCACAGCAGACTTCAAGATTACTTTTACTGTATGGTCACCATAAGGTGCACTGATACGGATAAACGCATCTGTAACAGTTTCCACTCTTGCGCCGTTATCCACGGAAATAAACAGATGGGGGATTGGATCCGGATTGTTGGTGATGTCGAAAGAAAGTACGGCGGTATCACCTGTGAAGGCAAATTCCAGATAGTTGCCCATTGCACTGGATGCGGCGGATGTGTCCGTTACATTCCATCGGCCGGTATAGCGGATGTGTGAATCGTTTGGTTGGATAAACATAATGTTTCCTCCTTTATTACTGTTCGTTTCGGATCATTCTATGCGACGGGATAATGATATTCCCGTTGACTTCAAACAGGTAGTCGCCGCTGCGCAGAAGGTCACGGAGTTCTTCTACGGTATCCGGTACTTTTTTCACCAGCAGAGCAGACATGGCGTGATGGCCTTCGTGGTGGTAATCGGAACCGCAGATGGTAAGCAGATTTTCCGCATATGCCCGGCGGGTTGCGTAGCCGTTGTCGGAATTGACCTCTGCGTGCATATTGATGGATTCCACACCATCCACCATATAGGGGATATGCAGATCGATAGCATCCTTTTTCGTACATCTGTAGGGATGGGCGAAGAAAACAATGCTCTTTTTCCGCAGATCGGATTCCGCAAAGTGCTCAAAACCTCTGGGCAAAAGATCAAACAACTCCGCCATATCTTCCGGGTGTAAACCGTATACAAGATAGTCGCCGTAGGTATTGTAGAATGTCAGTTCCACAGCGAACAGCACCTTGATGCCGGCCTTTTCCGCGGCAATCTCGGCATCTCTGAAATCGTTCTGCAGCAGTTCGATGGATTCTTCCGTATAATTTGCCTTGAAGTGGTTGCTGATCACAACGGCATCGTATCCGCACCGTTTGTATATCTCCACAACTTCGGCAGGGGTTTTATCTCCGCAGGGACTGGCCGGCTTGGTATGAGCGTGCATTTCCATACGGTATTTATATTCATTGATGGCTATATCCGGACAGGTATAGGGGCGCATGATGTTTTCCTCGTTTCGTTGATTAACAGATCTGGATTCAGAATACAAAATAATACATTACAAATGCATTTGCAAAACCCACCAGAATACCGGCAAGAACCTGTATGGGGGTGTGTCCCACGAATTCCTTCAGCTTGACTTCCGGCAGCTGTTCCGTAGTCAGCAGGTTGAAGATGCTCAGCATTTCGTTCAGTACCACAGCCTGTTTTCCCGTTTCCAGGCGGACGCCCATGGCATCGTGACAGACGATCGTGGCCAGAATGGCCGTTACCGCAAACTGGAAGGAGCCGACGCCGTAGGTCAGTGCGCTGAATATGGCAAGAGCGGTTACGGTGGCAGAGTGTCCGCTGGGCATACCGCCGTCGCCGATCAGTCTGTGCAGATCCAGTTTTTTATTGATAAGGCAATGGATGATCGTTTTCAGCACCTGTGCAACCGTCCAGGAGGAGAGTCCCGTCATCAGAAAGGGGTTCGTGAATATATCTTTTAACCAATCCATATATATGTTTCCTGTATGTTCCGCCGGCTTGCTTCTGCTTCCGGCAAATAAGTATTTGTAGTAATTATACCACATCCGTAAGAAGAACACAACTCCATTACCGCGGTTTTTTCGCAAAAAATCCGAATTTACGCTTTCTCTTCCCATAATTCCTTTTCTCTCCTTCCCTCAAACCAACCGGTGTCAAAATTATTTTTATTTTTTCTGCAAAAACTTGTTGACAAAACAACAGGCTTATGCTATAATATCACTTGTTGTGATTTCAACAAGTCTTGGAGGAACTATGGAAGAACGTTTTCATACATTCACAATCCTGATTTCCGGGATCAGCCGATGTATACGTAAGATCAAGACCGCGGAAATGAGTGAATTCAATCTGAAAGGACCTCATGTGTCCTGTCTGTATTATCTTTACAAATCCGGTCCCATCACAGCGAAGGAGCTGTGCGACATCTGCGCGGAAGACAAGGCCAATATTTCCCGTTCCATCCGCCATCTGGAGGAAAACGGATATCTGGTATGTCATTCCAAAACCGCCAAGCGGTATCAGAGTCCCCTGATCCTGACGGAAAAGGGTTGTCAGTTGGGAATGCACATCGCGGAAAAGATCGACAATGTTCTGGCGCAGGCAAGTGCGGGGCTGGATGAGGAAAGCCGTACGCTCTTTTACAGAAGTCTGGCGCTGATTCATGATAATCTGCAGACGATCTGCAAAGAATATCTGGACGAAGAATAAACTAATATATTTAATGATGAGAAAGGATCGGTTCAATTACATGAATCACGATATGCTGCATACAAAAGTGGAGTTTACCAATGTCCGCCAGCTGGTGGAATGGTCTGCGGAAAATCACGGCGAAAAGCCTGCGTTTTCCTACCGTACGGATCCCCTGCGCGGTGAGGTGCAGACGGTAAATTATCTGACATTCAGAGACGATGTACGCGCCCTCGGTACGGCACTTTTATCCATGGGATGCGCCGGAAAGCACTGCGTTGTCATCGGCAAGCCTTCCTATGACTGGATTCTTACCTATTTTGCCGTACTCTCCGTCGGCGGTATTCTGGTGCCTCTGGACCGGGACTGGCAGAAGGAAGATCTGGCAGATACCGCTGCCAAGGCTGATGCCTCCTTCCTGTTCTATGAGGAAGAACTGGCGGAAAAAGCGGAATATATTGCAGAGCATACTTCCCTGCTCATATCTCCCATCGCCATGCTCAGCGACAAGGAAGAAAACTCTCTTGCTTCCCTCATTCGTCTGGGCAGGGAGAAATACGAAAATGATCCCTCCGTTTATCATGATGCGCCCATCGATCCGATGAAGCTTTCCCTGCTGGTATTCACTTCCGGCACCACCGGCAAGGGCAAGGGTGTCATGCTGTCCCAGAACGCGATTCTGTCCAATATGACCGATGTCATTCCCTATATTGATTTTGCGGACAAGACCGTCGGTGTTCTGCCCCTGCATCATACCTACGGCTCCACCGTTATGCTGATCGGCCACACCATGATCGGCTGTGAAGTGTACATTTCCGCCGGCATCCGTTATATTCAGAAGGAACTGCGGGAACAGAAGCCGGGACATCTGGTACTGGTTCCTCTCTATCTGGAAACATTCTACCGCAAGATCATGGCTACCCTGAAGGAAAAAGGTAAGGAAGAGCTGGTGTTCCGTATGATCAGGCTCAGCAACGCCATGCGCAAGGTCGGTGTAGACAACCGTAAGAAGATGTTCGGTGAAATCCGTGCGGCCTTCGGCGGTGAAGTGAAGACAATCATCACCGGCGGCGCGCCTGTCAATCCACAGATCCTGTATTTCTTTGACGGTATCGGTATCAGCACGCTCAACGGTTACGGCATTACGGAATGTGCGCCGCTGATCGCCGTAAACCGCAGCCGCAACGTGGTTCCCGGCAGTGTGGGGAATGTCATCGACATGGATACCGTACGGATTGCCGAACCCAACGAGGACGGTGAAGGAGAAATCTGGGTCAAGGGTCCCAATGTGATGCTGGGGTACTACAAGGATACACCCGCTACGGCAGATGCTTTTGCCAACGGCTTCTTCAGGACCGGCGACTACGGCAAGCTGGACAAGAACAATGTGCTGTATATCACGGGCCGCAAAAAGAATCTGATCATTCTTTCCAACGGCAAAAACGTATATCCGGAAGAGATCGAGAACGAACTGGCGGCCACTCCCGGTGTGCTGGACATCATCGTATACGAAGGTCAGAGCAAGCGGGGCATCTCCCACAACGCCATCGTGGCTGAAATTTATCCCGACAAGGATTTCTTTGAAACAAACGGCATTGACAATCCGGAAGAATATTTCAAGAAGTACATCGACAACTACAACCGGAATGCCGTTCCCTACAAGAAGATCGGCGTAATCAAGGTACGCAGAACCGAATTCCCCAAGAACACCCTGCGCAAGATCATGCGCTTCAAGCTGGATATGTCCATCGACTGATTTCCATCTGTCAAAAAAGTACACCCTGCTCCATGTAAGGTGTACTTTTTTCTGTTCCGCCCACGGGGATTGCGGGTGTGTCATTGACAAACGGAAAATCTATTGGTATAATTAAATGAAAGAAACGCTTTTGCAATGTTCCCTGCGGCAAAAACAAAACGGGTGGTGTTTATATGCTGAATAACTATACCCTCTCCTATTCGGAAATCCCTCCGGTGTTGTACCGGTGCCATGTGCTGACGGTCGGATGCTGTACAACGGCTCACGGCGAAAACTGTGATGTGCATGAATCGATCCGTCTGGATTCTTCCGCTTATCGGATCATCTGGGTACAAAAAGGCAGCGGACGGCTGTTCACGGAAGGCAAATGGTGGACATTCGGAGACGGCAGTTTGCTCGTTTTCCGACCTGATGAATCGATTGAATGTGAATTTTTCCCGGATACCGGTTTGGATATCTGCTGGCTGGCGGTTCATATCGCACCTTTGAATGTTTTCGACAGAGTTTTCCGTATTCCCAAGGCGAAACTGTTTAACGTATCGGCACCCGACAACATTACTGACTGCTTCCGGAACATTATTGATGAAGCCTCTGCAGCGCTGCCGGATCCTTTGCTGCTTTCCCTGCTCACCGGCACGCTCCTTGCCAAAATGGCCGGATGTATCACACCCCTGTCCCCCGGTAATACTGCGGCTGTGAAAGACATCGGCACGATCGTACAGACGATTATGGACGAAATTACGGAAAATTATATGCTGAACACGCCCATATCGGAATATGCCGCCGGCGTTTCCATCAACAAAGGGTATCTGATCGAATGTTTCAAAAGTGCTACAGGTCTGACACCCTTGCAGTACCGTATCCGTATCCGGATGGAAAAAGCGAAGGTTATGCTGACGGAAACAACCATGCCCATTCAGGAAATTGCCGCACTGATCGGCTACACGGACAGCTTGTATTTCTCCAAGCAGTTCAGCAGTTATTCGGGTATGTCTCCCGTGGCGTATCGAAAGCAGTATCAGTAAACAGAATCAAAAAGAACTGTTGTTGTACGGACATTCCGCAGGACAACAGTTCTTTTGTGTTCGGAACAGATGTATTTGGGGGGATCAGTATTTCTTGATATACGCGTATCCGCAACGCTGGCACAGAGGTTCCGTGATCCGGCGGTTTTCCAGTGCTTTTTTCATCATGACCGCCCGCGGGTTTGCCAGAATCTCATCCAGAGTCATATCGAATATATTGCCGAGGGGAATACTGCCTTCCGCATCCAGGCAGCAGGGGACTGCGGTGCCGTCGGAGAGGATGCCGATCTGATCCCGTAAGGCGTAACAGGTATGGGTGTTCCCCTTGTACTCACCTTCCGTATCCGGCCATTCAAAGTATTCGCCCCATTCCAGAAAAATTTTATCCTTTATTTTATAGCCGCTGTAGGTCTCCTTCCATTCCATCCCAGGTTCGGCATCGAAAAATGCGTGCATCTTTTCCAGAATCTGCGGGTTCATGTTTTCCGCACCGCCCTGATTCCACAGACGCATGACACAGATGATCCCCTTCTCCGATGCTCGACGGCAGAAAGCAAAGCATTCCGTAAGGTATTCTTCCAGAGTATATCCGGCGGTATTGGCTTCGTAGCTGTGGAGGGAGATGCTGATTTTGCGGATATTGCCTGCGCTGCAGAGAATGTCGGCTTTTTGGGCAAGGAGGGTTCCGTTGGTAGTCAGGATGACCTGAAAGCCGGATTCCCCCGCAATCGACAGAAATTCCTCCAGGCGGGGATGCAGAAGCGGTTCGCCCATGACATGGAAAAACAGGTATTCCACTCTTCCCTGCAGTTTACGGCAGATATGTCGAAATTCTTCTGTGGTCAGATAACGGATCGGCCGTTTTGTGCCGTGGCAGAAGCTGCAGGACAGGTTGCAGGCATTGGTGATCTCCACATACGCTTTCTTGAGCATGATCAGTCTCCCTTCGTGCTGTTTACCATAGTATAACACAACACGGGCATATTTGCAAATCTTTTTGCAGACAATGAGAACGGGAACAAAAAGTTCTTCAATGAACCATTCCGTATATACTCCGACAAACCATATTTTCCATGAATATGACCCGTTTACGAATTGACAATGGGTGGGCGGATACATTATAATGTATATATAAAAAATCTGCAGCCGCTGTTCTGGTTTTTATGCATTGACATTGCCAAAAGATGCAGTATACAAATGTAGCGTTATAAACGGCTGTACTCTGTGAGGTTTGATATGAAAAAAATCCTGAGTTTCCTTCTGGCCACATCGATGGCATTTCCTTTGTGTTCCTGCTCCGAACCAAATTCTGAAGTTTCCGGTACCGAACCCTCTTCAGCCGAATCCTATGAATCAGCCACACTAAACGAAACACCGAAGACTGAAACGACAGAACCGGAGACTGAAGCATATACATATGATGTCATCAAAATGGATGTTTCCGGTATAGTTCTGTATGTCGGCAGTAAAAAGTATCCTTATTGTGCTTTCCCCACGCTGGTAGAAACCAATGACGGTATTCTTTGTGCCTGGAAACAGGGTATTTCCCATATGGGTGACGAAAGCATCACGTCTTATATGTGGCTCGATAAAGACGGAAGTGTTCATTCACCCGAGCTTCTGGCACATGTTCCCGGTTTTAACACCCAGAATGCAGAATTGCTGACCATGCCCGACGGTACAATTCGCTGTTATCTGGACATTCAGGATTACAACAACGGAAAAACACGTACCGGTACCATAGTTTATGAATATCGCAACGGTACGTTTGAACCCCTGCCCGGTATTCTTACCGACACGGACGGGAAACAATACGGTTATGTATTTGACGGTCTGGAATGGCAGGGACGGTACTGGATGCTGGCTATGACATTCCCGGAGCTGGATTATCCGGATGCCCGGAAATCCGTTGAGCTGCTGGTATCCGACGATAACGGCGAAACCTGGACCGATATGCTGTGCCTCGACACCTTACTTGATGCTTCTCTGAACGAGAGCACACTGGCAGTCTTTGACAACAAATTATATATTCTCTGCCGCGGCTATGATAAAAAAGCGCATATTGCTGTTTTGGACGATGCACTCAATCTGTTGAATACGGCAGTCTATGACAAGTCCTTGGAAATCTACAATACCGGTCGTCCGAAACTGTTTGTACGGGATGGTAATCTGTACAGTATTTTGCGTAATCATTGTACGGAAAACTCTGCCATGGACCTTTCCATGCTGCGAATCAACCCTGAGAATCTTGTTATCGAACAGAAGGTCATTCTGGACGCAGCCAAGCCCCAGGACGGTTATTATGCCGAACATTATTTTGTGGATGATACTTTTAACCTGATCACATACAAGCCCAACGCCTCCGCCACCCCGGATATCACTCTGCTCACTTTTGACTGGAATGAAATCCGATAAACTGTTCCACACGGAATCACTGCATAACTATTTTCAATTATCATAATTTTTCTGCCAATAATCCCAAAGGAAACAAGGTTACCAAAATGAACAACAAGCTTTTCACAGGTATTCTGCCTGCTATTATTACGCCTTTCCATGACGACGGCACTTTCAACCGCCGCGCTGCCGAAGAAGTTATCGACTACGAATACCGCTTTCCAATCAAGGGTTTCTACATCAACGGTGCTACCGGTGAAGGTCCCATCATTTCCGAAAAGACCCGTATGGAAATGGCGGAAACCGCTGTAGAAAAATCCAAAGGCAGAGGTAAGATCATCAACCATATCGGCGCACCCGACAGCAACTCCGCATTCCGTCTGGCCAAGCATGCAGCGGAAATCGGTTGTGATGCCATCTCTTCCGTTCTGCCAAATTTCTATTTCAAATACACTTCCGCTCAGATTCTGGATTACTACAAGCGTATCGCAGACATTTCCGGCCTGCCCGTTGTGGTATATGCAAATGGGCTGATGAATCAGAATCCCGTGGACTTCATGGAAGAGGTCATGAAGATCGACGGCGTGATCGGTGTCAAGTATACGATTTTCAATTATTACGATATGCACCGGATCTGTGAGCTCAACGGTGGGAATATCAATGTACTCAACGGTCCCGACGAAATGCTCATCTGCGGTCTGACGATGGGTGCGGACGGCGGTATCGGTACTACTTACAATATTATGCCCGGCTGGTACTGCGAGCTGTACGATGCTTTCCGTGCCGGAAAATTCGAAAAGGCCAGAGAAATTCAGTTCCGGATCAATCATGTGATCGATATCATCCGCCGCTATCCCACCAGTATTCCCTTTGTAAAGGAAGTCTTCCGCTTAAGAGGAATCGATGCCGGTCATTCTGCTTATCCCGCACGGGTTTACACAGCAGAAGAATCCGCCGCTATGAGATGGGAACTGGTGGAAGCAGGTGTACCCGATGTCTGATCCCGTACGTGAGAAATCCCCGGCGGCAGCAGACGACAAACCGTTTTTTCGCCGTTACGATATCCGTCTGTCCGGCAGTATTCTGATTACAGAATTTGACAGCGGTTTTCTTTCTCCTTCAAAAATCGTTCTGCAGCAGGCGCATAATCATGCAGCCATTGAACTGAGTGCCGTCAGCAAAGGGATCAGTACGGTTGAGGTAATGGGGACATTGTTTTCCTGTACTTCCGGTTCCGTTCTGCTGATCCCGAGCGGTATATACCACTCAAACCGTCCAACGGATCTGCCATCCGAACGGTTCTGCTTCCGGTTCTATCCCAAGGGGCAAAGTAGTAAGGGTGACTTACAGCATCTGGGAAATTTTTTCCGGGAACTGAACACTCCGCAGGAGTTTGCCATACCTGAGATTCTGCCCATACTGACAAAAATCCGGGAAGAATTTCTGCAGGATGCACCCGGCGCGGATGAAATGATCTCCTCCCTTCTGCAGGAATGTTTTATTCTTCTGTTGCGGAAGGTGATCAACGAAAAAGCACCGGAATCTCATCCGGCAATGTCCAGGAAACGTGCCACGCTGGATGCGGAAAGGGTCAAGAGTATTGAACGCTTTTTCTCCCTGCATTATGCTTCCGCCGTTACCTTAAAGGAACTTGCACATGCTTTGTACCTCAGCCCCACACAGACCAACCGTATCCTGCTTGCCAAATACGGACAATCCTTCCGTGAAAAACTGCGGGACACCAGACTCCAGCAGGCACAGCTGCTTCTGAGAAGCACGGACAGATCCGTATATGAAATTGCAAGTGATGTGGGGTATGCTTCCGTTGCCGGATTCTTTTCGGCATTCCAAAAAGCGTTCGGCATGCCTCCGGCAAAATACCGCAAAACAAAAAAACAAATGTAACATAAAAAAAGCACAGCCAACTGTTTCGGATACACGGTCGGCTGTGTTTTGTTTTCAGGATTCTATTACGATTTTTCCGCAGATATGCTCAGGAATCAGCTTCAGAAGCAGCGTTGCAGCAGCATTTTCTTCAATTTCTTTGCGGATATACGCTTCATCGTCGGTAAATTTATGGCAGAGGGGTGTAGTGATGCGGATTATCTCTTCCCTGTCTTCAATCAGTTCAATTTTGCCAAATACTATTACACTGCGTACGTGCAGCGCCCACTCTCCTTCCTCACGGTATCCCTGTTCGTACACACAGAAGGATACTTTATCCGACCGGCGAAGTGCATCGGTACGGTGGCCTTTTTTGCCACTGTGGAAATAGATGCAGCCATCTTTCGGGCTGTAATAGTGGTTCATGGGCATGGCGTATGGGTAGCCGTAGTCTCCACTGACTGCCAGAACGCCCCGGGTTTCCTTTGTCAGCAGTTCGATACATTCTGATTCGGGAATTTTTTTATGTTTACGGGTCAGTTCTCTGAACATAATTTTTCCTTCTTTACCGTTTTACTTTACCATACCGTAGCCGCCGGCGTATTTGCTTACCTCTGAAGTAACCACAAACACCTTATTGCCGCACAGACCGCGGATTTCCTTCAGAGTTTTCTTTACTTCCTTACGGGGGAGCACGATGAACACCATATTCATTCTGTCCACGGAACCCCGTCCTTCAAATACGGTATAGCCTTTGTTTTTCTCTTTCAGGTAGTCGGTGATCTTTTCCGTGCTTTCTTCCCCGGCGATCAGTTCCAGACTGGATGTACCGAGTGCAATTTTGTTCTCCAGAGCAGAACCGAGGAACAGACCCACGGCATATCCCACGCAGTAGAACAACAGTAAGAGCAGATTATCCCCCAAAGTGCCTATGATGGTAGAGATCACAAGACCCCAGATCAGACATTCCACAAATCCGAGGGCCGCCGCTTTCAGTCTTTCTCCCTTGACCATCATACAGGTTTTCAGGGACTGGATGGTGATTTCCACGATCTTCGCCGCGCAGACGAGCAGGCAGACCGCTACCGGATGCAGGGATGTTAAAAATTCCGACATTCGCCGTTGTCCTCCTTGATGATTTTTTCCACTGCCCACGCCTTTGCATCAATGCACAATACGGATGCGGTGGTGCAGGTTTTCCACGGTGATTTCCGTTTTTCCCTCCGCACGTTCGCCGTCCAGTGACCAGGGCATGGTGGAATTGCAGGTAATTTTCAGTCTGCCGGCACTGCGGAAGGTGATCATTTTACAGTTATAGGTCTGGTTCGTCAGAGCGAGGATACATTCGTGCAGTTCCTGCATATTCCGCGGTGCACGGATCAGGAACACTTCAAACCGTCCGTCCGACATATCCACAATGTTCGGATTCAGGGTCAGAATGCCGCCCACGCTGGTGGAATTGCAGACGGCACCAAAAAGATAATCATCTTCCAGAACTTCATTGTCCAGTTCCATCCGGATATGCTCCGTGCGGATGCCCGACAGTTCCTGTATGCCTTCCAGAATATAGGCCAGATGTCCGAGGGCGTTTTTCATGTTCTGGGGTGTTGCGTAGCTGGCTTTTGTGAAGGCACCGAAGGATGCAATATAGGTGAAGTACCGCTCTCCCCATTTTCCGATGTCATACGGTGTGGGTTTTCCTTCCGCGATCTGACCGGCGGCCTTGATCACATCGGACGAAAGATGCAGAGATCCGGCAAAATCGTTGGTGGATCCGGCGGGAATATAGCCGATGGGCGTATCAAGCCCTGCTTCCATCAGTCCTGTGACCGTTTCGTTCAGAGTACCGTCACCGCCGCAGCACACGATCAGTTCCGCACTGCCGCCCAGATTCTGTACCGCCCGTACGGCATCACCACGTTCTGCAGTCACGTATACATTGGCGACATAACCGGCGCGGTTGAAAACGGAAATGATTTCCGTCAGATTCCGTGCGGCTTTTTTCATACCGGATGTGGGATTCAAAATCAGCAGCATCTGCTTCATGGAAATGATCTACCTGCCTTTCTGTATGGGTGGGTTTGAGGCTTTTGTTTTACTTTATTATAGGCGGAAAATCTGAACTGCGGATAAACTTTCTCTGTATATATTGTATCATATTTCACGCGAATGTGCAAACGGTGTTGCGGATTTTACGGAAGAAACATCCCGTTTTACCAGATAAAATCTGCTGACGGGACGTTTTTCGTTCTTACGGTATATTCACTTTTCCCACAAACAGCGGGATATGGCTCTTGGTTACAGCAAACACAAACGGTCTGTCCAGAACGAAATCAATGATCTCATCCGGCGGTTCTGCGGCTCCGGCACCGAAATTCAGTTCAATATAGCTTGCCGCCGTCACGCCCTTTTCGTCGATTTTCACACGGGTATCCTGATGGATGCTGTCAAGGTACACGGGATATTCGCTTGTACGGCTTTGGAGAGAAGAGGCAAATCCGTTCTGGGTCCAGTCAAATACTTTGGTCAGTCCCATATTCTGCAGTCCTTTTTTTACATCAATGCTTGCGGACACGTCAAACTGTGGGACGGAAAGGTTGACTTTCATCCATTTGCGGTTGGTTTCTTCTTCCGACCGGAGGTGTTCCTGTGTGATCATCTTCATGTATGCATCACTTTCCAGTATGTCATCCACGGTTTTATCTTCATCCGGCAGTATGAACCACATACATGATCCGTTTTCCAGAAACATCTGCACAGCACCGTAATCCTCGTCCCAGTAGTAGTTCATTTCGTATTCCTTCTTGTTCATGAAGGTAGCTTCCACATCCCCGGATGCGGCGTGGAATACGGATTGGGTGTTGTTCTTTGCGGAAAATTCGTCACCCCAGCGGGACTGGAAGTATATCGTAGAGGCCATTACCAGCATCTGATCCGCTTCCGGCAGGTTTGTTTTGCCGGTTCTGTCCTTTAACATTCCGCCGGTCTGGTTGCGCATCCAGTTGGTGATGGCACGGTTGGTCTTTTCGCTGCCCAGATCTCCCTGATACACCGAAGCGTAATAATCGTGGGCAAGAATGTCCATCCGTTCTTCATCATATGTCAATGCGTTGTCCAGCCACAGGGAGTTGGCAAGTACGCTGATCTCCTTGCCGTTGTCTTCGTAGATCTGTTCCCATACCGCACTGACTCTGCTGCGCAGTTCGTTTGTATCGGATGCACCGAGTACAGCAAGCAGTTCCTCCCGGGTCTCCCCTTCCGTCAGTTCTGCGGTCATGGCAAGTGAGATGTAGGCATTGATGGGCGACCAGACACGGTTTTCATCATCCGCACCGCTCAGTACCTCTTCGGAAGCCAGCGCCACAAACGCCGCGATCGGTGTCCGTGCTTCTTCCACCAGTTCATCACGGTGTTCCCGCTCCGCACGCCATGTGTCATAGGCCGGAGAATCGTAATCGGGACGCTCAGTTTTACGGGACTGGGACGCGGTACTGACAGCTTTGGCGGAGACGATCAGGGGAATGGCCGGCATATTGTGGAAGAGAATCACAGCCGCCAGCACAGCCGCTATGCCGCCGACCCATCGGATTTTCCGGGAAACGGGTCGTTTTTTGAATTCTCCCGTTTCCTTCACATAGGTATCCGGAGCTTCGCCGATCATATCGAGTATCTGTTCCTTTTTCATAAGCATCCCTCACTTTCCAGTTTCTGACGCAGCTTCTTCCGGGTACGGAACAGCATGGATGTTGTTTTGCTTTCCGAAAAACCGAAACGGCGGGCGATGGTGGTGATGGGCTCCATATACCAGTACCGGCTTAAAAAGATTCTGCGTTCCTCTGCGGGCAGGCTTCCTAAGAATTCGCTGATGATCCGTACGGTTTCCTTTTGTTCGATCGTTGCTTCCACGTCGGCAGTATCCGCCACGCAGTCCTCCAGTTCGTCCAGTACCAGATCCATTTCGCCGCTTCCCCGTTTTGCCGCGTGCTTTTTTCGCCAGCGGTCGATGGAGATACGGCGGGTGATCTTCCCCAGGAAAACGGACAGTACGGACGGTTTATGGGGCGGCATATTGTTCCAGGCATGAAGCCAGGTATCGTTTACGCTTTCTTCGGCATCCTCCGGATTATAGAGAATGTTGTATGCTATACTGCGGCAGTAATCGCCGTATTTGTCCGCGGTCTCACGGATGGCGGATTCCGACCGTTCCCAGTACAGCTCCACGATCCGGTCATCGGCCATTTGATTCGCTCGTACCATTCTTTGCACCTCCCTGCTGTTGTTATAAGAGCGCTTCATATGTATATAACGCAGAAAATGCGGATATATTGCATGAAAAGCGGAAATTTTTTCAAAAGTATTCCGGGACAGTATTTTTCGCTTCGGCTGATTTGCCCGAGGTCGGTTACATATGTATTATACCATGGATTTATGAACGATTCTGCGCTTTACTGTACTTCATTTCCCGCCCGACGTTCCGTTTTTTTTACAAACCGCTTGCTATTCTGTCTGTATACTGCTATAATCATAATGTACATCCCAATCAACATCTGCTTCTGCAGTACGGAGGATTTATGAAACAGCTTATCAAAAACGATAGTATATTCAAAGAAGCAGCTTTTATCTGGCTCCGCGGGCTTGAGAATACGGTCAATGCCTATGTGGACTTCCATGAATCCATTGTGAAAAAGCCCGGCGCTTCCTATGCGCTGTACATCACCGCCGATTCCAATTATGCACTGTATGTAAACGGTGAATACTGTGACGGCGGCCAGTATGCGGATTACCCCGATTCTTACAAAGTATACGATGTTCTGGATATTACGGATTTCCTGCGGGTCGGGGAGAATGAGATTCTTGTAACCGGATACTGTCAGAACGAGGACAGCTCCACCTACCGTGTGGGAACGCCCGGGGTTATGTATGTCTTTACGGAAAACGGACAGGCAATTCTTTATTCCGGTACGCACACAAAGGTGAATCTGAATCCTTATTATGTCAGTGGTCCCGTCAGCAAGGTTTCCGGACAGCTTTCCTTCTCTTTTGAATACTCCTTCACCGGACATCCCGTATCCGCGGGTGAAGCAGTGGTGACGCGCAGTTTTGATGTACTGCACGAACGCCCCATCAGAAAGCTGGTCAGAGGAGAACGATGCAAGGCTGTGCCGGTGGTCTTCGGTTCCTTCCGTGACGGTATCCGCGAAGGTACACCGGGGGACAGGATGCAGAAAGCCTATCTCGGTTATTCCGAACGGCTTCGCTATGGGGAATGTGCGGCAGACGAAGGTGTTCTGCTGCGGAAAGAGGAAGGCAGTGACGGGGTCTATGTGGTTTATGATATCGGTCGGGAGGAAGCCGGGCTGGTATCGCTGGACCTTACCCTTCCCTGTGATGCGGAATTTCTCCTTGGCTGGGGCGAGCATCTGGAAGATATGCGGATCCGCACCACGATCGGAGGACGCTGTTTCGCGGCAAGGTTTGACGGCAAGGGGGGACGGATACGTTTTGTCCATCCCTTCAAGCGTTCCGGATGCCGGTATCTTGCACTGCATATCTATGCCCCCGAAGTACAGATCCGTTATGCGGGCATCGAACCGACCGATTATCCCACAACCGCGGATGTTTCCTTCCGTTGTGCCGATCAGCTGCACAATATGATTTACGAAACCGGCAAACGTACTCTGCTGATGTGTATGCATGAGCATTACGAGGATTGTCCCTGGCGTGAACAGGCTCTTTACACCATGGACTCCCGGAATCAGATGCTCTGCGGTTATTACGCTTTCCGGGAATTTGCTTTTCCCAAATCCGCGATCCGGCTCATGGCTCTGTCCATCCGGGACGACAATCTGCTGGAGCTTTGTTCTCCCGCCAGAGTGTCGATCACCATTCCCAGCTTCTCTGCCGTTTTCGCCGTACAGTTATGGGAATATCTGCTGTACTCCGGCGACCGGGCATTTGCGGCGGAAATGGCACCAACGGCGGAACGGATCTGCCGGGAATTTATGCGGCGGACCGAAGAGAATGGGTTAGTCAAGCGATTGAACGATTGGCAATACTGGAATTTCTATGAGTGGCAGGAGGGACTGTCCGGCAGTATCGGGCATAAGGATGAGGATGATCATACATATTATGATCTGCCGCTGTGTGCCTTTGTATCCATGGCATATCAGAGTCTGGCAAAGATTTATGGGGTACTCGGTGATGCGGAAAAGGAAGCGGAATTCCTTGAAGCTGCCGGAAAGATGAACCGCGCAGCCCATGAAGAATTCTACGCCGGAGTGGAAATGGGATATTATTTCACCAACATTCTTGATAAGCCCAGCAGCAGAAAGCATTTTCATCTGTCCCAGCTTGCCAATGCACTGGCCGTCTGCAGCGGAATCTGTCCTGACTGCGAAGTGGATGCTGTACTGCACAATCTGGTACACCATCCCGCGCTGCTTCCCGTGACCCTCTCACACAGTATTTTCTTCTATGATGCCCTCATGAAACGGCCGGAAACCTACGGGCGTTATGTGTTTGCGGATGCGGCAAAGTGTTACGGTCACATGCTGCGAAACGGTGCGACAACCTTCTGGGAAACCATCCGCGGCGGTGATGATTTTAGCTATGCCGGTAGTCTGTGTCATGGCTGGTCGGCGGTTCCGATCTATCTGTATTTCCGTTATGCGGCAGGAATGGTACCGACCGCACCGGGAGAGATGAGCGTGAATCCCATGGATGAAAAGCTGACCGGTATTTATGAACTGACGATTGAATAATGCTTCGCGGCTCCGGTCCCTAACCGAATATACAAAAGACCCGCAGATCGGTGAAAATCTGCGGGTCATGTTTTTATTAAGGAATGTGGCTTACAATTCGGTGAACACCCGTCTGCCCAGGAAAGCGTGGATATCCTCGATGACCAGATCGACTTTCTGTTCGATGCATTCCTGCTGTTCTATGCAGCTGAAGGATTTACATTCCGACCAAATCCGGTAGGCCTTTTCCTCGGTTTCGATCACAGTTCGTGCGTCCTTTTCCAGTCGGAGGGTTTCGTTGTCTTTCAGGTAGTTGTCAATATTGCCTTTCAGATAGACAATATGGTCATATCTGTCCCGGAACCGCTCCGGATGTTCCCCTTTCAGAAGTTCCAGTTCCGCTTCGTTCAGGTACACAAACGCATCCATCACGCCTCTGTCCGATATCAGGATCGTCTGACCGTCGTATTTGGTATTCTGCAAAAGAGCGTTTTCCGCAAACAGCTGGGCACGCAGTATGTAGAACTGCAGGAGCAGAGGATCGTCGGCGGCTGCAATTTCCGAGGGACGGTCGTGGAGGAATGTGGTAGCCATTTCATCCAGAAAAAGCACATGGACATCCCCCTCCGTAGGTCTTTGTCTGAGACGTTTGATCACCGAGGATTTCCCTGATGCAGGTCCGCCGGCCAGTACGATTTGTTTTACATTTGCAGTCATGGCATTCCCCTTTCCGCATCCGCTGTGCATGGTGGTTTCCTTTATATATATTATACGCTGTATGAGAAGGTTTTTCAACAGGGAATGTTATGATTTTGCGTTTTTTAACGATTTCCAAATTATGTTTCTCACGGAAAAGCCGTATATTCTCCCAAACTTTGCAGAGACTATACTCGCAGTCTAAGATATGGTAAAGGAGATTTATATATGAAAGCAACCGGTATAGTAAGACGCATCGACGACCTCGGCCGTGTCGTAATTCCCAAGGAGATCCGCAGAACCATGCGTATCCGTGAAGGGGATCCGCTGGAAATTTTTACCGACCGTGAGGGTGAGGTTATCTTTAAAAAATACTCTCCCATCGGTGAAATGGCACAGTTTGCCGCGCAGTATGCGGAGACACTGCATAAAACCTGCGGGCTTTCCTGTGTGATCTGCGACAGGGATGCCGTTATCGCATGTGCGGGCATTCCCAAAAAGGAATACAATGACCGCAAGATCACACCCGAAACGGAAGCGCTTATGGAACAGAGACAGCTGTATACCTGCACCGGCAAGGAGGACTTACACATTGTGGACGGTTCTGCCGGGGTGGTCAGCTGTATGATGCCCATTATCACCGATGGGGATATTACGGGGTGTGTGGCTTCCGTGGTGATTAAGGAAGGAGACGGGGCGATCTCCGCTTCGGATCTGGAAATCAAGCTGATTCAGACCGCCGCCGGGTTTCTCGGCAGACAGCTCGAATCCTGAATACAATCCCATCTCAATCAAAAAATCTCCTGCCGCCGGGGTTATCCGGTTACAGGAGATTTTTTCTGTTTTATTCTGCGCCGAGTGTATCCACATAGGCCTGTACATCGAAAGCATCCAGAAGGGCATCCTTGCGAAGATACAGGGGATGGTGGGGATGGCCGCCATTTTTCGATCTGGCACCGGCGGTGTACCAGCCTGCATTGTATTCCAGACCTGCCGCGATCATATCCCGCACACAGTCCTGCAGATAGGGACGGGCGTTGATGATGGTTCCCCAGGCAGCCCACACGGAGGGAGAAATGCCTTCCGCTGCCGACAAGGACAGGCAATAGCGGAATGCCTTCATGTTTTCTTCGTGCAGAAATGCATTGCAGGTCTTTTCCATATGCTTCGGGTCGGTGGCACGCTGGGCATATACATTGAACATAATAAAACTGTCATACCCGTTGTGCAGGGCGATGCGTTCTACGGATTTTAAGGTATTGTCCAGATCACCGGGACGGGCGGTAGACGGATTGATGCCGATACAGATCAGCGGATTCTTCCCTTTTGTACCCAGAATATACCGGTATTCACTGTAGGTATCCGGCACGTACAGCCAGGCATCTCTGTCGTAATCACAGGGTTCTGTGCGCATGGCCATCGCTTCTTCGAACGAAAGAACGGCAATGGCGTTTGTTTCCGATGCAGGTATATGTGCCATACTTATGCCTCGTTCAGCCCGCACAGAGCCAACAGTTCTTCGGGTTTATGTACGATCACCTGTGCGCCGTTTTCTCTGAGAATATCCTCGGGACGGTAGCCCCAGGTTACACCAACCGCTGTCATACCGGCGTTGGTGGCTGTGTGCATATCAATATCGGAATCCCCGATATACAGGGTTTCCGCAGGAGATACTCCGAACTGTTCCGCGATGTACAATGCGGCGGAGGGGTCGGGTTTGGTGGCTTTTATGCCGTAACCCAGGACTTCTTCAAAGGTATCGGGGATGATCTTATTGAGAATCGCAAGGGCATGGGCGTGGGCTTTATTGGTATTGACCGCCAGTCGGATACCGGCTTTCTGCATACTGCGGATCACATCCTCCAGACCGTCGTACAGGCAGGTACGGTCCAGAAAATGTTTCTCATAAATACCGACATAGTATTCCTGGGTTTTGTCGATCAGAGCTTCGTCATTCCGGCATTCTTCCGGCAGGGAATATTTTACAAAATCCCGTTCTCCGAAGCTGATGTGCCCGAAAAGCTGTTCCATAGTCAGGGTTGAAAAACCGAAATGCTCCAGCATCAGGTTCATGGAATACAGCAGGTCCGGTGCGGTATAGGCCGTCGTTCCATCCAGATCAAAGATGGCGGCGCGGATTTTCGGATTCATGTGTATTCTCCTCAGCGGATTACAAAATGTACCGGCAGGCCGTTTTTGTACTGCAGTGCAGGCTCTCCCTGGATCAGCGGAAGGATATAGTCAATGCACGCTTCCGTTACATTGTTGCCGCTTTCGTTGATATAATCCAGCGGTACGCTGCGTACCTTATTGGCAATACCGGACAACGATTTTGCCGTGAATTTCACAGCATATTCCTTACCGGCGGCACGCTCCATGGAGATCATGGAACCGTTTTTACCGGCTACGGCGGCTCCTACGGCGGCATATCCTGTCTTCAGGGACTCTTCCAGGTCGGTCAGAGAAGCACAGTGTGCCGCACATCTCTGGGGCAGGTTCAACTCCACTGCACGAACCTTGCAGCCGAATTCCGCTTTGACAGCCTGTTCCAGCGCACTGCCCGTTCCGCCCAGATATTTATGGCCGAAAACATCCTCCGTTCCGCTCTGGGTTCCTTCACCGACATAACGGCCGTCGGCGAAACGGATACCTTCGGATACCGCAATCACGATATTCGGCTTCTTTTCCATGGCAGCACGGATATCCGCAAAGAAATTCTCCAGAGAGAACGGTACTTCCGGCAGATATACATAATCGGGACCGTAGCCGGTGATGCTGTTTGCCAGTGCGGCGGAAGCGGTGAGCCAGCCTGCGTCACGTCCCATGATTTCCACGATGGTCACGGCGGGGACTGTATATACGGCGCAGTCACGTACGATTTCCTGCATGGTGGTGGCGATGAACTTGGCGGCAGAACCGAAACCGGGAGTATGGTCGGTAGCAGCCAGGTCATTGTCGATGGTCTTGGGTACACCGATGGCGTACATTTCATAGTCGGAGGTCTTGAGATATTCGCTGATCTTGGCGACTGTATCCATGGAATCGTTTCCGCCGATGTAGAAGAAATAGCGGATATTGTATTTCCGGCACAAATCGATCAGATTCTCGAAAAAAGCTGTATCGGTATGAGGATCCGGCAGTTTCTTGCGGCAGGATCCCAGTGCTGCTGCGGGGGTATTTACAAGCATATCCAGTTTTTCGTTATCCAGATTACCGGATGCGTCGCCGAACTGTTCGCTCAGATCGGAGAGACGTTCTTCCAGGAATCCTTCGATACCGTTGCGCATACCGTAAATTTTACCGATGGTATCCGCTTCAAAAGCGCCTTTGATCACACCCGCCAGCGTTGCATTGATGGCGGTTGTGGGGCCGCCGGACTGGCCGACGACAGCATTGCCGAACAGTTTGTTATTCATACTTATCCTCTCATTCTCAATCATTCTGTTTTTTCGAATATTCGGAATTCTCTTCATCTTATATGATACCATAAAACAGGCAAAGTGTCAATATTTATCGGCAAATTGTATTTTAACACGCTTTTTATCATATTTTTTGATAGATTCTTTCAGTTTTTTGTTTTTCCCTAACACAATCCGACACCATTCTTCACAGCGGATACTATATAATTATAGCAGCGAAATAAATAACGATAAAATATCGGATAAGAGGAGGAAATGTTATGCGTACATTGGAAACGCCGCTGAAATGCCTCAGTGAAGAGGGAGTTCTGACGGTTTTTCTGGAAGGGGATATTG
Organism: Oscillospiraceae bacterium; assembly: GCA_015063745.1. GTDB lineage: Bacteria > Bacillota > Clostridia > Oscillospirales > CAG-272 > UMGS1696. Next base: position 10,644 of record SVTO01000020.1, on the reverse strand, counting down.
ATCATCACACTGCCCAGAGTGTCCGCGCAAGAATCGATACAAAAATGTTCATCAAGCGTCCGTCAGAGCTGATACTGGATTTATCGGGGGTACATTTCATGGACAGTTCGGGCCTCGGACTGATTCTGGGGCGGTTTACCAAAGCCACGGAACTTGGAATTGCCTTCAAGGTAGCCAACCCCAATGAACAGATCCGCAGGATATTGGATCTTGCCGGTACGGAAAGGCTGATCAAAATTGAAACAAACCGGGAGGTATATTGATGGAACGCCAGGAAATCTGTAACGAAATGCGGCTGAGTTTTCCTTCCTATTCAGCCAACGAGGGCTTTGCACGTGCCTGTGCAGCGGCCTTCTGTGCCCAGTCCAATCCCACCTTTGATGAGCTTTCCGATATCAAATGCGCGGTATCGGAGGCGGTCACCAATGCCATTGTCCACGGGTATCGGAATACGGTGGGGGATGTGTACATGACCATGCGGATGACAAACGACCGGGTGGTACGGATCGAGATCCGGGACAAGGGATGCGGAATTGAAGACATTACCAAGGCGCTTCAGCCGCTGTACACCACCGATCCGGCCAACGAACGCAGCGGTATGGGATTTACCGTGATTGAAAATTTCATGGATTCCATGCGGGTCGTTTCCGCGCCGGGCAAAGGGACAAAAGTTATTATGACCAAAAAACTGACCGTCATTCCGAGAATCCGGGGCTGATACATAGGAAACCGTTTGTCATACACAATGCGGATGGTTTCGGAAAACGGAGGCGATACAATGTCGGAATGTAATGTCAGAAACGGATATGACCGGAATCTGGATTATCTCACCCGGTATAAAAGCGGGGATACCGGGGCGGAAGCGGTGCTGATGGAGATGAACGCCGGACTGGTTACGGGGATTGCCCATCGGTTCAAGGGACGGGGGGCGGAATTTGAGGATCTGGTACAGATCGGTTCCATCGGGATGCTGAAGGCTATCCGGAGCTTTGATCTGGACAGGGGTACCGCTTTTTCCACCTATGCCGTACCGCTGATCATCGGAGAAATCCGCCGGTTTCTAAGGGATGACGGAATCCTTAAGGTTTCCCGCACACAGAAGCGGACGGGAGCCATGCTGATGAAGGAACGGGAGCAGTACATCACGGAACACGGCACGGAACCGCGGCTGGAAGAATTGGCCCGGCTGGTGGGAATCACACCGGAGGAAGCGGCTGTCGCCATGGATGCGGCATCCCCGGTACATTCTCTTTCCGAGGTGATCGGAGACGAGGATTACACGCTGGAAAATGTCCTTCCCTCATCCGACGATACGTTGGGACGGATGCTTGAGCACATTGCGCTGGAAGAAGTCCTGACAACTCTGCCGGTTCTGTGGCGCAGGATCATTCTATTGCGGTACTACAGAGACTATTCCCAACAGCAGACGGCGGATGCGCTGGGACTGTCCCAGGTCAAAATCTCCCGAGAAGAAAAGAAAATTTTCGCAAAACTGCGTGAAGCCTTACTGTAGAGTGAACTGTAATACTTTTCAACTCCGGAAATATGACAGCCGCCTCAGCACATGAGTGAGAAAAAACCCTCACCCTTTCCAAAGTTTTTTGAAAGGATGAGGGTTCGGGGGAAGAAAATCTTTTTTTCAAAAAAGTTTTCCTTCCCCCGAGTAAGTTTTTTCAAAAATACAGAGAAAATATTTGCATTTTCGGTAGAATAAAGGTATAATATTGGTATAAAATAAAAACGAGGTGGCATCATGAAAAAACTGCTGGTACTGGACGGAAACAGTATTCTGAACCGTGCTTTCTACGGGATCCGCAATCTCAGCAATTCCGCAGGGCTGCCCACCAATGCGGTATACGGATTTCTGAATATCATCAAAAAGCATCTGGATGCGCTCCATCCGGATTATCTGGTCTGCGCTTTCGATGTCAAGGCAAAGACCTTCCGTCAGGAGGCTTATGAAGCCTACAAGGGTACCCGAAAAGGGATGCCGGAAGAACTGGCTCTGCAGCTGCCCTATGCCAAGAAAGCCGTCGCCGCGCTGGGATTCAAGGTTATGGAATGTCCCGGATATGAAGCAGACGATATTCTCGGTACGCTCAGCCGTATGTCCGATGAGGCCGGAGATCTCCATTGCTATCTGCTGACCGGGGACCGCGACTCCCTGCAGCTCATCACCGACAGAACCAGCGTAATTCTGACCAAAACCAAAGAAGATATTGTATATACCCCGGAAGTGTTTACGAAGGAATACGGTGTGCCGCCGGCAAGACTGGTGGATGTCAAAGCGCTGATGGGTGACAGCTCCGATAATATTCCCGGCGTGGCGGGGATTGGCGAGAAGACGGCTTTCAAGCTGATCCAGACTGCCGGTACATTGGAGAATCTATACGCATCCGAAGACTTTTTCGCTTCCGCCGCCGGTGTCTGCAAGAAGCTGACTGAAGGTAAGGACAGCGCATTTCTGTCCTATCGGCTGGCTGAAATCTGCAAGAAAGCGCCTCTTGGCATAACCATCGCCGATCTGGCAGATGTACACGTGGATGCCGAAGCATTTCTTGCGCTGTGCGGGGAAATGGAATTCCACGGAATGGCGAAGAAATTCGGATTTGACGGTGAACAGACTGCCGCTCCCGTACAGGCGGAGGAAGAACTGACGGTACGGGAAACGGAAGATTTTGCCGATATGGCGTCCGAGGTAGTCCCTGCGGTATTCTGGGCAGAGGAACTGGCGCTCTATGACGGAGAAACGGTATATGTATGTCACGAACCGTCCGCGCAGGTTGTGGATGGGGTACTGTCAAAGCCTTTTATCTGTCATGATCTGAAGCAGCTTCTGCAGAAAGCGGGTTCCTGTGCTTACGGTAAAAACTGTCGTTTTGATACCATGCTGGCCGCTTATCTGCTGGAACCTGGCAAGGGCAGTTATCCGCTGGATAAAGCAGCCGCGCTCCACAGTATTTCCCTGCCGGATACACCTTCGGCTGCGCAATGTGTTTCCGCTGTATGGAAGCTGTGGGAGGTTACTCTTCCCGCGGTGACGGAACTGGATATGCTGCCGCTGTTGACGGAGTTGGAGATTCCTCTGGCGGCGGTGCTGGCAGATATGGAAAACATAGGCTTCAAGGTGGATCCCGAGGGTATCATCCGGTATGCCGGTCAGCTGCAGGAAGCGGAAAACGCTATTGCCGCACGGATCTGGCTGGAAGCGGGACATGATTTCAACATCAATTCCCCGAAACAGCTGGGAGAAGTGCTTTTTGAAGAACTGAATCTTCCCGCAGGCCGAAAAACGAAAACCGGCTATTCCACCGATGCGGAAACCTTAGAAAAGCTTCGTCCCTATCATCCCATTGTGGAAGATATCCTTTCCTACCGGCAGATCAGCAAGCTGCGCGGTACTTACGGTGAGCCTCTGGCCCGGTTGGCGGATGAAAACGGACGTATTCACACCAAGCTGAATCAGACCGGTACTGCCACAGGGCGGCTTTCCTCCAATGATCCCAATCTGCAGAATATTCCGATCCGCATGGAGTTGGGTCGGGAACTGCGGAAGTATTTCATTACGGAAAACGAAAACTACGTACTGATCGACGCGGACTATTCCCAGATTGAGTTGCGGCTTCTGTCCCATCTGGCAGATGATGCGGTGATGCAGGAAGCGTTTATTTCCGGCAAAGATATTCACACGAAGGTGGCTTCACAGGTATTCGGTGTGCCGGAGGAAGAGGTAACGCCCGAATTGCGCCGGAGAGCCAAGGCGGTGAACTTTGGCATCATTTACGGTATCGGGGACTATTCCCTGTCCCAGGATCTGCACATTTCCAGAAAGCAGGCCGGACAGTATATTGCGGATTATCTGAGTACCTATCCCGATGTGGATGCCTATCTGCAGAACACCATCGACGATGCACGTAAGAACGGATTTACCACCACCCTTTACGGCAGACGGCGTCCCATTCCGGAGTTGGCAGCCAAGAATAAGGTACAGCAGGCATTCGGCGAAAGAGTGGCCATGAACAGTCCCATTCAGGGCACAGCGGCGGATGTGATCAAGATCGCCATGCTGCGGGTGCACAAGGCTCTGGCGGAATCCGGTATTGATGCACGGCTGATCATGCAGGTACACGACGAACTGATCGTGGAATCGGCCAAGGAATGTGCCGAAGAAGCACGGGAGATTCTGGTCAGAGAAATGGAAAATGCCGTTTCCCTCTCCGTTCCGCTGGCGGTGGAAGCCGGTATGGGTGAAAACTGGTATGCTGTGAAATAAACAGTAAAAGACGCCGGGATTTTTTTCATTCCCGGCGTTATTTTTCTTATGAAAAGCACTCGGCATATTGCGGATCGGACTTAATTCTTTCATTTAATTCTTCGGTAAAAACTTCAATCCACCCTTTCCAGAATGTTTGGGAAAGTGATAGAAAATTCTCACTCGGGAAAGTCACCTTTGCTACCAAAGGTGATGTATACCGGTATTCCCCTGTGCAGCGTATGGACTCATATATCTTTTTGTGGTCAAATCCTTTTTTGAAATGTTCTAAAGCTTTTTCTGCACCTTCTCCAAATCGTGCTTCATAAAGTGCGGCGTGCAGATATAATTCACAGATATGATAATGACCAACTCCGCATCTGCCATCGCTGAAAACCGTTTCATAAAGATGCGCGAGCTCTATCATTAGCGCAATGCCTTCTTTTTTAGTGAAGACTGAAACTTTCGTACATACAGAATTCACTATAACTGTTTTTAACGCAGCCAACAGATCGATAATCGCCTCTCCTTGATATTTATCTTTTAACTCTCCCTCGTTTGCTAATGACAATAGTACCTCTCTGCTCATAAGAAGGCTGTTTTGCTTTGAAGCAAGTGTCATAGCTTTATCGAAATAACCCATTTTGGCATAGTAAAGCACCATACGCTGCGTCAACACGTCCCTTTCTTCGGCACTTATATCCAACGTTAATGCCTTTTCATATGCTCGCAGTGCTTCTTGCCAATATATATTTTGAGAGTTATATTCCGTGTCTTCAAAAGTATAATCGGATCCGTCCTTTGTAAAACTTCTTGCACCGTGCTTTTTCCATCCGAGTAAATCCAAAGCAAATCCCAAATTCATATATACCTTCGGTTCGGATGGAAACTCCTCTGCGGCTGCACGAAGCATCTCTACACACTCTGTCATATCGCTGTCTTCAACGATTGCTTTTTCTGCCTTTGACAGTATTGCTTTTAGTTTGTCGCCCCTGTCTTTGCTGTAACCAAAAAGCTCATCAATGCTAACATTAAAGTAATTTGCAATAGCAGGGATTATCTCCAGATCGGGATATCCGCCGTTTGATTCCCAGCGGGACACAGCTTGATTGGTAACACCGACAGCATTTGCCAAATCTTCTTGTTTCCTCCCATCACGGCGGCGCAGTTCTCGTATTTTATCGCCTATCTTTACTACCATAGCGTAACCTCCATGAAAATTATCACCGGTGTGATTTTATTATAACACGGCGATTTCGCGTCGTCAATAATCAATTCATTGTTTGACAATCAACCGTTTGTTTGGTGTTGCCGGAAACTAAATAATTCAATAGAAACAGTTTTCTCCCAATCCCCTTGTTTCAGAAGGCATCCTTTTTCTTCTCCGATATATATTCACCCTCCTTGCATAAAGCATGAAAATATCGTGTATATTGTTAATTTTATACTATCCCAACGTATAATTTCCCGTTCCCTATTGCAATTTTCCTCTGTTTTTGCTACAATAGTGCTATACTATTTTTCAACCAGGAAAGGATACCCCAGTCATGGCATATTTCCAGAAAGAAATCGAAACCGCTTCGAGAGAGCAGATCCGGGCTTGGCAGGACGAACGTCTTGTGAAGACCGTAAATCATGTTTGGAACAACTGCGAGTATTATCGCAATAAAATGAAAGATCACGGTGTGGAACCCGGCGACATTCAGTCTGTAGATGATCTGTACAAGCTGCCCTTCCTCACCAAGGACGACCTGAGAGAGGCTTATCCCTACGGGCTGATGTCCATGCCTCTTTCCGAATGTGTTCGTATCCAGTCCACCAGCGGTACCACCGGTAAGCGCGTAATCGCCTTCTACACCCAGCACGACATTGATCTCTGGGATGACTGCTGTGCCCGTGCCATTATGGCGGTCGGCGGAACCAAGGAAGACGTTGTTCAGGTTTGCTACGGCTACGGTCTTTTCACCGGTGGCCCCGGTCTGAACGGCGGTTCCCACAAGGTTGGTTCCCTGACCCTGCCCATGTCCTCCGGTAATACGGAACGTCAGCTGCAGTTCATGACCGACCTGGGTGCAACCATCATCTGCTGCACACCTTCCTACGCACAGTATCTGGCCGAATCCATTTACGAAGCCGGTCTGCGCGACAAGATCAAGCTCAAGGCCGGTATCTTCGGTGCGGAAGCATGGACGGAAGAAATGCGCCGTGACATCGAAGAAAAGCTGGGTATCAAGGCTTATGATATTTACGGTCTGACCGAGCTTTCCGGCCCCGGCGTATCCTTCGAATGTGAAGCACAGGCCGGTATGCACATCAACGAAGACCATTTCATTGCTGAAATCATCGATCCCGAAACCGGTAAGGTTCTGCCCGAAGGCTCCAAGGGTGAGCTTGTATTCACCAGCATCACCAAGGAAGCTTTCCCGCTGCTCCGTTACCGTACCAAGGACATCTGCGTACTGAACAGCGCTCCCTGCGCCTGCGGCAGAACACACATCCGTATGGCAAAGCCCATGGGACGCAGTGACGATATGCTCATCGTCAAGGGTGTCAACGTATTCCCGTCCCAGATCGAACAGGTTCTGCTCTCCAAGGGTCTGACCTCCAACTACCAGATCGTGGTTGACCGTAAGGGTGTTACCGACTCTCTGGAAGTACGCGTGGAAATGACTCCCGAGCTGTTCTCCGACACCATGGGTGCCATGACCAAGAAGGAAACCGAAATCACCGAAGCACTCAAGGCTATGCTCGGTATTCTGGCCAAGGTCAGCATCGTAGGACCCAAGTCCATCGTGCGCAGCGAAGGCAAGGCTGTACGTGTAATCGACAAGCGTAATCTGTACAATACCTGATCAGGAGGAATAAACCATGACCATCAAACAGCTTTCTATTTTTGCGGAAAACAGAAACGGCGCGCTGTACACGGTAACCGAAACGCTCGCACAGGCGGGTATTGACATCCGTGCGTTCAGCGTTGCGGATACCCAGGATTTCGGTGTGCTCCGTCTGATCGTCAGCGATACCGAAAAGGCAAAGAATGCACTGGCCGCGGCGGATATGATCGTATCCATCACCGATGTTATTGCTGTGGAAATCCCCGACACCCCCGGCGGACTTTCCTCCATTCTGAAGGTAATCTACGACAACAACGTAGCCGTTGAATATATGTATGCATTCGTTATTCCCCATACCAACAGCAAGGCCTATGTGGTTCTGCGTGTGCCGGACAACAATGCGGCTGCCGCTGTTCTGAATGACGCCGGCATTACCCTCATCGACGACGAAACGGTTCGCAGTTTCTGATGCACTACCCTGCCGAGCGGATCCGCGAAGCCGTATTTGTCCGCAGGATCAACCGGTTTATTGCCCATGTCGTACTGGATGGGACAGAAGTGGTCTGCCATGTCAAAAATACCGGCAGATGCGCGGAGCTGCTTATTCCCGGTGCAAAAGTATTTCTGTACTGCGCACCGTCCGACAGCAAACGGAAAACCGCTTATGATCTGATTGCGGTATACAAGGGTGAACGGCTGATCAATATGGACAGTCAGGCTCCGAACAAGGCGGCTTTGTCCTTCCTGCAGCGGGAATTCCCCGGGGCGGATGTTCGTCCAGAAACGGTATACGGTGCTTCCCGGATGGATTTTTCCATTACGGAGGGCGATTTCCGGATGCTTGTGGAGGTCAAGGGTGTGACGCTGGAGAAGGATAACCATGTATTCTTCCCGGATGCACCTACGGAACGTGGTACAAAGCATCTGCGGGAGCTGATCCGTGCACGGGCGGAAGGATATGCCTGTGCGGTACTGTTTGTGATTCAGATGCGGGATGTATATCTGTTTTCGCCCAATTCTGTGACGGATCCTGCCTTTGCATCGGCGCTCAGAGAAGCACGGGATCACGGTGTGGAGATATGGGCATATGATTGTGACGTAACACCGGATACCATGACCATCCGTCAACCTGTAGAAGTATGTTTGGATTGACGGTATTACTATGACAGAACAAGGAGTTTTTCAATGGCACTTCTGTATCAAAAATTTCATTCGGATGTTCTGAACTGCGATGCGGAAATGAATGTGATCCTGCCCGACAAGGCACAGGATGCACAAACGGGCGGGTCCTGCCCTGTTCTGTATCTGCTCCACGGTCTCGGTGACAGCCACCTGAACTGGACCGCTTTCACCGATATAGAAAAGTATGTGGAAGGTACCGGTTTTGCAGTTATTATGCCGTATGCTTCCATCGACTGGTACACGGATATGAGGGACGGCCAAAAGTGGCGGACTTTTCTCGGAGAAGAGCTTCCCGCCGTATGTCACACCCTCTATCCCCAGCTTTCCACCAAGCGGGAAGACACATACATCGGTGGTGTTTCCATGGGTGGCTACGGAACCTATGCGCTGGCGCTGACGTATCCTGAGAAATACCATGCGGCCTTCGGTTTCTCCGGTGCCTACACCCTCGGCGACGATCCGAATGCCTTGGATCTGGTGAAAAACTGGAACGAAGTGTTCGGACCGCGGGAAGAATACCACGGCAGCAAGAACGATCTTTGTCATTTATCCGAGCAGCTGCTTGCCTCCGGACGTCCCCTTCCGAAGCTTTGGATGTGGTGCGGGTACAGCGATTTCCTGTATGATCACAGCATCCGTATGCGGGATCATCTGCATAAGCTGAATTGGCCGGATTTCCATTATGAGGAATCGGACGGCGATCATTCATGGATTTGCTGGAATATCAAAGCACAGGATATGCTCACCTGGATTATGGAAGAACGAAATAACAGATAAACACTATGCCGCATATACGTTTGGCGGATTCGTCAGGCGTATATGCGGCAGTTTTTTATGGATTTTCGGCATCCCGTCTGGAATAGACGCAGCCGCACCAATTCTGGCGGTACAGGCCGTATTCCTTTGACAGGACAATGGATCGGGCATAGCCTCCGTTTTTCTTGAAATCGGACTGCAGATAAGGTACACCGAGTTCTTCCCCGATACGGGTACCGATTTCGTTCAGCCAGGCGGCGTTCTTATAGGGGCTGATGGACAAAGTGGTGGTGAACCAGTCGAACCCGCTCTCAGCCGCCGTTCTTCCCGTTTCCCGCAGGCGCAGGTCGTAACATTTATAGCACCGTCCGCCGCCTTCCGGAAGTGATTCCATTCCCCGGGCCATAGCGGTAAACCGTTCCGGGTCGTAAATACCGGGCAGCACTGTCACAGGACAGCCGTACTGCACATTTTCCATCATTCGCTGCAGTTCGGCGAGGCGATAGTTGTATTCCTCCGTGGGTGTGATATTGGGATTATAGAAAAACACGCTGATTTCACGGAAATAGGGGGACAGGTATTCGAGGGTATAAGAGGAGCAAGGGGCACAGCAGGCGTGCAGAAGCAGGCGGGGTTTTACGGCCATTGCTTCAAATTCCGCCAGTTTTTTCTCCAAAATTTTTTGATAATTGATTTTCTGCTGCATCATAATCCCTCCAGTCCCATGAAATAATTCTCATATTCCCGCAGCGCAATTTTTCTGTTTTCATAATCCGGCAGCCATTTCTCCACCTGCTGCCAAAAAGCCGTACTATGATCCGGATGCAGGAGGTGGGCCAGTTCATGGACAATCACGTATTCCACCGTTTCCTTCGGCGCGCACATGAGCCGCCAGGAATAGTGGATACGTTCGGTCTGCACGCTGCAGCTGCCCCAGCGTTTAGCGGCACGGTTGACGGTTACAGAGTGCACGGACAATCCCCATTGTTCCGCCAGCCGGTTTGTTTCGGCTGTAAGGTACATTTTCCCGCAGCTGATGTACAGTTGTACGATGGCTTCGGTGATTTCCTTATCCGGCAAATCTGCCGGGATCCGGATTTCCGTATCGGTCATTTGCAGGATATTCCCTTCTGTGGCCACGACGGTATGTGCGTTCCCGAGATACGGAATTTCCGAGCCGTACTGCCATCGTGTTCGTTCGATGGAAAGAATTTTATTTCTATGTTCACGGATCCATTTTTCTTTACTGTACAGAATTTTTTCGATTTCCGTCGTTGGTGTTCGTTTTGGGGCACGGATTTCCAGGGTTCCGTCCTTCAGGACACGGATCCCGATGGTTTTCCGCGTAGTGCGGATCAAGGTATATGGAATAGGAAACGGCATGGGGGACTCCTTCTTTTTTTACTGTATTTACTATACCATTTTTTTATTTGCTTTGCAAGGTGTTTTTGGGAAATCGTTTGTTTTTGGTGTCCTTGGCGGACGGGTATTTTTTTACTACTCTTTGAGTTGTGCTGTCGTTTATTTTTTGTCCTATGTTGATGTTGGTTCTTTTACTACTCTTTGTATCGTGCAAATCGTTCATTTTTTGTGTCCTGTGCGGACGGCACTTAGAGAGGC
>SVTO01000019.1 GCA_015063745.1 Oscillospiraceae bacterium | reverse complement strand
GTATTGAGCATATCTGTTCCTCTGATAAGTGGCAGTGTGGTAACTTCATTTTATCAGATTTTTCAGATATGCTCAACCTTTTTTTGCTGGGCATCTTATCTGACCCCAACTTTTATTATAGAGCCTTTTTTACTTAGTATCAGACGGGAATCTCCGTGATTGCGCCGTAAGTTTCCAGCTTGTTTTTCAGTACAGCCACATCCACCTGACGGAAATCCCCCCGTGCCTATGCAGCTATGGATGCGACAAGTCCGCCTTCTTCATCCCCCAGCTGATACGCACAGCCCGCAGCCGTACAAACATCCCCGTCACCGGTGGCGTCGATCACGCAGGTACCGTAAACAGCCTGCAGTCCGTCCTTGTTGTGGATCACCGCACCTTTTACCGTGTCGCCTTCCTTGATCACATCCACAATATCCGTGTAGTATAAAATTTCCGCACCCACTTCTCTGAGCATGGTTTCCAGCAGAACCTTCATGGCCTCGCCATCATAGGGCATTCCCGCACCCAGAAAAGGTCTCCAACCGAGGGACTGAAGGAAATAATTGAGAGTTCGGACATCCACCGCCGAGACAGCTTCCGCCTTCCAGCAGCAGAACCTGTCTGTCTTCTTTCGCCGCATAAGCTGCCGCAAAACCGGTATATCCGCCGTCGCAGACAAGTACATCATAACTACCGTATTCCTTCAGTTCTTTCGTGTATAGCGTTTTTTCTTATCAGATGATGACAAAGAAACCGGAATTTGCAAACTCCGGTTTCTTTATTATTATTATTTCATGGGCTGAGCCTCAACCGTTCCGTTGATCAGATCGGCTAAGGTGACGCTTTCCAGATAGTTGTTGATCATGTCATCCATCGTCCGCCACAGGGGAAGCGTAATGCATCCGTCCGCCCGGGAGCAGCTTTCGCCGTCGCATTCGGGACATCCGACGGGGGTGAGTCCTCCTTCGGCTGCCTTGAGAATTTCGCCGATGGTGTATTCTTCGGGTGCCTTGCACAAACGGTATCCGCCGGATTTGCCGCGCTTGCTGTCCAGAAGAGCGCTGTGACACAGGGAGGCAACGATGGCTTCCAGATACTTCATGGAAATATCTTCACGCTTGGCAACATCCCCCAGGGAAAGATAGCCTTCCGTGGCGTGCTGTGCCATATCCGCCATAACCCGCAGAGCGTACCGGCCTTTGGTAGAGATCATCATATAGCTGTACCATCCTTCCTGATTCTAATACCATTATAATATAATTTTTCACGGATTGCAATAGGTTTTTTCGATAATTCACATAAAACCGAGAGGAAATTGTCCCGCCGGCAATCCGGGGAAAACCGAAAACTCAGTACTGTCTGCCGCCGATGTTCCGGGATCTTTTCCGCATCCGGTGTTCCCGCCATCCGGCTTTGATGAACACATAGGCAACGGAGAAGATGATAATGGAGATCAGCGTAGCCTTGAAGAACCGTCCCTTGGAAAACTCACGGATACGGGCGAGGAAATACAGAAATTCACTTCTGGTCACGCTGGAGGTGGTGATCAGATTGGTACTGCCCAGAATCCTATCGTCCATCAGCACCGTGATCGTCCCGGCAACCTGTCCGGCAGAAATCGGCGCATTCAGGGAATCCTCGTAGGTGTTGTAGCTGTAGCGGATATCGCTTTCCACAATGGTGCTGGTGGGCAGATATACCGTAATGCCCGTTTCGGGAACTAAGGTTACATAATCCAGCGTCGAGGAAAGATTCACCGGCAGCTCACATACGATCTTGTCCTGGCGGAGTACTTCAATGTATGTAAAGGATGCAAAGGCCCAGTCGAAGAGGCTGATGGCATTGGCGTAGCTGTAGATCTCGCCGTCCACTTCCTTGCCGCCCATGACAATGGCCAGATAGGACAGACCGCTTGCCGGATCTTCCGCGACAGCACAGATGCAGTATCCGCCCTGGCTGGTGGAACCGGCGTTCATGCCGATGGCCTTGCTGTAATAATATCCGCTGTTGTAGAATTTGGAGATCAGACTGTTGCGGTTGTACAGGTTGCGGTAATCGCTCTGGTTGGTGGCTTCCATAACGTATTTCGGAGTGGAAACGATTTCCATGAACAGGGGGATGGAATACGCATGACGGGCAATCAGCGCCGTATCCGCAACGGTAGTCACCATGGAATCGCTGTGCAGACCCATGGGATTGGTGTAATGGGTGTCGTACGCACCGAGCCATGCGGCTTTTTCATTCATCATGGCCACAAAATCCTCCACGGATCCTGCGGCGGTGCAGGCAAGGGCGATCACCGCATCGTTGGCATTGTTTACAAGGGAAGCATACAGCAGCTGTTCCACCGTAACGATTTCCCCGGCTATCAGCCCCATCTTGATCCCGCCGGACTGCTTCAGCATTTCTTCGGTGATCAGCACACTGCGGGACAGATCGTTCCCCAGCTTCTCAATGGCCACAATACCGGTCATGATCTTTGCCGTGGCGGTGGGGAAAATACGCTCTGTCTCACCCTGGGCAAGGAGTACCTGATCGTTTTCGAAATTATACAGATATGCACCTGTACAGTTTTCGATCACGGGCGCCTTCTCCGGTTCTTCTGTCCCCTCATCTTCGACAGCGCACAGGGGAAGCAGACAAAGCATCAGCTCCAGAACTGCCAGCAGAAGGGCAAGCACAGCCTTTTTTATGCCGCATCCGTTATTCAGAAACATATTCTTCCTCCTTCCGCAGCCGCAAAATACGCTTCAGCCGCAGCCGCATCGTCGGCGATCTGCCGGGACAGCACATCCACATCGGGGAATTTCTGCTCGTCCCGTTGTTTTTTGTACAGGGAAATCCGTACATCTCTGCCGTACAGATCCCCGTGATATCCGAGAATAAAGGTTTCCAGCGTAATATCCGACCGGTCACTGTTCACCGTGGGCCGGAATCCGATATTGCACACACCGGGCAGATCGTATACCGTACCGTCTCCATCCGTAAAGGATGCACAGCACAGATAGATCCCATGAGCCGGTACCGCTTTTTTCTCCGGCATCCGCTGATTGATGGTGGGAAAACCGATGGTGCGTCCCAGTTTTTTACCGTGTTCCACTGGGGCTGTGATGCTGTAGGGTCTGCCTAAGAGAGAAGTGGCTTTTTCCATTTCTCCATCCTGAATCAGCGTACGGATACGGGTGGATGAAACGGGTACACCGTCCCCATCCGTAAAGGCATCCGCAATTTCCACAGGCACACCGGCTGCCCGACCCATTTCCGCCAGATCCGCCGCCGTCCATCTGCCGCCGCATCCGAACCGGAAATTGAATCCGCATACAATGGCAGCAGGCGCAAAAGCTTCCAGTAAATGAGAACGGAAGAAGGTCTCTCCGTCCAGATAGGAAACCGCGTCAAAATCCGCCAGAACCAGCCAATCTGCTCCGTATTCACCAAGCAGCGCGGCACTTTCTTCCCGTGTGGTCAGTAAAATATCCGCTTTGGGAAGGGAAGCAAAGCTCCATACCGCCACGGGCAAAGGAGAATCTCCGGTCTTCCCGGCAGTAAGAGCTGCCTTTTCCAATAACAGCCGATGCCCGGCATGGACACCGTCGAAAAATCCCAGTACCCATACAGCACCGTGGGGGATCTTTCCCGTACTGTTTTTCAGCGAAATCATCTGCATGATCAATATACCTTCAGCGCAAACAGGGGACAAACCGCCGTACAGTAGCCGCACAGCACACATTTGTCCGCATCCACCTGCGCACGTTTTCTGTTTGTATTTGCCGGGATATCCGCCAAAGCAGCGAAATCCCCGGAGAAATCGTAAGGATTTTCTTCCGTATCCTCCGTGATCTCCTCAATGGTCAGCGCCTTCTGGGGACACCGTTTTACACAGTTCCCGCAGGCCTCGCAGTATTCCTCGATCCGCAGCTGCCGTTTCTGCTTGTTCAGCTGCTCTGCGGCTGCATCGGGGAAACGGCCGGCGGAGAAGTAGGCTATGTTGGCATCCACTTCCGCCTCGGACTGCATACCTACGGCCACGGAATCCATAAAAGGCTTGGACAACACAAAATCGAAGGCTTCCCCGGCGGTTTTGTACAGATGGCCGCCGCCCAGGGCCTTCATGCCGAATATGCCGCATCCGACCCCATGGAGTCTGTCCAGCGCTTCTTCCATATCAGCCGCAGTACCGTCCGCAATTCCGATCCCCGCCTTGTTGAACAGGGGATGGATCACGTCCAGGGGCGTTCCTTCTGCGTGTAAAATCAGCGCACCTTCCACCGCGGCCACATGATGGGTGGAAATGCCCACAGCACCGATGATACCCTTTTCCCGCAGCTCGAACAGACAGTCCAGCGCTTCTCTGTGTCCTCTGAGCGTGTGGATGCTTTCCTGCTCATGAAGCATGAAAATCTCGATCCGGTCGCGGTCCAGGGCTTTTCTGGCTTCTTCCACAGCGGAGACAGCCCCCGCCCTGTCGTAGCAATAGCTTTTGGAGGAGATCACCACATCCTCCGGCCGACGGCAGCGTTTCAGACCTTCTCTGATGTGCGCATAATTCCGGTAATACTGCGCCGTGTCCAGAAAATTGATGCCCCTGTCAAAGGCATAGGCCAGTATCTCGCCGGCACGCTCCACGGGCAGATTGGCCTGCAGAGGACCCACCGTAAGGGAACCCACGGCAAGCCTGGTTACAGGCGGAATACGGGGAGACAGAATCCGTTTTCCCGGTACTCCGCTCCCCGCAGCAAAATCAAGTTTTTCCGTTTTATACACCAAGATACTCCTTCAGAAGAGCCGCGATCAGTTCGTACCGGTCAATACGGCGGATCATCCCTCTGGCATTCTTGTGGTTGGTGATGTAGGTGGGATCTTCCGTCAGGATATATCCTACCAGCTGGTCGATGGGCTGATGTCCTTTTTCCGTCAGAGCATCATAGACAGCGCGGAGCATCTGTCGTCTTTCTCTGTCACGATCCTCCTCATGAATGGAGAAAGTGATCGTTTTTTCCATATCATTTTTCTGCATATTTTACTCCTTTTACACCGGGATATCCGTATCGTTCGGGAAATCCGTCACGGACGGGGCATGGGTGATTTCTGATTTATCTGTACAGGGGATACTTTTCGCACAGAGCCTTGACTTCGGCGCGGATGGCATCTGCATTGCCTTCGAAATCCTTGGCTGCCATACCGATCAGACGTGCGAGGGTCTTCATGTCCTCTTCCACCAGACCGCGGCTGGTTACGGCAGGGGTACCGATGCGTACACCGCTGGTCACGAAGGGGGACTGGGGATCATTGGGGATGGCGTTCTTGTTTACGGTGATGTTCACTTCGTCCAGACGGCGTTCGAATTCCTTACCGGTCAGATCAAAGGGACGCAGGTCACACAGCATCAGGTGGTTGTCCGTACCGCCGGAAACCAGCTTGAAGCCTTCCGCCAGCAGACCTTCGGCCAGAGCCTGTGCATTCTTCACGATCTGCTGCTGATATGCCTTGAAGGCAGGCTGCAGGGCTTCACCGAAGGAAACAGCTTTGGCTGCAATAACGTGCATCAGAGGACCGCCCTGTGTACCGGGGAAGATGGCCTTGTTGATGGCCTTGCCCAGTTCTTCTCTGCACATGATCATACCGCCTCTGGGACCGCGGAGGGTCTTGTGGGTGGTGGTGGTCACGATGTCGGCATAGGGAACGGGAGAGGGATGCACACCTGCGGCAACCAGACCGGCGATGTGGGCCATATCTACCATGAAGTACGCGCCGACTTCCTTGGCAACCTTGGAAATACGTTCGAAATCGATAATACGGGGATAAGCGGAAGCACCGGCAACAATCAGCTTGGGCTTGTGTTCTCTCGCCAGCTTTTCCAGTCCTTCGTAATCCAGAATACCGTCGTCGGTTACACCGTAGGGGATGAAATTGTAATACATACCGGAGATGTTAACAGGGCTTCCGTGAGTCAGATGACCGCCGCAGGCAAGGTCCATACCGAGAACGGTGTCACCTGGCTTCAGCAACGCAAAGTATACGGCAGTGTTGGCCTGCGCACCGCTGTGCGGCTGTACGTTTACGAATTCCGCACCGAACAGTTCCTTGGCACGTTCAATGGCGATATCTTCCGCCTTGTCCACAACCTGACAACCGCCGTAATAACGCTTCCCGGAATAACCTTCCGCATACTTGTTGGTAAGAGGACTGCCCATAGCGAGCATAACCGCTTCGGATACTACGTTTTCGGATGCGATCAGTTCAATACCGTCTCTCTGTCTCTTGAGCTCTTCTGCCACAACGGCGCCGATGGCCGGATCCGCCTGGGAGAGCATTTCAATCTGCTTGTCTACACTCATATTAACCTCCATTTTTCTGCCACTTTCTGCAGATGGCAGCGTACATACTTTTCTGTATATTATTATATCAGTAAACCCAATAAATTGCAATACGAATAATAGGATAATTCTTTAATTTTTTCGTAATTCGGGGTCGGCTGTTACAATAGGCATCAGGACTTCTTTGCCTTTTTGGGAGAAAATGTGCAAATTACCGTATATCCTGTATTTTGACATTCCCGGGAAACCTGCCGTTTGTGAAGTGTCCTTGAATAATTCGTGACAACTTTGTAAACAATTTCGGCAAACACGGGGAATAGACGGGAACCTGTGGCAATATTGCATTGATTGTGTAAATTAAAGTAAAAATATTTCTGTGGCTATTGACAATATGCATAGTGAAGTGGTATAATTTATATGCACGGATTTCGCTATTTTATTCCTGTACCGTGCGTATTCTGTCACGGAGGGTGGGTTTTCATGCACATTCCAAAGATTCTGCTGACGGCTTCCGCCAAAGGCGGTGTCGGGAAATCCACTACAGCAGCCGGTGTTGCGCTGCAGTATGCCGCAATGGGCAAAAAGGTACTGCTGGCGGACTGTGACCCGGCATCCCGCAGTCTGGAAATGTTTTTCGAAGCGGAAAACGCCCCGCTCTTCCATCTGGGAGATGTGATTCTGGAGCGTTGTCTGCCGGATGCGGCTGTTTATCCTCCCCTGCCCGAAAAGTATCCCTCCCTGTACCTGTGTGCCTCTCCCCTGCGCCGTCAGGAGGAAGAGATCTGCGCAAAGTACGGCAGTATGGCAGAGGGAATCGCAGAGGGCTGCAGAAAAATCGCCGAAGGATTTGATATCGTAATTCTGGATACCGGCAGCGGTTACAGCATTCCGGAAGCCCTGACGTCTATGGCGGATACGGTTCTGGTATGTACGGAGCAGAGTCCCGCTTCCATCCGCGCCGCATCCTACACAGCCTCCCAGCTGAACGGTATGGGAAAGGTACAGATGACCAGACTGGTGATCTGCAGCTTCGACATCCGGGCGGCATCGAAGGGACAGAGAGCGGGCATGCTTTCCATGATCGACACAAGCGGACTGAAATGCGTGGGTGTCGTTCCGCTGGATGGGAAACTGCTTGCCGCCCAGGAAAAAGGGAAGGTTCCTTCCGTGAAATCCGCCGCCATGACTGCGTACGGGAACATCGTGCGCCGCCTGACGGGATATGATGTGCCTCTGTTTGCGGGGATCCGCGGCATGAAGCGCAGCCGGGCACTGTGATCCGGTATATGATTCGTTTATAGTATATAAAGATACATACAGTATTGAGAAAGGAACGGTTTATTATGGACATTGCATTGATCGCCGATGACACCAAGAAGGAGCTGATGACACAGTTTTGTATTGCTTATTGCGGAATACTTTCCAAGCATCACATCTGTGCGACCAGTACGACCGGCAAGTATGTGCAGGAAGCCACCGGTCTTGAGATCGAGAAGCTTCTGTCCGGCTCTCATGGCGGGGAACAGCAGATCACGTCCCGCATCTCCTACAACGAGATCGACGTACTTCTGTATTTCCGCTCCACCACACCGAAGCAGGTTTACGACGAAAGTGAACACAATCTTCTGCGTATGTGTGATGTGCACAATGTTCCTGTAGCTACCAATATTGCCACAGCGGAAGTGCTCATCTGCGCGCTGGATCACGGAGATCTGGACTGGCGTGAAATCGTCAATCCGAAATCCGACTACAACCGCCGCAGACGGGGATTGTCTTATTGAAAAACACGAATTACGGCTTTCCGCATCCGCCTGATCCCCGTCGGTCGGATGTCCGGAAAGCTTTTTTCTTACATTGCAGAACGGAGAAGAAAAATGATCAAATTATTGTGCCTCGGCGATGTTGTGGGCAAATGCGGACTGGAATATCTGGAAAGCGGCGTCCTGCGGGAGCTGCACCGGAAATATAAGCCGGATATCGTGATTGTCAACGGAGAAAACGCCGCGAAGAGCAACGGCCTGTCCAAGGAAGCGGCAGAACGGCTGTACGACTGCGGTGCGGATGTCATCACGGGCGGCAACCACACATGGAAGAGACGGGATCTGTACCGTATGCTGGACGACGGGGAATACCTGATCCGGCCGGCCAACTACCCCGCGGAAGCACCGGGCATGGGCTATACTCTGGTGGAAGCCGCCGGCTATACGGTACTGGTGATGAACCTGCTGGGATGCGTGTATATGGAACCGCTGGCCTCTCCCTTTGAAACCATGGACCGTATTCTGAACAAGGAAAGCGGACGGTACGAT
This sequence comes from Oscillospiraceae bacterium, assembly GCA_015063745.1. GTDB lineage: Bacteria > Bacillota > Clostridia > Oscillospirales > CAG-272 > UMGS1696. Next base: position 37,449 of record SVTO01000019.1, on the reverse strand, counting down.
ATAGCGGTATGCGATTTTCACGCGGAAGCCACCAGCGAAAAACTGGCACTGGCACGCCACGCCGACGGACGCTTATCCGCCCTGTGGGGAACCCATACCCACATTCCCACCGCAGACATCCGGATTCTGCCGGGCGGTACGGGATACATTACGGATTTGGGTATGTGCGGCTCCGATGCGGGTGTACTCGGGGTAAAGACGGAGTGTATTCTCCATAAATTCCGGGTAAAGACTCCCGTGGTTTTCGAACCGGCGGAAGGCTCTCCCGTGGTGAACGGCGCGTATTTTGAGATTGATACGACTACCAGAAAATGTATCAAGGCCGAAAGAGTAAGCGGCTGAACAACAGGAAAATAATGGAGGATTATTCATGCTCAACAATCTGACGACCGAAAAGGATATCCGTACTTTTTCCGTTTCAGCGGAAAATCTGACCGGTGAAAAAGGGAAGGGCGGCATGGCCATTGAAGGAAGTGCTTCCGATTCCGCCGCCGATCTGGGTCAGGGATGGAAGGTCAATCCCTTTCTGAAGATAGCATCCGGCACAACCGCAGTACTGGCCGATATCAAAGGACAGGGTGCCATCAAGCATATCTGGATCACCAGTGCCTTTGACGGCCCCAGAGAACTGATCCTGCGCATATATTTCGACGGCCATGCAAATCCGGCTGTGGAAGCACCTTTGAACGATTTCTTCTGCAACACAAACCCCAACGATTTCCGGCAGATTACCAGCCTTGCCATCTGCGTGAATCCCAAAAACGGCAACAATTGCTATTTCGAAATGCCTTACTTCAAGTCCTTCCGTGTGGAACTGGAAAACCGCAGCACGGAAACCAGCTGGGTCTACTACCAGATCGATTGCGAAGAGAAGAAAATTCCCGCAAACAGCCTGTATTTCCACGCACAGTTCCGCCGCGTCAATCCGCTGCCGTATAAGGAACCCTATGTGATTCTGGACAACATCAAGGGACGTGGCCATTATGTGGGTACCTTTATGCACTGGGGCGTAAAATCCAACGGCTGGTGGGGTGAAGGCGAGATCAAATTCTATATTGATGGCGACAGAGAATTTCCCACCATCTGCGGTACGGGTACGGAGGACTATTTCGGCGGCGCATTCAATTTTGATGTCAACGGAAAGTATACGGAATACTGTACGCCCTATGCAGGTATGCCCAAGGTGAATACCATCGACGAGACCTACAACTGCCAGCGGTATTTCGACCTGTACCGCTGGCACGTAACGGATCCGGTATACTTCAAGGAAGATCTGAAAGTGACCATTCAGGCGCTGGGTTGGAGAAATGGCAGAAAATACCGTCCTCTGCAGGATGATATTTCCTCCGTTGCGTACTGGTACTCCAATACCCTTGACGACGTATACCCGGCCTTACCGTCCATGGAAGAACTCGAACTGATCTGACAGAGCAATTTGCAAAAAAAGAATTCCATAAAGAGAATATTTATAGGGGGAAAAGCAATGCTGCATAATGTAACCACCAAAAAGAATATCCGTACGTTTTCCATCTCGGCAGAGAATCTGACCGGTGAAAAGGGAAAGGGAGGCATGGCCACAACCGGTACCGGTGCAGGAAGTGCACGTGATCTCGGACAGGGATGGAAGGTCAGTCCTTATTTCATCGTAAATGCCGGTACAAAAATGAATCTGGCCGATATCAAAGGACAGGGTGCCATCAAACATATCTGGGTAGCCTGCGTGGAAGATATTCCCAGAGGACTGATTCTCCGTATCTACTTCGACGGCAAGGAAAATCCTGCTGTGGAAGCTCCGCTGACCGATTTCTTCTGCAACACCGATCCCTACGATTACCGTCAGCTGAGCAGCCTTGCCATGTGCGTGAATCCCCTGCGTGCTATGAACTGCTTCTTTGAAATGCCCTATTTTACGGGTTTCCGTGTAGAAGTGGAAAACATTTCCAAGAAGAACACATGGGTGTATTACCAGATCGACTGCGAAGAAAAGGAGATTGATCCCGACAGCCTGTATTTCCATGCCCAGTTCCGCCGTACCAATCCTCTGCCGTATCAGGAGCCGTATGTGATCCTTGACAATATCAAGGGTTACGGCCAGTATGTGGGGACCTTCATGCATTGGGGTGCCAAGTCCAGAGGCTGGTGGGGCGAGGGCGAAATCAAGTTCTATATCGACGGTGACAGCGAATTCCCTTCCATCTGCGGCACAGGTACGGAAGACTACTTCCTCGGTTCCCACGCCTTCTGCACATACCCGGGCGATACCTACGTGGAATTCACAACACCCTATTCCGGTATGCCCAAAGTAAGTACCCAGGACCAGCTGAACCATTCCCAGCTTTATTTCGATTTGTACCGCTGGCATTTGCCGGATCCGATCTATTTTAAGAAAGACCTGAAAGTGACTATCCAGGCCCTTGGCTGGCGGGACGATGGAAGATACAGACCTTTGCAGGATGATATATCTTCCGTGGCATATTGGTATTCCGATAATCTTGATGATGTTTATCCGACTTTCCCGAGCAAGGATGAGTTGGAAATTTAAGGCGGGAGTTCCCCCGAACCCCCATCTTTTCCAAAAACTTGAAAATGAACAAGGGAGAAAAGCTTTCCAAAAGCTTTTCTCCCTTGTTGTTTGGGGAATTACAGCTTGGCAAGCATCTTGAAGTCGTCCTTCAGATGGCTGTACAGACCCTTGTAAATGTTGTAGAAAGCACCGTAGCGGGCAGTATTTTCCGCTTCGCTTTCGGTTTTTGTACGGATGGAAACGATGGCATCGCAGGCTTCGGGAACGGAAGCATAGATACCTGCACCGACCATGGCCAGAATGGCAACACCCAGAGCAGGGCCTTCGTCGGAGGTAACGGTTACGGCGGGCATACCGAATACATCGGCTAACATCTTCCGCCACAGCTTGCTCTTACCGCCGCCGCCGCAGACACGCATTTCCGTCGGAGCCGCACCCATGCCGTCCAGAACACCCAGACAGTCATTCAGGGAGTAGCATACGCCTTCCATAACAGAACGGATCATGTCGCCTCTGCCGTGCATTGCGGACAGGCCAACGAAGCATCCACGGCAGTCCGGATCCAGATGGGGAGTTCTTTCACCCATCAGATAGGGCAGATACAGAAGACGGTTGGCACCGATGGGAGAAAGCTCTGCTTGCTTGTCCATGATCACGTAAGGATCGGTGTCTTCCCCTTCCGCCTGTGCGATTTCGGGGGTGCAGACGGTGTCTCTCAGCCAGCGCAGGGACAGACCGGCCGCCTGGGTAACACCCATTACATGCCATGCACCGGGAACGGCACAGCAGAAAGTGTGTACTCTTCCGGCGGGGTCGATGGTGATATTGTCCGTGTGCGCGAATACTACGCCGCTGGTACCGATGGTGGTAAACGCACGACCGTCCGCCACAACACCCATACCCACAGCCGCAGCCGCATTGTCACCCGCACCGCCGACCACGGGAGTACCCGCAGCCAAACCGCACTGTGCCGCAACATCTTCGGTTACATAGCCGGTAATGTCGGGTGATTCGTACACTTTGCCCAGCAGAGCCTTGTCGATGCCCAGCTTATCCAGTACCTCATCAGACCAGCAGCGGCCGGGAACATCCAGAAGCTGCATACCGCTGGCATCGGAAACTTCGGTAGCATATTCACCGGTGAGCATAAGACGGATATAGTCCTTGGGCAGGAGAATATGCGCGCACTTGGCGTACACTTCCGGCTCGTTCTTCTTGACCCACATGATCTTGGAGGCGGTAAAACCGGTCAGCGCAGGGTTGGCGGTAATGGCGATGAGACGTTCACGGCCTACCAGCGCTTCGATATCCGCACATTCTTCCGCGGTTCTCTGGTCGCACCAGATGATGGAGGGACGGAGGATGTTGTTGTCCTTATCCAGCATAACCAGACCGTGCATCTGGCCGGAAATACCGATACCCACAACATCTTCCTTAGCTACACCGCTGTCCTTCATGACATCGGCCACAGTACCCTTAACCGCATTCCACCAGTCTGCGGGATCCTGTTCCGCCCAGCCGTTCTTGGGCTGGTACAGTGGATATTCGATGGTGGAAGAGGTGATCTTCACACCGGTTGTATCAAACAGTACGGTTTTTGTGCCGGACGTGCCGACATCAATACCTAATGTATATTTCATATCTATCTCCAGCAAAAATTATTTTTGAATCGTCAGTTTTGCAGGTTCGTTGCCGAGGAGCGCACAGCTTACTTCATCGGGCTGATGTCCGCCGATATGGAGAACGATTTCTCCGTCTGGCGTGACTCTGCTGCCATCCGCAAGCACTGCCTTGACCCAGTATTTGTCCACCTTTACCGAAGCATAAGCACTTTCACCGGCACCTAACTTTACCGAAGCAAGTCCGCATAGCTGATACAGCGGTGTGGGAGTACGGGAATCCGTATAGGAAGCGTATACCTGTACCTTTGCGATGCCTTCCATAGAACCGGTGTTGGTCACCTTGAGGGAAATTTCATAAGCTTCATCGGTTTCTTCCACCAGCTTCACTTCGTCATACGCGAAGGAAGTGTAGGACAGACCGTAACCGAAGGGATACAGCGACTTGCCGGTGAAATAACGGTAGGTGCGTCCCTCCATAGCATATTCGGTGATTTCGGGCAGAACAGTATCGTTCTTGTAGAAAGTCAGAGGAAGCTTGCCGCTCGGAGAATACTTACCTGCCAGCAGACGGGCTGCTGCAAGACCGCCCACCGCACCGGGATACCATCCGTGGATGATTGCTTTGGCGTGGGAAGTGAGTTTTTCACCCAGATCCACCGCACTGCCGGCTAAGGTGATCACGATCACGTTTTCGCAAACCGCACAGATTCTCTCTGCCATTTCCTGCTGCACGGTGGGGAGCATCAGCTGCTTCTTGTCACCGCCGGCAAAGAAATCGTTCTGAATACCGTTCTCTTCGCCCTCAATAGTGCAGTCCAAACCGAGAACCAATATGGTAATGTCCGCATTTTTTGCATAACCAACCGCTTCGCTGGTCATGTTGGTGAACCCACCACAGTCATTACGGTGATCCTTCCAGATATGACAGCCCATAGCTGCACGGATGTTGGCATTGAGAAATACCCTGCGCATACCGTCCGCAACAGTGATGTATTCGGAAGCCATACCGTTGTAGTTACCTTCCAGAGCCACAGTGGACATAGCGTTGGGACCGATCACGGCGATGCTATAATCCCCGTTTTCATCCAGGGGGAGGAAATTGTCGTTCTTGAGCAGAACCATACACTGTTCCGCCGCATCCAGATTTAGATCCCGGTGTTCCTTGCAGTCTAACTTGTCGAAGGGAATGTCGGAGTAGGGACGTACTTCCTCGAATTCACCCAGCAGATGCCGGATTTCAAAGAGCTTTTCCGCCGCTCTGTCGATGTCTTCTTCAGTGATCAGATCCTGCTCGTACGCTTCCATCAGATGGACATATGCTTCGCCGCAGTTGAGATTATATCCGGTTTTCAGGGCAAGAGCTGCCGCTTCGGGGAGGGTATCGGTGAAATGATGACTTTCGCTGATGTCATGGATAGCGCCGCAGTCGGATACATAGTATCCGTCAAACTTCCACTGACCGCGAAGAATATCCACCATCAGCTTCTGGGAAGCACAGCAGGGTTCGCCGTCCGTCCGGTTGTAGGCACCCATGACACCGACAACACCGGATTTCACAGCCCATTCAAAGGCAGGCAGATAGGTTTCCCACAGATCGTGGTCGCTGACAACCGCATTAAAGGTATGACGCAGGGGTTCCGGGCCGGAATGTACAGCGAAATGCTTGGCACAGGCGGCGGATTTCAGGAATTCTCCTTTCCCCTGCAGGCCTTCGATATAGGAAACACCGAGTACGGCAGTCAGGTACGGGTCTTCCCCGAAGGTTTCCTGACCTCTGCCCCATCTGGGGTCACGAAAAATATTGATATTGGGTGCCCAGAAGGTCAGATTCTTGTAAATGTCGAAGTCGCCTTCCTTGACACTGTTGTTGTATTTGGCGCGAGCCTCCGTGGATACCACATCTCCGATCTTGCCGATCAGCATGGGATCGAAGGTGGAGGCAAGGGCAATGGCATGGGGGAAAACCGTAGCCATACCGCTTCTCGCCAGACCGTGGGATGCTTCGTTCCACCAGTTGTGCTCATGTATGCCAAGTCTCTCGATGGCCGGAGAATTGTAAAGAAGCTGGGAAAGCTTTTCTTCAATGGTCATCCGGCTGACGAGGGCTTTGGCACGTGCCCTTGCGAATTCTTTATTCATAACAAGAGGCCTCGTATGTTCAGAACATCAGACGGTTCATAACGTTTTCCAGATATTCCTGTCTGCCGCTGGAAACGGATACATCACCCATAGCCAGAGCATGAGCTTCCAGTTCTTCGATGGAAGTGGTCTTGTCGGCGATCTTCTTGCCGATGCCGTCCTTGTAGCTTGCATAGCGGTCAGCTACGAACTTGTCGATGGTGCCGTCTTCGATGATGGCAGCAGCCTTGCGCAGACCCAGAGCAAATGCGTCCATACCTGCGATGTAGGAGTAAGCGATGTCTTCCCATGTGTTGGAACCGCGGCGTGCCTTGGCGTCGAAGTTCAGACCACCGTTGGTGAAGCCGCCTGCCTTGAGTACTTCCAGCATGCAGAAGGTGGTATCGTATACATTGGTGGGGAACTGGTCGGTATCCCAGCCGAGGAGCATATCGCCCTGGTTGGCGTCGATGGAACCGAATGCACCGTTTACTCTTGCGGTAGCCAGTTCGTGCTGGAAGGTGTGCCCTGCCAGAGTAGCGTGGTTTGCTTCGATGTTCAGACGGAAATCCTTGTCCAGACCGTACTTGCGCAGGAAGCCGCAAACGGTAGCTGCGTCAAAGTCGTACTGATGCTTGGTGGGTTCCTTCGGCTTGGGTTCGATGTAGAAGTCACCCTTGAAGCCGATGGAGCGTGCATAGGAAGAGGTCAGCTGCAGCAGGTAGCCCAGGTTGTCCAGTTCCAGACCCATATCGGTGTTGAGCAGGGTTTCGTAGCCTTCTCTGCCGCCCCAGTAAACGTAACCGTTACCGCCCAGCTTTACGGTGATTTCCATAGCCTTCTTGATCTGAGCAGCGGCAAATGCGAATACGTCCGCGTTGGGAGAAGTACCTGCGCCGTGCATATAACGGGGGTTGTTGAAGCAGTTTGCGGTACCCCACAGGAGCTTCTTGTCGTACTTCTTCATCAGTTCGGCCAGCAGGTCGGAGATTTCATCCAGACGGGCATTGCTTTCGGCCAGAGTAGCGCCTTCGGGAGCGATGTCACGGTCGTGGAAGCAGAAGTAGTCGATGGACAGCTTGTTCATGAATTCGAAAGCGGCATATGCCTTGTCCTTGGCCAGTTCCATGGGATCGGAAGCGCCGTAGCTCTTGTCGATGGTGCCAACGCCGAACATATCGGAGCCTTCTGCGCACATGGTGTGCCAGTAGGACATAGCGAACTTCATGTGGTCACGCATGGATTTACCGGCGATCACTTCGTCGGGATTGTAGAAATGGAATGCCATGGGATTGGTGCTGTTTGCGCCCTCGTACTTCACGTAGGGGATGTCTTTGAAGAATTCTTTCATGTATTTTTTCCTCCGTAGAATAAAAATGGCAATACTCATCCAATTTACTTGGATACTATCTACATTTTACAATATAGTCATTGATTTTTCTCGTCATTTACAGTATAATTTATAGACAAAATTTGTCTTTTTGGAGGCATATCTGTGTTTTACGAACTGAAGCATTCCCTTGCTGCGGATTATTTCCGTGTGGAGACGGCAAACGATATGGTATTTCCGTCCCATATGCACCACTGCTTTGAGCTTCTAACCGTCAGGGAAGGGGAGATGAACGTGGATGTGGACGACCGGCAATATGCGCTGAAGGCGGGGGATACGCTGATGATATTCCCGAACCAGATCCACTCCCTGCAGTGTCAGGAGCACAGCCGGCACGTACTGATCCTCTTTTCCCCGAAGCTGGTCAGCGCCTATACCCGGAAAATCGCCGCGAAGTGTCCCACGGACAATCATTTTTCACCGGCCTCCTTTTATCTGGATAAACTGGAAGAAATGCTGTACCGCCAGCCGGGGATACTGGAGATCAAGGGACTGCTGTACGATTTCTGCGCCGCCTTTGATACCGATGCGGAATACAGAGAAGCCTCCTCCTCCACCCTCACGCTGATCAGTAATATATTCCGGTTTATCGAATTGCATTACGACGGCAACTGTACCCTGTCCGACCTGGTGAAATACACCGGCTACGACTACGCCTACCTGTCCAAATACTTCAAGAAAACGGTGGGCATATCCTTCAACGATTACGTAAACCAGTACCGCATCAGTCAGGCCTGCTACCTCCTCCAGAACAGCGAAATGACCGTCCTCGAAATCTCAAACGAATGCGGCTTCAATTCCCTGCGCAGTATGAACCGCAATTTCAAGGAACAAATGGGAACCCCGCCGGCGGAATACCGCAGAAGCTTCAGAGGATGAACGGCGTTAAACAGGGGATTTTCTATACCGGATAACAAAAAGAGCTGCCGTACCGCAGAACAGAAGCGGTGCAACAGCTCATTTTTTGTATGAAAGCGATCGGGATTACGCGGTTACAATGTTTGCCGCTTCTTTGAATTCGGGCAGCTTCTTTGCATCCTCGCGCATCTTGTATTTCAGAATCTTGCCGGCAGCGTTCATGGGGAAGCTGTCCACGAAAACAACGTAGCGGGGGGGCTTGTGCTTGGCCATGTGATCCAGAACGTACTGCTTGATTTCTTCCGCTGTACATTCCACATCGGCTGCAGTGATTTCATGGTTGGACGGCGTAAGAACCGGTTCTGTTTCCGCTTCTGTTTCCGGTTCGGTTTCCACAACGGTGGTGTCAGATACAGGGGACTCAGTTTCATCAGTGGGAACACTGGTTGAGCCACAGGATGTAACACATAGAAGTGCCAGGATCGCAGCAAGAATTTGTGTTGCTTTTTTCGTAATATCCTCCACAATTGTAAAGATTTTTAATATGTGAGATTATTCAAAAGAAATACAAGTGTAATATACGTCGTCTGTACCGTAGATCAGACAGTCGATCAGTCCATCCCGTGCAGAACCGTTTCTGGGAGAGGAGATACTGAAGGATTCCGCTGTATATGAACCGACTTCTTCCACAGCTGTCAGTGCCCAGCCGGATTCTGCCTGGAAGTATACACGGATCGTGGTGTTTTCTTCACCAAGGCCACATACTAAGAGATAATCGGTACCGTCTGCCATTTCCGCCATGCGTACGGCAGCATTTTCGCTCAGTCCGTCAAGGATAAGTTCTTCACAGGAAACAAGTTCCATACCGTTGTAAATCGCATGATAATATTTGAGTGTATTTGTCTTTAGTGCAGCATTACCGCGGCTGTCCATATCATCCAGATCAATATGATGGTAGCTGTAAAATATATGGAGCTTTCCATCGGAATCCATATAAGCATCACCGTAATCCGCCATGTTCACAACGGACCAGATTCCGTTGGCTGCTTCCGCTGTATAGGGTGCTTGGATATCCACAATTTCAATGTTACTGTTTTTATTCAGATCTGAAAAATGCAGCAGAGAAATCGTATCGTTTAGGCTGTCGGTACGTCCTACAAACGTCAGGCTTTCCACATTGTGAGGATCTACTTGTTTGGATGCAACTGCATAAGCACCGTCAGCACCATCCGGGAAGAAATAATAGTCGGTGTAATATCCAACCCCATTGTGGGACATAAGCATTTTCGCTCTTTTAGCGAAGGATACATCTTCCAGATTCATAGATTTACTGTCGACACGGATGAAATCCGGATACCAGGTATAACCGGGACCGCTGACGGTCAGCGCATAATCTTTTTCCTTAGCGGTGTCATGTATAACGATGACCTGCTGCGGTGCAAAATCGGTTCCGGGTTTGAGGGTAACTTCCTGTTCTGTTACCGAATCGTCTGCCGGGTCAATAATGTACAAATATTCTCCGTGAGGCTGGAATACATAGATCTTACCGTCGGATAATTGCTGAATATTCAGATATCTGTCTTGCGCAGATTGATAAGAGCCGGTGTAAAGCAGAGAAACTGTATTGTCAGGAGCGATTTTTACTATGCAGAACAGTTCAGTACAGTTATAAACACTGTACTTGTTGAATTCATACTTGTACACGAAAGCAGCATACGCACCGTTTTCAGTATGAACGATTTTGGATGGATGGGCAGTGTTGTAAGCTTTATAATATACAACTTCATCAATGACAATATCAAAATCTTCCAGAATATCCAGAACAGGAGTAACGCTCAGATCCTTCAGAGAGAGGGTGAAGGTGTGTACGGATTGCGTATCGCCGTAGAAGAAACAGGTAACCACATCATCCGTCAAAGAACCGGAACGTGCTTCACTGATGGAGAAGGAACGAGCACCGATACCGTCCAAGGTGTAGCTTTTTGCGAGAGCCCAGGACGTACCGAGCGTATCTTCCGCTTTGTAAACAGTAATTACGCTGGGGTTGGCGTACTGTTCGCATACGATCATGTACAGCGTACCATCACTACTCTGTGTGATCATCGGCTTGTAGTTGAGATTGTCTTCCTCTGGCAGAGTGAGTTTTTCATTGAAAACACATTCCATACCGTTGTATACTGCATGACGGTATTGAATATCCTGATCCAAGTCGGGCGTATCACCATCCAAATCATATATATAATATTGATAGGTGATATGCATATAGCCATCCTTGTCCATGAATACACCGCCGTACTGGTTGTTGGTAGCCACGGACCAGATACCTTCCAACCCTTTTTCAGTATAGGGCGCATGAATAACGGTATTGGTTACATTTTCTGCTGTGGATAAGTCCGGAATGTGGAACATACGCAAGGTGTCAAATACATATTTGTAGGAGGTCGAAGTGGTAAATAACTGTTCGGAAATAGTGTCGATATGCACATCTCTTTCCCCGATAATATACGCTCCCCCGTTGCCATCCGGGAAGGGGAACAGATAAGAATGTCTGCCAAGATCTTCACCTACATAGTAAGTGCTCTGCGCATTCCACTGCCGGGCATCCAGATCAAAGCTGAACCATTCCAGAAGATAGTCATCATCTACCTGCAAGTTGGTACCCATACAACCGGCATAGAACGCATAGATCTTCCGGTTGGTAAAATCAAACATAACCTGTGAGTAAGAAGGTTGGTATCCGGATGTGAATGTAGCAAGAGCGGAATATTCCGAAACTGCATCGGTTTCTGCATCAATTATGTAAGCATTCAGATCCTGCATGGTAGCCGTAGTAACTACAATATCTCCGTTGGAATCCTGACCGATGTTCAAAAGAACTGTGGATGCATCTCCATAGTACTTACCGCAATACAGTAATGAAACGTTGTTGTTATTGTCGATCTTCGCTACATAGAATTCGCTATCCCCACCAGCGGTGTCATCGAAGAATTTCATGAAAGCAGTGTATATACCTCTGTCGGTACGGCATACACGCATTTGCTGTCCGCCATGGATGACAGTGGAAGGATTGACACGTGCATTACCCAGAGCTAACTCGACTTGTGTGAGAATATTCTGGGCATCGGTAGAGGAAATTTCATAATTGGAGGGAATAAGAACAGGTGCCGGCTGTTCGGTTTCTGCTTCAGCAGTTTCCTGAAAAACAGTTTCTCCACCGGTTTCGGGTGGCTCCGAAACAGTGGTACTGCTGCACCCTGCAAGGAGAAACGGAACAATCAATAATATAAGTGAAAATTGACAAATCAGTTTTTTCATATAGTCCTCCTCATCTGATTGTTTTATCCCAATATATAGTATACTATAAATGAACCAAAAAGAATTGTATATAATAATACAAATAAATGCGTTTTATGCGGTTTTTATATGACTTTTTTGACCTTTTTTGTTAAAAACCTTATTTTTACAAAAAAACGGAGATGTGTATGTAATCTCCGTTTTATCTGTGGTATTTTGTTGTAGTATTTATGCAGTAACAATATTGGCAGCTTCTTTGAATTCGGGCAGCTTCTTTGCATCCTCGCGCATCTTGTATTTCAGAATCTTGCCGGCAGCGTTCATGGGGAAGCTGTCCACGAATACAACATACCGGGGGGTCTTGTGCTTGGCCATGTGATCCAGAACGTACTGCTTGATTTCCTCGGCGGTACATTCCACATCGGGCTTCAGGATTACGCACGCCATGATTTCTTCACCGTACTGCTTGTCGGGCACGCCGATAACCTGTACGTCGGATACCTTGGGATGGGTGTAGATAAAGTCTTCGATTTCCTTGGGGTAAATGTTTTCGCCGCCGCGGATGATCATGTCCTTGATACGGCCGGTGATCTTGTAGTTGCCGTCGGGCAGACGTCTTGCCAGGTCTCCGGTGTGGAGCCAGCCGTCCTTGTCGATGGCGGCAGCTGTGGCGGCGGGCATTTTGTAGTAGCCCTTCATGATGTTGTAGCCTCTGGCCACGAATTCGCCGTCCACATTATCGGGGCAGTCCAGTCCGGTTTCGGGATCCACGATCTTACATTCCACACCGTAGAAAGCACGGCCTACCGTATTGACACGGGTTTCGATGGAGTCGTCGGTGGAACTCTGGGTGCATCCGGGGGAAGCCTCGGTCTGACCGTACACGATGGTGATCTCGCTCATATGCATCTTTTCCACCACTTCCTCCATAACCTTGACGGGGCAGGGAGAGCCGGCCATGATACCGGTACGCATATGTGAGAAGTCGGTCTTGGGGAAGTCCTCGTGCCCCAGCATGGCGATAAACATGGTGGGTACGCCGTGGAAGCAGGTGATCTTTTCCTTGTTGATGCAGTGCAGACCCTTTCTGGGAGAGAAGGCGGAGATGGGGGACATGGTCACGCCGTGGGTCATGGAAGCGGTCATCGCCAGTACCATGCCGAAACAGTGGAACATGGGTACCTGAATCATCATACGGTCCGCAGTGGACAGATCCATACGGTCGCCGATGGCCTTACCGTCGTTGACGATGTTGTAATGGGTCAGCATAACACCCTTGGGGAAACCGGTGGTGCCGGAGGTGTACTGCATATTGCATACATCATGCTTGTTGATCAGCGCAGCACGGCGGTAAACGGCTTCGATGGGGGTCTTTTCGGCCTGTGCCATAGCTTCATCCCATGTCCAGCAGCCCTTCTGCTTGGAATCCACGGTGATGATGTTGCGCAGGAAGGGAAGCTTGCGGCTGTGGATGGGCTTAACTTCTTCATTGTCTTCCAGCTCGGGCACCAGTTCCTTGATGATGGACACATAGTCGGAATCCTTGTAACCGTCCACCATAACCAGCGTATGGGTGTCGGACTGACGGAGCAGGTATTCGGCCTCGTGGATCTTGTAGGCGGTGTTTACGGTAACGAGAACCGCACCGATCTTTACGCTTGCCCAGAAGGTGATGAACCACGCGGGTACATTGGTCGCCCAGATTGCCACATGGTCCCCCTGCTTCACGCCCATGGAGATCAACGCACGGGCGAAGGTATCCACATCCTCCCGGAATTCGGGATAGGTTCTGTTATAGTCAAATTCGGTAAACCGGAAAGCGTACTGATCCGGGAATTCTTCGCACATACGGTCCAGCACCTGGGGGAAAGTCATGTCGATCAACTGGTCCTTTTCCCATACGAAGTAACCGTCGCCCCGCTTGTTCTTCTGCAGTCTCTTGGTACCGTCATCCAGCCCGAGGTACTGGGACATAAAGTGCGCATAATGGGGGAATACGATACCCGCATCGGACAGCTCGGGGTCGTACTGCTTGAGCCATTCGAGGGAGATGTAGCCTTCGTAATTCAGAGAACGGAGCGCCTTCATGTATTCCGCCATGGGAGGCAGATCGCCTTCACCTACGAGACGGTATTCCACCTTGCCGTCCTTCATAACGGAGTCCTTGATGTGGCAGTGCTTGATATAGGCGCCCAGATTGTTGATGGTGGTTTCGGGCATTTCGCCGTTGAAGCGGTAGGGATGGTTCCAGTCCCAGAGCGCACCCACGCTGTCGCTGCCGATCTGTGCCAGAACATCGGCCAGACGGGCGGAGTCGGAGTATACGCCGTTGGTTTCGATCAGGAGGATAACGCCCGCTTCTTCGGCAATGGGGGCGAGAATTTTCATGGGTTCGATGACATTTTCGTCGGGAAAATCGGTGGTGATACCGGAGGTCAGGTCGCCCAGAACACGGATGTAGGGCGTACCGAGTGCTGCAGCCAGGGCGATGTATTCTTTCAATTCCGCAATGGATTCCTCATGCTTTTCGGCGAAACGGAGCGCACATCCGGAAGAGAGACAGCAGATTTCCAGCTTCAGCTGCTTCAGGGTCGCTTTGGTGTTTTCGATGTTTTCGGGGAGGAAGGGGGAAGCGTGAACGGAGAAAATATCGTTACCCAGTCCGCGTACCTCAATGCCGTGGAAGCCGAAGTCCTTGGCCAGCGTATAAATATCCGTCCAGGCGAAATCGGGACAACCCAATGTGGAGAAAGAGAGTTTCATACGGTTTGTGTCCTTTCAGAATAAAAATGTATGAAAATACAGAAAAACAAAAAACGCTCCATCCCGCCAGACAAGATTCTGACAGAGACGAAAGCGAACAAAACTTCCGTGGTACCACTCTGTTTGGTAAATGAAATACCCACTTAAACAGGCACAACACGATGCCTTTCCCGGATAACGGTAGGATGCCGTTCATGTCTACTGACCCATCAACCCACAAAGAATACGGGGGGAATGAGTGTTCGGATGACTGCTGTGGGGTGAGATCATCGAAACCAGCCGCTGTCTTGCACCAAACGACAACTCTCTGAAGACTTTCATCCGATGGGTTTTCCCCAGTCATTGCATTTCTGTATCATGGTACATAGTATACCACAATCTGCTTCCGGTGTCAAGTGGGAATCTTATAATTTTTTATCCGATGTGTGTTTTGTATTTTTATGCACAGTAACGATAAAATATCCCAAGCCGCAGGAAACGGTAAAACAGCGGACAGCCCGAAAGCCGCCCGCCGCAAAAAATCATATTCCAAGCTTGTCCTTCAGATAGACACCCGTCCAGGAACCCGGTACGTCACAGATCTCCTCAGGCGTACCGCAGGCGAGTACCGTACCGCCCTTGTCCCCGCCCTCGGGACCCATGTCGATGATATAATCCGCAGTCTTGATCATATCCAGATTGTGCTCGATCACCACAACCGAATTGCCCTGTTCCACCAGCCGGTTCAGTACAGAGATCAGCTTCTCCACATCCGCCGTGTGCAGACCCGTGGTGGGTTCGTCCAGAATGTAGATGGTCCGGCCGGTCTGCCGTTTGGACAGTTCCGTCGCCAGCTTCACTCTCTGGGCTTCCCCGCCAGACAGGGTGGTGGAGGACTGACCGATCTTCACATATCCCAGTCCCACATCGCACAGAAGCCGCAGACGGGAGGCGATTTTCGGAATTTCCGAGAAGAACGCCGCTCCCTCTTCCGCTGTCATATCCAGTACATCCGCAATGGTCTTTTCCTTATACTTTACTTCCAGCGTCTCTCTGTTGTACCGTTTGCCCTTGCACACATCGCAGGTCACATAAACGTCGGAGAGAAAATGCATTTCGATCCGCTTCACGCCGTCCCCTTCACAGGCTTCGCACCGGCCCCCTTTGGTGTTGAAGGAAAACCGTCCCGCATTGTAGCCGCGGAGCTTGGCGGAAGGCGTGGAGGCGAAGAGATTGCGGATATCGTTGAACAATCCCGTATAGGTTGCCGGATTGGAACGGGGCGTACGTCCGATGGGACTCTGGTCGATGGCGATGATCTTGTCCAGATGCTCTTCCCCCTCGATCCGTGTGTGTGCACCGGGATAGGTGATGGCACGGTTCAGATCATGGGCGAGAACACGGTAGAGAATACTGTTGATCAGGGACGATTTCCCGGAACCGGAAACACCGGTGACACAGACAAACATCCCAAGGGGAATGGAAACGTCGATGTTTTTCAGATTGTTCTCACGTGCCCCGACGATTTTCAGCCAGTTTCCGTTTCCGGCACGGCGTACCTTGGGTACGGCAATCTTCTTGCGACCCGAGAGATAATCCCCGGTCAGGGAATCGGTGTTGGCGGCAACCTCTTCCGGGGTACCGCAGGCAATGATCTGACCGCCGTGTATACCCGCACCGGGACCGATATCTACCAGATAGTCCGCCGCAGCCATAGTTTCTTCGTCATGTTCCACCACAATCACGCTGTTGCCCTGATCACGGAGTTTTTTCAGGGTGGCGATCAGCTTGGTGTTGTCCCTCTGATGCAGACCGATGGAAGGCTCGTCCAGAATATACAGAACCCCCGCCAGACTGGAACCGATCTGTGTGGCCAGCCGGATACGCTGTGCTTCGCCGCCGGAAAGTGTACCGGAGCTGCGGGACAGGGTAAGGTATTCCAGTCCCACGCTGGCCAGAAATCCGAGACGGCTGCGCAGTTCCTTGAGGATCTCTCTGGCGATGGTCATTTCCGTATCGGTAAAGGTAAGGGAATTCACAAAATCGAGGGCTTCCGTAATGGAAAGTGCGCAGAACTGTGCAATATTCAAGCCGCCCACCGTAACGGAAATCGCTTCCTTGTTCAGTCTGGCTCCGTGACATTCGGGACAGGCGGTATCGGTGAGGAACTGTTCGTAGTATTCCGCATTGAAAGCACCCGGCTGGGCACGTTCCTCGATCATCTTGATCAGACCGGAGAAATATAAGGTCTGGGTCTGGGAACGGTTGCCGAAATACCGGGTAGCGGTAACGGGCGTGGGCCAGCCGTTCATGAGGGCATCCAGTGCCGCCGGCGGGAAATCCCGGATGGGCATATGGAGATTTGCCCCCAGAGGCTCGATCACCGCAGCGATGACGGGACCGTTCCAGCTGTCCTCCGTCAGGGTTTTGAAGCCGTTGACACAGATAGCACCGTCATCCAGGGAAAGGGAAGTGTCGGGCAGGATCTTATCCGCTGTGGCAGAGCGCATAACGCCAAGTCCGGCGCAGCGGGGACAGGCACCGAAGGGATTATTGAAGGAGAACATTCTCGGTTCCAGTTCCCCGAAGCTGATCCCATGATCCACACAGGCGTAATTGGTGGAAAACTCAATTTCCGTTCCCGTACCTTCTCTGGGCATGGTCACGCACAATACAAACCCGTCGGCTTCCCGCAGGGCACATTCCACGGAGTCGGATACACGGGTACGGATGTCGGGCTTGATGACAATACGGTCAATGACCAGCTCAATGGAGTGCTTCTTGTTCTTGTCCAGCTCCACTTCTTCGTTCAGATCATATAAAATTCCATCCGCACGGACACGGACATAACCGTTCTTTCTCGCATCCGCAAAAACCTTCTCATGCCGGCCCTTTTTGCCGCGTACAACCGGCGCAAGGATCATCAGCCGTTCCCCCTCGGGCATTTCCATGATCTTGTCAATGATGGTTTCCGTGGTGGTCTGGCGGATCTCCTTGCCGCATACGGGACAATGGGGCACACCCAGACGGGCATACAGCAGACGGAGATAGTCGTAGATTTCCGTAACGGTTCCCACAGTGGAGCGGGGGTTTTTGGAGGTGGTTTTCTGGTCAATGGAAATGGCGGGGGAGAGCCCTTCGATGGAATCGATATCCGGCTTGTCCAGCTGTCCGAGGAACATGCGGGCATAGGAGGACAGGGATTCCACAAAGCGTCTGTGGCCCTCGGCATACAGGGTGTCGAAGGCAAGGGAGGACTTTCCCGAGCCGGACAGACCGGTCATAACCACCAACTTGTCCCTGGGAATGGTCACATCCACATTTTTTAAGTTATTCATCCGCGCACCGCGAATCACAATATTTTCAGGCATACAATATTCCTTTAATGTTCAAAAGTTTCCATAACCTCTTCCATATCCGCCGGGTCTGCCGCACGGGGGGCACGGCCTTCGGATGCGATCTGGGCCAGACGGGGGATCATCTCGTCACTGCGGAGCTTGTCGTCCCGGTACGCCTTGCGCAGAAGGGCTGAGGGAATGAATTCGTCATACTTTTCAAAAACAGGCGCTTCCGTTTCGCCGATTAAGGATTCCAGATCCACCCCTTCCGCCGCCGTCTTTTCGGCAAGCATCCGGATCAGATCGTCACCGTTTCCGCCTTCCAGCTTGAAGGTCATGTAGTGGCATCCCTCAAATTCCAGCCCGGACAGACGGAAAGCACCGGCATTGCGCACCAGATACCGTCTCAGCGTGCGGAAGGAACGGGTACCCAGCCAGGGGAACAGGGCCCAGGTATAGCCGCCCAGCCGCAGAATGGAGTGATCGCACAGTCCCGTACTGCGTGCAAGGGCTCTTGCCACCCGCAGACGCTTCAGCGCCCCTTCCTTCAGGTAGGGATATTCGGTATCTTCTCTTAGCACCTGCCGCATCCGTTCCAGGATTCTGGTGTGTACCTCACCGTAATCACCCGGCCAGGCCACCTCCATTTTGCCCTTCACGGGTTTTACATAAATCAGATGTCTGGGCAGATCCAGATCCTCCACTTCCCAAACCCGTCCGGCCAGCGCGAACCGGTCTCCCACCGGCGGAGGACTGTTGAGAATCCCGATCTCGTCGGATTCACAGCGTACCGTATAATCGTCCGTATCCTTGAACACCGCATAGAACTTGAAGGAGTTCACCAGTCTCTCGCCCCGCAGGCCGAGGATCAGTTCTCTCTCTTCCGTCATTTCCAGCCAGTCGTTCTGGATCATGGACAGCATCAGGGTCTTGTAATCCTCTTTGGTCACATATTGAAAAGGCGGCAGCGCCATAACTCTTTCCGCCAGAGCCGCAGGAGTCAGCGCACCGGCAGCAGCCAGAACGGACAGAGTCTGCTGGAACATGAGACTGTAGGGCTGTTTGCGGATGTTCGGCGGTTCGATAAAGCGTTCCTCAATGTAGAGCTGCACCACCGCAATGGCTTTCAGCAGTTCCCACGGGATCAGCTGGGGCAGGGGCGTGTTGGGCAGGGGATTTTCTTCTCTGAATACCATCATCATTTCCGGCGGATCGCCCCGTCTGCCGCTTCGGCCCAGTCTCTGCAGAAAGGAGGAAACGGTATTGGGCGCACCGGACTGGATGACTCTTTCCAGCCTGCCGATGTCGATACCCAGCTCCATGGTGACCGTAGCGCAGACCACGTGCCGCAGATCGTCATCCTTCATCCGCATTTCCGCTTCTTCTCTGATGGAGGCGGAGAGAAAACCGTGGTGGATGAGAAATACATCCGGTTCTCCCCGGCGTTCCGCAATCTGTCTGAGCGTGGCGGTCACATATTCGGTTTCTTCACGGGAATTGGAAAACACGATCGCTTTTCTGTCCCGGGTACAGTCGTAAATATATTCATATCCCAAATCCAGCGAAATGGCATCATTCCCGGCGTTTTCCGCTGAGGGAATTTCCGCCACATCCTTTTCCTTGATGTAGAAATGCTCCATACCGAGCCGCCAGCGGATTTTCGCCGGGGTGATCTCGGGAACAACCGTTTCCCGTCCGCTTGCCGCACCCAGCCATGCCGCCGCCCGGTCCATATCCCCGATGGTGGCCGACAGACCGATGCGTCTGGGAGAGACACCGGTGCGTTCCCGCAGTCTGGCCAGCTGACAGAGGATCTGATTGCCGCGGTCGGTGCCGGTCAGGGTGTGGATCTCGTCGATGATGATGTACCGCAGATCACCGAAGAGACGGAGCAGATCGCTGTTGCGGTGAATGAGCATACCCTCAAGGGATTCCGGCGTGATCTGCAGAATCCCCTTGGGGTCCTTCATAACCTTGTTTTTGTGAGAAGCCGCCACATCCCCGTGCCAGTGATATACGGGAATTCCCGTTTCGTTGCACAGCTCCGTGATCCGTACGAACTGGTCGTTGATCAGGGATTTCAGCGGCGCAATGTAGATTACCCCAACGGATCGGGGCATATCCTCATAGAATTCCGACAGAATGGGGAAAAAGGCCGCTTCGGTCTTTCCCGATGCCGTCTGGGAAGGGAGCAGGAGGTTGTGATCCGTATGAAACAGAATATCCGCTGCGGAAACCTGAATTTCACTGAGCTGATCCCAGCCACGCGCATAGATGAATTCGCGGATGAAAGGGGAATAGGAATCAAATACAGACATAATAACCTCCTGTGCAATATATTTTAAAATTCCAGATCCTCCATGGTGATGCCGCCGCCGGGAGAGGGAGAAGGCTTCTCCGCAGGAACATCCCCGGCTTCTTCGGGATCGGCCGACGTACGGGCCATGCCGCCGAAGATCTCCTCGAACTTCCGGTCGGGATTGGTCAGCAGAAGATCCAGTAAAGTGACATAATCTCTGATAATTTCTCTGGGTGTTACCATGGTGTCGGCACCGGTCCGGGACAGGGAATCGGTCAGGAACAATACCATCTGATCTCCCGTAACCGTCGGTGTATAGCCGTGGTATTCGCCGTGCAGGGCGGTGAGACGCATAACCAGCGCCAGCAGTTCACTGTCGGAAAGCCGCTTCAGCCGCAGAACGGGGGACATGATGCTCCGCAGTCCTTCCCCGCCGAAACGACCGTCGGCAAGCCGGCTTCTCAGAGCTTCATAGCTGAACAGACCGCGCCGGCTGTCCTCCAGAAACTGGGGTGTGCCGCCGAAAACGATCATCATACCCGGCGCTCTGCCCTGCATGGTGTCGTTGAACATAGCGAGGATTTTTTCGTAATTGTTCTCGCGGGACAGACGGTTGGAGATCTTGAACAGATTCACACATTCGTCAATGAAAATGCACAGCCCCGCATAGCCCACCAGTCTGGCGAAGGCCGTGATGAGCTTTAAGTGATCGTACCAGTTGTCGTCGTTGATGACGGAGACGGAACGGATACCCAGGGCCTGTCTGGCTTCCGTACGGGTGTTGTATTCCCCGCGGAACCAGCGGAGACAGGCGGACATCTTCAGATCATCCTCCGTCCGGTAGGCATTGTAGTACTCCCGCATAACGATGGCGAAATCGAATCCGCCCACATCGCTTTCCAGTTCCCGTACCGTCTGCAGGATCCGCTTGCCGAAGGCTTCATCAAAGGCGGCGGATTCCGTGTCCATCCCCTCTTCCGCCAGGGAAGCCCGGATCTGACTGAACCAGCGGCTGATGATCACCGGAAGCGCACCGCCGTCGGGCTGGGTCTTGCAGGCGAGATTTTTCATCAGTTCTCTGTAGGTGGAAAGCCCCGCACCGCCGGAACCGGACAGCTTTCTTTCGGGGGACAGATCGCAGTCCGCCGTCAGAAATCCCTTGTCCAGCGCATAGCCTCTGGAGAGCTGTATGAGAAAGCTCTTACCGGAACCGTACCGGCCGATGATGAATTTACAGCTTCCTTCTCCGTCGGCCACTCTGGTCAGGGAAGTCGTCAGGGCTTCGATCTCATCCAGCCGGCCGATGGCAATATAGGGCGCACCCACTCTGGGCACAACCCCGGCGGATACAGCGGACAGCAAGGTCCCCAGAATCCGCTTCGGTACTTTTTTTACATTCAGGTTCTGCTCCACGTTTCCGCTTCCTCCCTGTAATCATCCAATATGTGAAAATCCTTCCCCGTACCGTTGTCCTCGATGAGGATATCCCCGATCAGGTCCAGGAAAATTTCGTTTACGGCATCCGTCATCTGCCCCGGGAAAAGTCCCCGTTCCCTGCAGAATTCCGAAAAATTGCCCGTAAGCAGCGCACGAACCGCCGCTTTTTCCAAAACATATTCCGCTGTATCTTCCCTGACAAAATCCGCTGCCTGAGAACTTTCCGCCGCAGAATCCTCTTCCGTGTCCGCCATAGCCGGTCCGGAGAGAATCTCCTCTGCCGTATCGGTGGACAGACCGACGGAAAACAGATCCTCGGATTCATCCTCCCCGCTGTCACACGCGGATACGGGAACGGCAAAGATCTCCTCTTCCGTCAGTTTTTCCGTGTTGCTCCAGGACGCCGCTTCAATGGCACCCGCGGAGGAAAAATCAAACCCGGAGGACTCTGCTTCGTACAACTTCAGATATTCCGGTTCTGCCGCTTCCTTCCTGCGTGTACCGGAGGGAACAGGCTCGCCGCCGAAGTATTCGTCCACCAACTTCCGGTCTTCCGGCGAAATCCCCGCATCTCCCAGCTTGGATTTGATCCGCAGCTGCAGACGCAGTCGGTTTTCCGCATACTTTACAATATCCGTCACAAATTTCCGTGTTTCCGGCGGACGGATGCAGGAATGGAAGGAAATATCGATCCGCCGCTTCACATCCGTCTGGGCAATGGCACCGCAGTAGGCGTCCCTTGTCAGCCGATAGGTACGGTCGAGAACAAAAATATCCCGCTTCTTCTGCCACGCATCGGTGAGCACCGCACACAAAGCCCCGCGGATCTCCCGGTCGAACAGTTCCTTGTTGGTGTTGTAATACCGGCTCTTGCGGTAGTCGTAATCCGAATAGGCCTCGATGAGAATGTCCGCCAGCGTTTCCATATCCCGCCTGTCCGCTTCTCGGATGAAATCCAGATAGAATTCCTTGAACTGTGCCTTGCGGACGATTTCCGGCAGAATGGCGAACACCAGAGAGGGCAGGGGTACATCGTGGATCATGGAATAATCTGGTACCCACTCGCCGAGATAGCTGTCCAGTCTGGGATAGATCTGCCTGTAATGCACCCACAGACGGCACAGGATCTCAATCCCTTCCGCCGGCGGGATCAGATGGGGCAGATTCAGAATTTCGAATACATACAGTACAATATACGCCATATCCGCCTGGGGATATACACCGGCCTTTGTCTGGTCCCGGAACCAGAGATAATAACCGAGCTGCCGGCTGTTCATCTGGGCGTACTGGGGCACATAGGCGAAAAAGGGAACCGCCTCCCCGCCGTCTTCGGGCTTTCCGCATCGGTTGTGGCTGATCTCCGCATCATGGGCGAACCGGCCGTAGAAGGAGAAATCGTTGATCCAGCGGCGTACGGTGATCTGTCGGATGAGCCAGCCGCTGCCCGTTCTTTCCGAAAGCGTCTCCCCGGCGGCGTGCTTCTGCTTCGGACGGACGGGCAGATCGTTGAAATCCACATCCTCCGTCTTTTTCTCCGGCCATCCTCGGGCATCCCTGCCGTAGGCCTTGTACCCATCCCCGGCATA
Organism: Oscillospiraceae bacterium; assembly: GCA_015063745.1. Taxonomy (GTDB): domain Bacteria; phylum Bacillota; class Clostridia; order Oscillospirales; family CAG-272; genus UMGS1696. The sequence continues at coordinate 14,241 of SVTO01000019.1, read as the reverse complement.
TACGGAGGTCCGGTAGGAGGGCACACGATCCGCAGACCGTACAGGACGGCTCACGGGCGCATCCTTTTCTCTGGGCGGGATCTTTTCGCCGTGGGATGCTTTTTCGTCCTCATCCGACCCGATCGGCACCGTATCCATGGTACGTCCCTCAAAGGAAGGCTGACGGTAGCTTTTCGTGTGTGTCACGGGCAGGGACCAGAAATTGTCCCCTTCATCCGCCGTGTTTTCGGGCGCTTCTTTTTTGTCGTCCCACATAACAGCTCCTCCTTTTTCGGGAAAATCAAACATTCGTTCGTATTCCTTTATTATACCACAGCAGTGCATATTTTGCAATGGGGCGAAGATGATTTTCTGTATTCTTTTCCGGATTTTTCACACGGGAAAGAAATTCCATACAAGTCCGGATAAGAATTCATAAATTCTCTATTGTCTAATTTGGTTTTTATGGTATAATATATGTACATAAATTTCCGAAAACAGAATTTTCCCGGAAACGAAAGGGGTTTGCATATGAAAAGAAACGAACTGAAAGAATATATCCTCTCCGGCGGCATCGACAAAGTGCTGTCCGAGGATCTGTCCGTTACGGCGGATGATATTGCCGCCCAGAGAATCCGCTACGCCGAAGCCTGTGATGCTTTCGGTGCCAAATACGGCGAAGACGGGGACGTATCCCTTTATTCCGTAGGCGGCCGCAGCGAGATCTCCGGCAACCACACCGACCATAACCACGGCAAGGTAATCGCTGCCAGCGTAAATCTGGACATCTTAGCCTTTGCCAAGCCTGCCGACAACGGCGTGATCCGCATCCAGTCCGCCGGATTCCCGGAAGACATTGTGGAACCTGCCGCCATCGACGCACCCGATCCTGCGAAATTCTTCACCTCCGCTTCCATCATCGCCGGTATGGAAAAGGCTTTCCTGAACGCCGGCTACAAGGTGGGCGGATTTGACGCATATACCACCTCCAACGTGCTGAAAGGCTCCGGTATCAGCTCTTCCGCCGCTTTCGAGGTTATGGTGGGCAATATTCTCAACCACCTGTACAACGACGGCAAGGTTTCCAACGTGGAGATCGCCAAAATGGCACAGTATGCGGAAAACGAATACTTCGGCAAGCCCTGCGGCCTGATGGATCAGACTGCCTGCGCCGTGGGCGGCTTCATCACCATCGACTTCGCCGATCCGAAGAATCCGATCATTCGGAAAATCGGCTTTGACATGAACGAACTGGGTTATGCCCTGTGCATCGTCAACACCGGCGGCAACCATGCGGATCTGAACGAAGACTACGCTTCCGTACCGGCGGAAATGAAGATGGTTGCAAGAGAACTGGGCGTGTCCGTACTCAGAGAAACAAACGAAGAAGCACTGCTTGCGGATATCGTGCGTATCCGTCAGGTATGCGGTGACAGAGCCGTAATGCGTGCCATGCACTTCTTTGCGGAAAACAAGAGAGTGGATATGCAGGTTGCCGGGCTGATGGAAGGCGACATGGACCGCTTCAAGGAAGGCGTTGTCGGCAGCGGCAGCTCCAGCTTCAAGTATCTCCAGAACGTTTATACCACCAAGAACGTAGGGGAACAGGGTCTGTCCCTGGCGCTGTGCCTGACGGAAAACTTCCTTGCCGGAACCGGTGCCGTATGCAGAGTACACGGCGGCGGATTTGCGGGTACCATCCAGGTATTTGTTCCCGTGACCCATACCAAAGCCTACCGGGAATACATGGACAGCGTGTTCGGCGCAGGTTCCTGCCACATTCTGCAGGTACGCCGTTCCGGTGCGGTTCAGGTGGTGAAATAAGTCATGAAACCGAGTAACAATGTGGATGTAAAAGCGGTTTTCCGCAAGCTCGGCTTTCTGTTTCTGAATTTCGTCCTGCTCTACGGCGGATTCCGGATCATCATTGCCCTGGGCGAAAAACTACAGCTGCCCATCATTTACTATATCGGCACCGGCCTGTACATGGCGGCGCTGGCGGGACTGATCATTGCTTTCTACATACTCAACGGATACAGCTTCGACAGCCGGAAGGTCACGGCAGAAGATCTTCCCGCGGACTGGACGACCGGGCAGAAAACGGAGTATCTGGAAAAGCTCGCTGCCGGCAGAGAAAAAGGAAAGAAGCTTCTTTATGTGCTGCTGCCCATGGTAGTTACCGTGGCGATCAGCTATATTGAGCTGTGGCTGTTCTCATGAAAATCAAGATCATCTCCCTCGGCGGCACCACGGAAAAGGGTTACGAAGCCCTGTGCACCGAGTATTACAAACGGCTGGGAAACGGAACGGTGGAGATCCGGGATCTGAAACCCGAACCCCTCTCCGCAGACCCCTCCCAGACCGAGATCAAAAATGCCCTGGAAAAAGAGGCCGACCGTATACTGGCCGAGATCCCCAGACAGTATTATGTGTTCGCCATGTGCGTGGAAGGGAAGCAGCCTTCCTCCGAGGAACTGGCGGAAATGCTGGAGAATGCAGCCCTGTCCGGCAAAAGCGGTGCGGCATTCATCATCGGCTCTTCCTACGGCCTGTCGGACCGGGTAAAGAAGGCAGCGGATTACCGTATGTCCCTCTCCCGCCTGACCCTGCCCCATAAGCTGGCCAGACTGGTGCTCAGCGAAGCCATCTACCGGGCATTCGAAATCAACAAAGGTTCCCGTTACCATAAGTAAAGGATCCACGGTGAAATGAATTATAATATAGCGAAATATAAGAAATACATAGCCCGTATCGCCGCGGCTGTAATTGTGTTCGGTGTCGCTTTTGCTCTGTTCCCGAAAGTGATCGAAAAATACGGAGAAAAGCCGTCAGCGGACAGAACCGAGACAAACAGCCAGCTGATGCTTCCCGAAACGGGTACGGCGGAAACGGCTGCACCCGACAGAGATACGGAAAACGTCGGTGAAACGGAAAATCCGGAAACAGCCGAAACAGCCGAAACAGCCCTGTCCGAAGCGGTACCGGAAGATAAGAATGTAATCAACATCATCGACACCCTGCAGATTTCCGGGGAACACAGGGAAATTCCCGCCAAGGAGGAGCTGGCTGCCGAAGGCTATGGGGATTCCACCGGAGTATGGAACAGCGATACCATGCGGCTGGGGAAAATCACCCTGCCCATGCCCCTGCCGAATACCTATTCCGTTTCCTCCATGACGAAGGAAAATATCGTATACCACTATCCGGACGACATCGGTGAGATCACCACAACCGTTGTGACCGAAGAAACCCCGCGTCCCGTTCTGTCCCTGTACATGGGATATATGCTGTACGACGACGGGGAATACACCCAGCTGCTGTACAAAAACGGCAAGGTGCTGATGCGCTTTGACGAAACCCAGATCATCCCCGGCAATACCCGTGACAAATACGGCACCCCCCTGTTCTACCGCTGGAAATGGGATGCGGCACAGGGTATGGTGAAGGCCTGGTACAAGCTGTCCTACGACGGCTCGGCCTTTGAATTTGCCAATTACGATGACGAGAGGGACAACAGAGGCCTGTACTTCGACTATCCCGTATCCTACGGCGTGAGTGATAATCCGGCGCTGGAGAAGGTGTGGGAAGAGGAAGAAGCTTTCCAGACCCGTATCGAGGAAGAAGCGGAAAGCGAATGGGAAGCGGACAAGGAATGGCAGGAATGGTATGACACCCTTGTGAACGAAGAAAAGCGGAACACGGTGTACTACGAACGGCAGAAAGAGGAAAAAGCCGCCGCCATCAACGCGCCTCTGGCAGAAAAGCCCCTGATCGCCTACTACAAAAACGGCACCGACCTGACCGGTTATAAGTACATGGAAGCCTATGCATTCCGTTCCGGTCTGTCTGCGGTCATGGAAAACACCGACCGCGGTGCTCTGTATTTCATCAACGAAAACGGAAACAGAGTGCTGGGCGAAGTGAAGTCCCACTATATGGCCTCCTACGAACGGCACGTAATCACCTGCTACCGTATGCCCCTGACAAACGGTATCGAATCCATCGGTTCCTTCTACATGGACCACGGCCTGATCCGTGTGCGGAAGCAGATCATCGACTATTCCGGCCTGGTGGTGTACAACGTGATCCGCGTGATCATTGATGAGGATGTGCTCATTGACCGGTACGGCAACGAGTTCCCCCTGCCCGCCGGTTATAAGCTGCTCTCCTACAGCGACGGTATGATCGTGCTGGAAAAGAACGGCAAAGTGGGCGTTATGGACTATACGGGCAACTGGATTGCCGAGCCGATTTACGCATCCGCCGCACCTTTTGTGGACGGGCTGTCCGCTCTGACCACCGCTGACGGACGGGTCGGCATGATCGATACCAAGGGCAACATCATCCTGCCCTTTGCCTACGAGCATATCTCCCAGGCATCCTCCGGACTGGTCACAGCGTATGACAAAGAGCTTGGCTGGCAGGCTTTTCAGATCATGGAAAAATAAATCAGTATAACAGTAAAGGAAACATCGACATGGCACTGTTTGGAAAGAAAAACAACGAAATCCCCGAAGAACAGAACACACCGGCCCAAGCGCCGGAGCAGAACAAAACCGCCGGCTTTGACTTCAACCGGTATTTTCTGGCAGACAGACGGGTATTTCTGGAAAACATAAGCTACGAAACCACAAAGCCGGAAGCGGGCGCTCAGGGCTACAAGCTGACCGGCAAGGACACCGTTGTGGCACAGGTTCTGGGCAATACCGGTGTAAAGATCACCTATAACCGCACCCTGAAGTTTGAACCCGAAGGACCCTTCGTTCTGTCCGTATCCTTTGCGGTAATGCTGGTGTTCAACCCCGGCACAAGGGACGAGGTGGACTGGAAGACCGTGGACATGGCGGCAGAATTCCGCAAGAACTGCATGCCTCTGGTTGCCAATATTTCCTCCCGTATTTCTCTGCTGGTAGGTGAGATCACCTCCGCAAGCGGCAATCCTCCGGTGATCATCGGCATGATGCCCGGTCAGCCGCCCCAGCAGAACAATCCCGCAGCCAATGTCTGATTCAAATAGGAGAAAGCATATGTCCAAAGTAATTATCGGTATAATCGGATGCGGCACCATCGCCAATTCCTGTCATATTCCCTCCTACCTGCGCTGTGAGGATGCGGAGATCAGGTATTTCTGTGACATCATCCCGGAAAGAGCCGAAGCGGCTGTGGCACGGTACGGCTGCGGTATTGCGGTAACGGACTACCACGACGTTCTGGCAGACCCGGAAGTTACGGCCATTTCCGTATGCACACCCAACAAAATGCATACCGTTATCTCCATCGACGCCCTTCACGCCGGCAAGCACGTCCTCTGCGAAAAGCCCGCCGCCCGCACCTACGCGGAAGCAAAGGCCATGCAGGACGCCCAGCACGAAACCGGCTTGACTCTGAATATCGGTGTGGTAAACCGCTTCAATACCGCGGTAAACGAGATCAAGAAGCTGATCGACGCCGGAGAGCTGGGGGAGATCTATCATGTATACGTATCCTTCCGCGACCACCGTTCCATTCCGGGACTGGGCGGCGCATTCACCACCAAGGAAATCGCAGGCGGCGGTGTGCTGATTGACTGGGGCGTGCATTATCTGGACATCGTTATGTACTGTACCGGCGACCCCAAGCCTCTGACCGTATCCGGCAAAGCCTTCAGCCGACTGGGCGTGGACATGGAGAACTACGTCTACGAAGGTATGTGGGCGGAAAACACCAAGGATCTGAACGGTACCTATGACGTGGATGACTGCGTAACCGCTTTTGTCCGCACGGAAGGTCCCACCATTTCTCTGAACGGCGCATGGGCACAGAACATCGGTCAGAAGGATACCTTCATTGATTTTCTGGGTACCAAATCCGGTATCCGGCTTCAGTACGGCGGCGACTTCCGCGTATACACCACAAAGGACGGCAAGCTGTACGATTATTCCACCGAATATACCCCGGAAGATATGTTCCAGAAGGAGATCAACGCTTTTGTATCCTGTGTACAGACCGGCGAAAAGCTGCCTTCCCATATCGACCGCAATATCCTGACCTCCCGCCTGATGCAGGGCATCTACGATTCCAGCGAAACCGGCAGGGAAATCTATTTCGAAGACTGAAATACATAAAAAAACTGCGGAAATATCCGGACACAATGTCTGGGTATTCCGCAGTTTTTTGTTATATAAATATTGTAAGCTTATTATTCCCGACCGCCGATGACTTCCACCTTCAGCAGATTGGTGGTACCGGGCACACCTACGGGCACACCGGCACAGACGACCACGCGGTCTCCTTCGGCCACGATGTCGATCTGCTTCGCGCAGTCAATGGCGTGACGGATCAGACCTTCCTGACTTTCCTGCAGTCTGGCCAGCACGGGATACACACCCCAGGACAGAGCCAGCTGATGGTAGGTCTTTTCAACGGGTGTTGCGGCCACGATGGGCTGGGTGGGACGGAACTTGGACATACGGCGCGCACTTCTTCCGGAAGCGGTCATGGTGATGATGGCTCTGGCGCGGCTGTCCTTTGCGGTGGTGCAGGCTGCGTCGCAGATGGCGTTGGTGATGTCATCGTAATCCATCTTGTAGCTCATGTTGTCATAGGCATTGAGCAGTACCGCATCCTGTTCGGCCTGTTCGGCGATTTTCGCCATAGCGGCCACGGCACGGAGGGGGTATTTGCCCACAGCGGTTTCCCCGGAGAGCATAACGGCACTGGTACCGTCGAATACGGCATTGGCAACGTCGGAAATTTCGGCTCTGGTGGGGTTGGAATGTTCGATCATGGATTCCAGCATCTGGGTAGCGGTGATGACCATCTTGCCGCTCTGGTAGCAGGCTTTGATGAAGCGTTTCTGGATACCGGGGAGTCTTTCAAAGTTGACTTCCACGCCCATATCCCCTCTGGCGACCATAATACCGTCGGATTCATTGAGAATCTCGTCAAAGTTGTCCACGCCCTCGAGGTTTTCGATTTTGGAGATGATCTTGATGGAGTGACCGCCGTTATAGTCGAGGAATTTACGCATACCGATAACGTCCATTTTATTGCGCATAAAGCTGGCGGCGATGAAATCCACGTCATGTTCGATACCGAAGATCAGGTCTGCCTTATCCTTATCGCTGAGGTGGACCATATCGAGGTGGATATTGGGAATATTGACGCCCTTACCGCTTTTGATGACCCCGCCGTATGTAACGGTACAGCGGATTTCGGTATCGGTACATTCGGCAACGGACAGGGAGATATTACCGTCATCCAGCAGGACGGCGTCCCCCGGTTTGAGTTCTTTGGGGAGATTGGGGTAAGTAATGGAGGCGATTTCCGCATTACCGACGATATCTTCTGTAGTAAGGGTAAAGGAAGCGCCGGTCTGGATCGTAACTTCATTTCCGGCAAACTTCCGCAGGCGGATTTCGGGTCCTTTTGTATCGAGCATAATAGCGACGGGCACCTGCAGTTTTGCTCTTGCTCTTTTAATCCGGTCGATGACCTCGGCGTGTTCCTCATGTGTACCATGGGAGAAGTTGAGTCTCGCGACGTTCATTCCCGCGCGGATCAGTTTTTCTATCATATCTTCACTATTGGACGCTGGTCCAAGAGTGCACACTATTTTTGTTTTCAGCATGTTTTTTCCTCCGGGGGGACAAATTTCATCCTATTATATACTATAGCAGATTTTTCTTTGGATTTCAAGGTTTTTCTTTTCTTATTTTTCTTTTTTCTCTCTACGGTTTTGGGGGACTAAATCGCTTTTTTCTTTTTTGTCCTTTGCGGACGGGCATTCTTTTACTACTCTTTGTTTGGCTAAATCGCTTATTCTTTTTTGTCCTTGGCGGACGGGCAGCTATTTACTACTCGATGAGTCGTGCTATCGTTTATTTTTGGTGTCCTGTGCGGACGGCACTTAGAGGGACCTGCCAAAGCGAGGCCCCTCTAAGAACTCCCCCGCTTTATTAAGAGCATTGTTGGTCCGGTATTGGCTGTTAGTGTTGTCAAAGTAGTGGAGGATGCAAATCAGCGCTGACCGCGGGAGGGGTGCGAGAGTGGTGGCATACTGTTGAGATTAGGTGTAGTTTAGTAGTGTACAGTGATGTGGATTGGGTGCGGTCTCATCCGTGCTAACCGCGCGAAGACTGAATGGCAGTCCTAAGACATGGCGGTCAGCCCAAATTTATAATGCACCCAACCTTGTACTGTAGGCGAACCACCCTTAATCTGTAGAAACCGTTAGCAGACTAACTCCCCTATTCATCCCGCGGCAGCCTAATTAAAAAGAAACTCAACTACTGAAACCAACCAAATCCCAAACCAACAACCTCTCCCAACTCACCAAGCGGCAGCGTAATTCTTCCTGCACGGCACATTCTTCTGTGCACAAACCCACTTTTCCACAAAACCACCCGTCAACGGTATCTCTCCACCCCCGCACCCCTCCGGCGGTTAGCCATAATTGAAAAACGAGATTGCCAAACCCAAAGAACCGCCCGACCCAAAAACCACCACCCTTTCACCAAAGCGGGGGAGTTCTTAGAGGGGCCTCGCGCCTGCAGGCCTCTCTAAGTGCCGTCCGCACAGGACACCAAAAATAAACGATTTGCACGACACAAAGAGTAGTAAATAGCTGCCCGTCCGCACAGGACACCAAAAAATGAACGATAGCACGACACAAAGAGTGGTAAAAAAATACCCGTCCGTACAGGACAAAAAACAAATGATTTTAGAAACACCAACCGTAGAGAGAAAAAAAGAAAAATACAAAAAAGATATCATTGACAACCCCCCATATTTGTGATACCATATAAAAGAACCCGAATAAAACATACCCCAAAAATAAAGGAGAAAAACCATGGACATCAAAAAATACTACGCCATAGAAGAAGAAAACCCCCTTGATACCATGAAACCCGACGGAGGCCTTACCGCGATTTTCCGTACCATCGGATGTATCGGCGATAGCCTGTCCTCCGGTGAGTTCGAATCCACCAACGACGATGGCGAAAAGGGATACCATGATATGTACGAGTATTCCTGGGGCCAGCATATCGCCAGAACTACCGGCGCAAAGGTCTATAATTTCTCCCGCGGTGGTATGACCGCAGATGCCTTCCACAGAAGCTTCGCGGAAACCTGCGGATGCTACAGAGAAGAAAATGCCTGCCAGGCTTATATCATCGCTATGGGCTTCAATGAAGTTATGTTCGGCCAGAGCATGAGTTACCTCGGTAAGATCGAGGATATCGACCTCGAAAATCCCGAGAATAATAAAGGTACCCTCGCCGGCTGGTACGGCAGAATCATCCAGCAGTGTCAGAAGATCTCCCCGAAAGCACGCTTCTTCCTCATGACCATGCCGAAGGAAACCTCCGACCCCGCAAACTGCGCAGAACTCAAGGAAGCCTATGCCGCTCTGCTCCATCAGATGGCCGGGCTGTTCCCCTTTACCTATGTCATCGACTTCCATAAGTACGCTCCCGTGTACGACGAAAAGTTCAAGGATACCTTCTACCTCGGCGGCCATATGAACGCATCCGGCTACTGGCTTACCGCACAGATGACCATGACCTATATCGACTATATCATCCGTAATCACCCCGAAGATTTCACCCAGACCGGCTTCATCGGCAAGGGCGGCGTACACAATATCCACGCCAAGTGGTAAACAAAACTGTAAGGATCGGAGAAAAAATGGATATTTCAAAATATTATGCGATTGAAGGCGAAAATCCGCTGGACGAAATCAAACCTCACGGCGGTCTGACAGCGATTTTCCGTACCATCGGCTGCATCGGCGACAGCCTGTCCTCCGGTGAGCACGAATCCTGCGACGAAGAGGGAAAGGTCGGTTATAATGACTACTACGAATATTCCTGGGGCCAGTATATCGCCAGAGCCATCGGCGCAAAGGTGTATAACTTCTCCCGCGGCGGTATGACGGCGAAGGAATACTGTGACTCTTTCGCAGACAATAACGATTTCTGGAACCCGGATCTGGCCTGCCAGGCATATATCATGGCGCTGGGCCTCAACGATATCTGCAATACCAGTATCGAAGTCGGTACCATCGACGATATCGACCTGACCAACCCTGAAAACAATAAACCCACTTTCGCCGGATACTACGGAAAGATCATCCAGAAATACAGGGAAATCTCCCCCAAGTGCCGCTTCTTTTTAATGACCATTCCCCGCGCGGGCGGCGATACGGCAGAATGGACGGCAAAAGTGGAAAAATTCGCAGAACTGATCCACCAGATCGCAGGTCTGTTCGAATTTACTTATGTGCTGGACCTGTTCAAGTACGCACCGGTGTACGACGATGTGTTCAAAAAGAACTTCTACCTCGCCGGACACATGAACGCAGCCGGATACCTGTTCACCGCGCAGATGACCATGACCTACATCGACTACATCATCCGCAATCATCCCGAAGATTTTGCCCAGGTCGGCTTCATCGGCAAGGGCGGCGTACACAATATCCACGCCAAGTGGTAATCCGGGAGAAACGGGACAGAAAGGAGTATTGCCCATGCAGCATTCCCCTTACTATGTAAAACCGACCCATCCCGGCGTGATCCTGTCCGTTCTGTTCATGATCGCGGCGGCGGTGATCCGTACCGTGTATTTCGCTCTGCATCCCGTGCACGGACTGGAATGGGTGATCCATTACCTGTTCCCGGTGGCGGCGGCGGTGGCCTTTATCGCCGTGGTCTGCTTCATCGGCCGGGAAGTGCGGCTCACCTGCATATCCGTATTTCTGGGCGTGGTGTTCTTTATCCTGAAGGCCAATACCTTTGATACCCTGATCCACACATTTTTGTGCGTGATTCTGTATCTGACGGTGCTCAGTACATACGCATTGACCCTCTTTGGCGTGATCCCCACAAAAAAGCTTCTGTATCCCCTGTTTGCACTGCCCCTGTTCTATCACATTGTGGTGGAGGACACGCAGTATTATTTCTTCGCCGATCCCCCGGTGCCCTTCGTGGAATGGCTGCCGGAGATTTCGGTGCTGTGCATCATGGCGGCACTGCTTTGTGTCTCCTTCGCACTGACCAAAAAAGACTGAAAATTTTATCCGGAAAGGAATTATCGAATATTCGATAAAAGGTAAACTATTATGGCTAAGAAACTGAGAGTAGGTATCGTCGGCGCCGGCGGTATCGGTACAACGGCACACCTGCCCGCGTATGAAGAACTGAAGGACATCGTGGAAGTGGTTGCCATCGCGGACATCGTTCCCGAAAGAGCACAGGCTGCTGCGGAAAAGTTCGGTATCCCCCACTACTTTGCATCCGTGGAAGAGCTGCTGACCAATGTGGAGGTGGACTACATCGATATCTGCACCTGGACCGCCGCTCATGCACCCGTATGTATCGCCGCAGCCAAGGCCGGCAAGCATATCCTGTGCGAAAAGCCCCTGGCCGCTACCCTGGAACAGGGCCTGGCAATGGAAGCGGCCGTAAAGGAAGCCGGCGTACAGTTCATGCTGGCAGTTGTAACCCGTTACGGCGGCGAACAGATCAAAATGCGCGAGTTGTACGAACAGGGCGTATTCGGCGAAATCTATGCTGCAAAGACCCAGTACGTACGCCGCAGAGGAACCCCGGGCGGCTGGTTCACCGAAAAGGCACTGGCAGGCGGCGGTCCCGTTCTGGACATCGGCGTACACGCCATTGACCGTACCTGGTACCTGATGGACAGACCCAAGCCGGTATCCGTATCTGCGGAAGTATCCTACCGCATCGGTGATTTCAAGACCAAGGGTATTGACAGATGGATGCCTTTTGGCATGGGCAACGGTGTATTTGATACCGAAGACTCCGCAACCATCTTCTTCCGTTTCGAAGGCGGCAAGACCATGATGGCAGAAGTATCCTGGGCCATCAACGGTCCCGAAGTAAACACCACCCAGATTTTCGGTGACAAAGCAGGCTGTACCTTCGGCCCCCTGACCATTTACGGTGAAGACGAAGAAGGTTACCTGTGCGACTATCAGCCGGAAGTGGTTGGCAACAACTTCTTTGTGGAAGAAATCAAGCATTTCGCGGAATGTGTCAACGAAGGGAAGACACCGATTTCTCCTATGGAAGACGCTATTACCATCCAGAGAATGCTGGACGGTATCTACAAGAGCGCGGAAACCCATGAGGAAGTAAAACTGTAAGAACTGAGGAGAAAAATAAAATGTATGTAAAACACCCCAAAGCCGGTTTGCGCCGAGCGCTTTCATTGCTTTTGACGACGATGCTTGTATGCATTTTCTGTTGTCAGGCCGTGTCGGCTCAGGAAGAAACCGAGTACGAATCCAATGTCACAAAAGCCAAAGATGGACTGGTGGCTGTTTTGGACGTTACGGAAAATGCTGAAAAAGCCGGCATGGGGAATATACATTTCTCCCTTACCAATGAAAGCGGCGGTTATGTATCTGATATTGCTGTTTCCATTGTATTGCCGGAATCCCTTGTGCTTGTAAAAGGTGAGACGGAATATGCCCCTGTGATTGCTGAAGGCGAAACGGCAGAAATTACCGCGCAGATCCGTCATACGGATGTCGCGGGCATTTCCTGCGGTACCTGGGTTTTGATCGGCGGTATTGTTTTCGCCGTTGTGATACTTGTGATCGTGATAGCGGTCCTTTCCGGGAAGAAAAAAAGAACGGTCGCCTGTCTGTTGCTTTGTGGAGTGTTGTTGGGTACCGTTGCCCTGCCAGTTTCTGCCGGTACCTCCGTGCGTTCTCTGGATGTAACTGCCTATTTCCCCTATAACGGAGAATTCTATCCTGTTACCGTGACTGTACAGTACCGTTATACTTTTGCGGAAACGGATGTCAGAGAGACAAACGGTATGAAACAGTTTGAGATCACTTACTTCTGGGGACCCCACTATGAAACTATGAGTAATGAAGATATCATAGGAAAAATCAAAGATTGCGGGTTTACCAGTATTCCTCTGGAATACAGTTCTCTGGAACAGAACAAAGCCGCACTGGAAGTGTTGAGAAAATACGGTCTGACCTGTTCGGCGCTGTGGGATTCCCGCATCCAGGAGATCATGGGTGCAGACCCGCTTCTGTCTCCCGATGTATCTCAGGAGGAGGTAGACAGTATTATCGCGGCGGTTGTTGCCGACTATGCGGAGTATGATGACATAATCGAGGGATGGTGGATACAGGATGAACCCTGCGAGACGAGATTTGCGATCCTTGGCAAGATCGTCTCTGCATTCCGCAAGCATTCCCCCTATAAAACCACATTCATCAACCTGTTCCCCACTTATGCATCCGCAGAACAGCTGGGTACAAAGACATACAAGGAATATCTGGATGCATTTGTAGACCAGGTAGATCCCCACTATATCAGTTACGATCATTATCATTTCAAGTTAGGCGGACGGGCAAACGAGGGGTATTTCACGAACATGGAACTGATTCGTGACAAAGCTCTGGAGAGTGGGTTGGATCCCATGCTCATCGTACTGTTGTCCAAGCATCTGAAATTCGATGACCTTACCTACAGCCAGCTGATGTGGGAAGTAAATACCTCCCTGACATACGGTATGAAGCGTGTTTCCTATTTCACTTTGATGATTCATTATTATCAGACGGAAAGCATGTTCAATGCGATTATCAGTGATCAGGGTGAACTCTATCCCCATTACTATGATGTACAGAAGATCAACGGATGGCTGCTGCCCCTGGGACAGGAACTGTTCGAAAAGAACTCTACAGCGGTATTCCATCTGCAGAGATCGAAAAGTGAACTTGAAAAGAACTGCCGGATGTATACCGGGTATGGGGATCTGGGTGCTGTAAACGGAGACGATTTCTTAATAGGCTTCTTTGACGACTGCAGCTTTATGATCACCAATACGAAATACAACGAAGGACCCAATGGGGAGAACATACTTGAATTTATCGATATAAAGGATGGTCTGGAATACTTCGAGCCCCTGTCCGGCGAATGGAAGAACGCAGAAGCCGATGGCATAGCAGCCAGAAATGAAAACGGCAATCTGTGCATCCTGTATGAAGCCGGTGAAGGTTTCTTACTCAGAACTGCTGCGCAGGAAGGATAAGAAAACGTCCGGTTTTGAACGGTACGAAAAAACAAATCATCAAAAATACGGCATATCCCGAAAGAGGTATGCCGTATTTTTGTATTAATGCCTTTAGGCAGTTGAGCACGAAGTGCGAAACAGACAACCACCCGCTATGCGGGTGGGCAACAAAAGGTTATACCAAAAAAACTCCTAAGGTGGTACAATAGGAAAGACAAGTCT
>SVTO01000018.1 GCA_015063745.1 Oscillospiraceae bacterium | reverse complement strand
ACCCATGTCACCGGTGATATGCAGAAAAATGCATCGGTGATCGTGGGCAGCATGATAAAAGGACTACTGATAAAGGATGGTGATTGAATGCCAAAGGGAAGACGGAACAACGGTGAAGGTACGCTGAGACTGCGGAATGACGGACGGTGGGAAGGGCGTGTGGTCATCGGCTACGACGAAAACGGCAAAGCAAAAACAAAAAATGTCCTGGCGAAAACCAAGACGGAGTGTGTGGAAAAGCTGGCAAAGCTGAAAGAAGAATGCGGACGATCTACTGACCGGCTGAAACCGGAAATGCCCTTCGGCGACTGGATCGACTACTGGTACCAGAATTATTCCAAACCCACCCTGCGGGAAACAACACAGTCCACTTACGAGAACCGTATCTACCATCACATCATTCCGTCCATCGGAAGAATCCCGCTGAACAAGCTGACCACCAATGACATCCAGCAGTTTTACGCGAAACTGAAGTGTGGCGGCAGACTGCGGTTCACCGATGTGAAGGGAGAGGGGCTGTCCGACCGGATGGTTCGCGCCTGTCATGCGAGCTGTCGGACGGCACTGGAAAAAGCGGTGACGGAAGGGCTGATCCGCGTCAATCCCGCCGTGGGATGCAAGCTGCCTCCGAAAAAAGCGAAGGAAATGCAGGTACTGACCCAACCGGAAATCATGCGTTTTCTCAAACAGGCGAAGGAAGAAGGTTACTACGAACTGTTCCTTCTGGAGCTGACAACGGGAATGCGGCGCGGAGAAATCCTCGGACTGCGGTGGAGCGATCTGAATCTGACAACAGGAGAACTGCACATCCAGCGTCAGGTAGTGCTGACCGGCAAGCAGAACATCATCAGTCAGCCGAAAACGAAAGCATCCGTCCGCACACTGGTTCTCCCGCCGGATATGGTGGAGATTCTGGAAGAACTAAGGAAAAACACCGATTCGGAATGGATCTTTCCGTCACCGCTGGATCCTGCTAAACCACGCAATCCTTCGGCGATCTACAATCGGTTTCAGCTGATTCTGGAACGGGCGCAGTGCAGAAAGGTTCGTTTCCACGATTTACGGCACACATTCTCGACCATGGCTCTGGAAAACGGCATGGATGTGAAAACGCTGTCCACGATGATCGGGCATATCTCGGCGGAAACAACGCTGAACATCTACTCCCACATCACCGATAATATGCGCCGTCAGGCGGCTGTCCGCATCGATCGCGGCATCGGCGGGACGGATGCACCCATGCCGGAGATCGAGCCGTGTAAGCCAACGTGTGCAGCCACGGACGATACGGTGCAGAAGGAATTCGTCCCGTACACGGGTAAAATCCGGAAATCGGGAACAGGATGTATCTATCAGGTGAGCGAGAGATTGTGGGAAGGCAGTTTTTCTCCGCGGATGCCGGACGGAAAGCGGAAGAAGTTCAATATTTACGCCGAGACCCGTGCGGAAGTGGAAGAAAAACTGCCGGAGCTGATTGCGCAGGTGAAAGCGGATATCGCGGCGGAGAAAGCGAGACCGGCGGAAGCAGAAAGGGGGACGTGAAACACGACCCCCTTGGAGAAAACGGAGAAGGGGGCGATTAAACGTCGCCTCCATTCAAAGGGGTGAACGTTTCGGTCACCCTTTTGAAATTGATACGCAGTAAGCAATGAAAAAGCGGAATGACTATAGGTTAAACCGATAGTCATTCCGGTGGGTATGTAGAGGGGTGACTGTAATGGTCACCCCTTGTAATAATGGATATTGTTATAAATAATGATTGGATTATTCTTGTTGAACAGAATTACCATCAGAAGCACTTGGAAGATAATGTGCATTTACCATGTTGATTTCGCTCCACTTTTTTATTCCATATATTAACACTCCCGATAAACAAAACGTGATGAGCACAGCAGAAGCGGGCCATCCATATAGTTTAAAATCAAAGTGTGTATCTACAGTAATATCTGGTAGACGCGGTGTGATTTTCGAGTTTTCATTTTCCATAAAATTCTCCTTATAATAGTCTTGATTTTTTCCCTGTCTGTGCTATAATTATAACATCTTAAATTGTCCGTGTCAACTTGTTAATTTATTTAAAATGTCCGTATTTGAAAAGGAGGGGGGCACAATGCCAAAAGGGATAATCTATAAAGTTCCAGTCAACAAAGATGTGTTTTCATCCGTTGTAAAAGAATGTAACTCTAGCATAATTAAATTAGGAGAGTGTGAAGAAATCAAGTGTACAGAAAGAACAATACGTAGATCATTAAAAGAAGGAAAAATTACTCCGTGCTACTTGGAGCAAATCGCGAAATATTTAAATGTTGATACTCGTTTATTATCGGGTGACCTTCATAAGCAAGCGGATAACTACAAGGATTATTTTCTAAAAAGTATGTATTTAGCTCAATTGAAGGTTGAGAATTACCCTTATTTTCGAAAAAGAAAATCCGATCTTGATAAGCAACCTATCGAAGGACTGATAGAGCAAATACTTGCGCTATTTCAAATTTCTTTTTCTCAATTTGAGGATATGGATTTTGAGCATAAATATCTTTTACAATATGACTTATTGGATGCTATGTTTCCTGTAATGAGAAAACATTTTAGTGTTGATGCTTATGGGCGAAAGGATATGCCGGAATTAGAAAGGATCATTTATGAATTGGAGAATTTTCGCGAAGAGCATTATCGGCACTTATACGCTGATGAGGTTTTACGAAAGAAATTTTTGAAAAAAACGCCTAATGGGAAAACAAAATCAGAAATTAATCGAATGAGCACGGAAGATTTAATTGTGCTTGATCTTTACAACAATCATGATGAGTAATCATGAAATGATTTTGTATTTAAATCTCTATAAACATTTGCACCGCAGTAAACAAAGAAAAAGGCTCTGAGATTTGCTTCTCAGAGTCTTTTTAATCGGAGTGACAGGAATCGAACCTGCGCGATCTTGGTCCCAAACCAAGCGCCTTACCATTGGGCCACACCCCGACATAAATATTCAATTGTGGTCAAAACTGTGGTCAGCTTTCTTTTTCAACGTTCAACCCGCACGAAAACGGGAGAAAAAAAGAGAAAATCAACGAAAACTCAACCTTCCCCGGGATTTGCTGCACAGCGGTGATTTGCTCCCAAAGCGAGCGCGCTACCAATTGCGCCACACCTCGAAACATATTCAATTGCCCCACATATCTACCTAATTATACAACCAAAATCCTCTCCTGTCAATACAAAACCCCAACTTTTGCAAAAATCTTCCAAACCGCCGCCATTCGTTACCGCAATAATTCTAACAATACTGATAGGAAGAGTTCACAGAATTTTATTGTAATTTCAAACACTACATGTTATAATATATATACTGAAAAATATAATTATATAAATCCCAAAGAAATAAATCCCAAAGAAATTGTCACACCCGAAGAAGGTGGACTTTTTGTTGTCGGGAAGATTTTTTCTATACCCCAATGAAAGGAGAAGCCCCCCCTTGCATAATCATAAGTCACTTCTTGCAGAAAAGATCCACGAATCTTTTTCTTCCGTGCTGCCTGTGGCTCTGATTGTATTGCTTCTGTGCTTTACCCTGACTCCCATCTCCGGTGATATGCTCATGACATTCGCAATGGGCGCCGTAATGCTGGTTGTCGGAATGGGACTCTTTACCCTCGGTACCGAAATGGCTATGACTCCCATGGGTGAATACGTCGGCGCACAGATGACAAAATCCAGAAAAATTGTCAGTATCATATTCATCTCCCTGTTCGTCGGTATGATGATTACCATCTCCGAACCCGACCTGCAGGTACTGGCAGAACAGGTGCCCAATATCCCCAACCTTGTCTTGGTTTGGTCCGTTGCAGCTGGCGTCGGCGCATTCCTTGTGATTGCCATGCTCCGTATCCTTTTCCGTATCCAGCTGCGTTACCTGCTGTGGATTTTTTACCTCATCGTGTTTGCACTCGCCTTTGTCGTGGATCCTTCCTTCCAGGCAGTGGCATTCGACTCCGGCGGAGTAACAACAGGACCTATGACCGTACCTTTTATTATGGCTCTCGGTATCGGTGTTGCCTCCATCCGTTCCGACAAGGAAGCATCCGGCGACAGCTTCGGTCTGGTGGCACTGTGCTCCGTAGGTCCCATTCTGGCGGTCCTGCTCCTCGGTATTCTGTATCCCACAGGTGATACCGTATATACTTCCGGTACATATCCCGTGCCCACCGATTCCAGAGAAATGCTCCGGCTGTTCTTAGAAAATTTCCCGCATTTCATCAAGGAAGTCTCCATGGCACTCCTGCCTATTATCATTTTCTTCTTTGTATATCAGCTGTTCCACGTCCGGATAGCGAAAGATACACTCGTCCGTATTCTGGTCGGAGTAGTTTTCACATATATCGGCCTGGTACTTTTCCTCACCGGCGCAAACGTAGGCTTCATGCCGGCCGGTAAAGCAATCGGTGCCGCAATGGGCGGATTCAAAATGAACTGGATCGTAGTTCCCATCGGTATGATCATCGGTTATTTCATCGTAGCCGCAGAACCGGCTGTGCATATCCTGAAGAAACAGGTGGAAGATATCACAGCAGGCGCAATTCCCGCCAAAGCACTTGTCATGGCCATGGGATTCGGTGTCGCGGCATCCGTTGGAATCGGTATGATCCGTGCCATCACCGGTATCTCCATCTTCTGGTTCCTCATCCCCGGCTATACAATCGCACTGACCCTGACCCTGTTTGTCCCGCCCATCTTCACCTCCATCGCATTCGACTCCGGCGGAGTGGCATCCGGTACCATGACAGCTACCTTCCTTCTGCCGTTTACCATGGGCGTGTGTGAAGCCGCGGGCGGCAATATCGCCACGGATGCTTTTGGTGTTGTGGCCATGGTCGCCATGACCCCCCTGATCGCGATCCAGATTCTGGGCCTTGTGTATAAGATCCGTCTGCTCAAGCAGGAAAAGAAGGAACCCGTTATCTACAGCGACGACGAAATTATCGACCTGCTTGTATAATTGCCCCCTATTACAGTATCGAAATTCAATCTGCCGGATGCAGACAGGGAAATGCGGAAAACTTCTCCGTCCTGTCTGCGGCAGATTCCATAAGGATGCAGTCTATGAAAAACATACATTTGTTAGTAACCATCGCGCGGCGCGACGAAAGCGAAGAATTCATCCAGTTTTTTGCCAGACATAACGTGCAGACGGTATATTCCGCCGTTGCGGAAGGCACAACCCGCCGCAGCACACTCTCCCGTCTCGGTCTGGAAGAAACGGGAAAATCCGTAATATTTGCCATCGTCCCCGGAAACCGTACAGAACACCTCTATAAGCGTATGTCCATCGAACTGCGCATCGACCTGCCCGACAGAGGCGTTTCGGTGGCAGTGCCCCTATCCAGTATAGGCGGTGCAAAGGCATACCAGTATTTTCTGAACGGAACCGACGAAAAAGATGTGGAGGGAGAACTCATGCAGTCCAACTATGAATTGATTATAGCGATCGCACAGGCCGGTTATACGGAAACCGTCATGGATGCAGCCCGTGCAGGCGGCGCAGGCGGTGGTACCGTAGTCCACGCCAAGGGAACGGCAGCAGGAACGGAAAAGTTCTTCGGTGTGTCCCTGGCAGCCGAAAAGGAGCTTGTGTTCATCGTTTCCACCGTGGATAAAAAGAAAGAGATCATGAAGTCCATCATGGAAAAAGCCGGTGTAAATACCGAGGCGCACGCGCTGGTATTCTCCATGCCGGTAGCAGCCACCGCAGGCTTCAAGCTCTTCGACGTGGACGAAGTATAAACAAAAACGAACCGGAAGGGAAGTATGTACGGGATATGTGTGCACCGCATATCCCGTCACCCGGTCCGGATAATCTATATGATCGAACGTTCTGGCTATATCATGCGACAAAACCGCCGGAATTATGATTAGAATAAATTGCAAATCCGGGCATATACTGTTCCGGAAAAATACTGCAAAAAGATTTCGGAAAATATTCAAAACACTATTGACAAATAAAAGGAAATGGTGTATAATATCATCTGTTAGTAATAAGCAGAACATTCTCCGTTCTCACCGTACGATAATTAAGTTGTCCGGTTCATAAAGCCAACCGTTTATCGGTTTGTTTTCGTGCGGGGATATGTTCCCGGCGCGTTTTTTGTTTTTGGTAATGGAGGTGCTTAACTATTAGCGCAAAAGAACTGTACATCAACGACGACATCAGAGCAAAAGAAGTCCGCATGCTGGACGAAAACAACGGTCAGCTTGGGATCATGAATTTGAATGATGCGAAGGCCTACGCCTATGACAAGGGACTGGATTTGGTAATGATTGCTCCCACCGCCACTCCTCCGGTATGTCGTGCAATGGACTACGGTAAATATCGTTACGAGCAGGATAAGAGAGAGAAGGAAGCCAGAAAGAAGCAGCAGGTTATCGAGATCAAGGAAGTTCAGCTTTCCTGCCGTATCGATACCCACGATTTTGAAACCAAAGCCTCCCACGCCATCAAGTTCCTGCAGGACGGCAACAAGGTGCGGGTAAAGCTCAAGTTCAAGGGCCGCGAAATTCAGCATCAGGAACTGGGTAAAGAAATGCTGGATAAGTTCGCAGAAGCTTGTTCTGAAGTCGGCGCCGTAGACAAGAAGCCTGTACTGGAAGGCAGACAGCTGACCATGTTCCTCGCTCCCGTAAGCGAAAAGAACCAGGCAAAGTAAGCGGTTTCGTGCAGACCAAATCAAAAACGTTCGGGGAATACCGAAAGGTATCATTATTTCAGTAAACCCGGCAAGATCATATACTCCAAATCGAAAGGATAAGAAAAAATGGGAAAGATCAAGACACACAAGGCATCTGCCAAAAGATTTGCTGTTACCGGTACCGGTAAAGTAAAGGTTTATCATTCCGATCATCGTCACAACCTGGGCCAGAAGACACAGAAGAGAAAGAGACATCTGCGCAGCAGCCAGATCCTCAGCCCGGCAATGACCGCTAACGTTAAGAGACTGATCGGTCAGGACTGAGTTACAACACGACGAAACGATAGAAAGGATAAGTAAAAATGGCAAGAGTTAAGGGCGCAATGATGACGCGCAAGAGAAGAAATAAAGTATTAAAGGCTGCCAAGGGTTATTGGGGCTCCAAGAGCAAGCACTTCAAGATGGCTAAGCAGGCCGTAATGAAGAGCGGTAACTATGCATACATCGGCCGTAAGCAGAAGAAGAGAGAATTCCGTGCTCTGTGGATTGCTCGTATTTCCGCACAGGCAAAGGTTAACGGCATCAACTATTCCAAGCTGATGAACGGTCTGAAGAAGGCTGGTATTGACCTGAACAGAAAGATGCTTGCAGAAATCGCTGTTGCTGATAAGGAAGCGTTTGCAGAACTGGTAGAAAAGGCAAAGGCTGCTCTTTAATCGACAAGCTAAAAATGGGTGTTGCAGCTGAATGTGACACCCATTCTTTGTATTCTACCTCTCGCACAGAAAACCACAAAAAACCACGGAAATACGGAGGAAACGGGCTTGCAGAAGGAAATTTTTCTGAAAAAATTCGGCGCAGAGTACATCAAAGCCAGAACCGGCGCCACCATCACCACCCTTTCTAAGCTGCAGGACACGAAGTACAGGGAAGAATACGCCCTGTATATCGCGGAAGGGATCAAGCTTGCCGAAGAGGCACTCCGTTATTCCACCGTGAAAACATTGGTCGTATGCGAAGATGCGCTGGAGAATCCGGCTGTGGAAACCCTCCTGCATACCGCATACGAAAGTTGCCCGGAGATCGAATATATCCTGACCTCTGCGGAAGCCTTTGCCAAAATCAGTACCGAAAAATCCCCACAGGGTATCATAGCCGTACTGCCCCGCACATTGTCCTGCCCGTCCGAATGGGAGAAAAACGCCCGCTACCTCCTCCTTGATACCATCCAGGATCCCGGCAACGTGGGCACAATCCTCCGTTCCGCCGCCGCATTCGGTGTGGATGCCGTAATCCTTGCCGACTGCGCCGACGTAACCTCCCCGAAAACCGTACGAGCCTCCATGGGCGCCGTCTTCCGCTGTCCCGTGTACACAACGCATACCCCGACGGAAATCATCGCACAACTCAGGGAAAACGGCCATAGAGTACTTGGTGCAGCCCTTGGTGAGAACACATTGGATCTGGGCAAAGCCGCCCTCAGACAGAACGATGTGATCATCATAGGCAACGAAGGCCACGGAATCCGTCACGAAGTATTGGATGTGTGTGATGAAACCATCCGCATCCCCATGAGCGAAACCACCGAAAGCCTGAACGCATCCATCGCGGCATCCGTGCTGCTGTGGGAATATTACCGAGATCGTTAAGGAGGGAATATCATGATCGGCAGAGAAGAAGGAATCTACTGGATCTGGCTGGCCGAAACCCTGAAAGCCGGCAGCAGAATTGCCGCACGCCTCATACATATCTACGGTGATGCAAGAAACGTATACCATTCCATCCGTATGGAAGACCTTGAAGACTGGAACGAAGAGGAAAAACGCACAATCCAGAAACTGATCCGTTCCCGCGAACTCAAGGAAGCAAACGAAATCTACCGGAAATGCGAAAAGAATAAAATCCGGATCCTGTATTATAACGACGAAGACTACCCGGTATCCCTGCGTTCCCTGCCCGATCCGCCGATCGTGCTGTACATTCGCGGGAAATTGCCGGAATTCACAAAAAGACTGACCGTAGCGGTAGTAGGTACCAGAACCATGACTGCCTACGGACGCAAAATGGCCTATTCCATGGGATATTCCCTCGGTGCCGGCGGCGCAGTAATCGTCAGCGGCATGGCACTTGGAATCGACAGTATGGCCATGTCCGGTGCCATCGACGCAGGCGCACTGACTGTTGCTGTGCTCGGCTCCGGCGTGGATGTAATCTATCCCAAGGAACACCGGTTCCTGTACGATAAAATCCTTGCCTGCGGCGGATGTATCATGAGTGAATACCCGCCTCTGACCAAACCCATCGGCTACCATTTCCCCGTAAGAAACCGCATCATCAGCGGCCTTTCCGATACGGGACTGGTTGTGGAAGCAGCCATGAAAAGCGGCGCCCTGATCACAGCCGAATACGTGATCAATCAGGGCAAACGCCTGTACGCAGTCCCCGGCCCCGTGGATGCGGAAAATTCCAAAGGTGCCAATATGCTGCTCCGCGAAGTAGCCCTGCCCGCCATCAGCCCCACCGACATTCTCCGTAACTGCGGTTATATGTATGAAGATACCGTGAATCTGCTGAAAGCGGAAGAAGCGGCAGCCAGAATGGATATGATGGAAATGGCCAAGAGAGCCATGGAAGAAAACCGCATCGGCGTAAAAGGCAAGAGCAATATCGAAGGCAGTACCGGTTACGGCGGTACCGCAAAACCGACCAAAACCGAAACATCTCCCGCCGTAAATAACACAAATCCCGAACCCGAAAATAAGACCGCCCAAAAAGCGGATACAGATAAACAGAATAAAAATCTCTTCAAGAATCCATTCAAAAAGGATAAGTCTGTCGCTTCCGAGGGAACAAAATCGGAAGAAAAAGGGAAAAATGATAATAAATCGAAAAAAAATTCCTATCCGGCCATAAAAATTGATATGGATATGCTTGATGAAACGGAATTAAAGGTATATAATAATATGAAACCGGATGTTCCGATGCTGCCGGATGAGATCTGCGGAGAGGATCTGAATATAGAAAAGGTCCTCTGTGCCATGACCATGCTGCAGATCGCCGGATTGGTGGAAGCCTCCCAGGGAGGATATTACGTCCGCATTTCGGACAGCCATCCGACAAAACTGATTGATGATGACGAAACAGAGGAATGACCCCTGTTCTGCCCATAGAAAGACGAGGAATAGATACTGAATGGTAAATCTGATTATCCTGGAGTCTCCGTTTAAGGTAAACTCCGTGAAAAGCTATCTCGGATCCAGCTATAAGGTAGTCGCCTGCAAAGGTCATGTACGCGACCTGCCGAAATCCACATTGGGTATTGACATAGAAAACGATTTTGCGCCCCATTATATCAACATCCGGGGCAGAGGCGAACTGATCCGCGAACTGAAAAAAGAAGTCAAGAAGGCCGACCGTGTCTTCCTGGCAACGGACCCTGACCGCGAAGGCGAAGCCATCTCCTGGCACCTGGTAACCGCCCTTGCGATCCCCGAAGAAAAGGTGCACAGAATCACCTTCAACGAAGTAACCAAGACTGCGGTAAAGCAGGCCATCAAGAACCCCCGCAAGATCGACATGGATCAGGTAAACGCCCAGCAGGCCCGCCGCATCCTTGACCGTATCGTGGGTTATCAGGTCAGCCCCTTCCTGTGGAAAACCGTAAAAAGCGGTCTGTCCGCCGGCCGTGTACAGTCCGTGGCTACCCGTATTATCGTAGAAAGAGAAAACGAGATCCGTGCTTTCGAGCCCAAGGAATACTGGACCATCGACACGCTGCTGGAAACTCCTAAGGATAAGCCTCTGGAAACCAGATTCTGGGGTAAAGTGGGCGACACGGAAAAGATGGAACTGATCAATGTCGACATGGCTATGGAAATCGTCAAGGCCGTGGAAGGCAATCCTTTCGTGGTCAGCGAGATCAAGAAGGGACAGCGTACCAAGAATCCTTCTCCGCCGTTCATCACATCCACCCTCCAGCAGGAAGCCTCCAGAAAACTGAATTTCCAGTCCCAGCGCACCATGAAGGTGGCACAGGAGCTGTACGAAGGTATCAACCTCGGCAGCGAATTCGGCGGCGTAACGGGTCTTATCACCTACATGCGTACCGACTCCCTCCGTGTGGCCGATGAAGCCAAGGCTGCGGCAAAGGAATATATCTGCGAAAAATTCGGAGAAAAGTACTACGCATCCAAGCCCCGTGTGTATAAATCCAAAGCCAACGCACAGGAAGCCCACGAAGCCATCCGGCCTTCCAATATGCGCCTGGAACCGACACAGATCAAGAAGATGCTGACTTCCGACCAGTACCGCCTGTATAAGCTGATCTGGGACCGTTTTGTAGCCAGCCAGATGGAATCCGCCGAGCTGTCCACCGTACAGATGGATATCACCAATAACGGCTATCTGTTCCGTTCCAGCGGCTATACCGTGAAGTTCCCGGGTTATATGGCCGTGTACGAAGAATCCACGGATGAAGCAGACAAGGAAGAGAAGAGCACCAGAATTCCTGCCCTGAACGAAGGCGAATCCCTGAACGCTCTGTCCATCGAACCGGAACAGCACT
This sequence comes from Oscillospiraceae bacterium, assembly GCA_015063745.1. GTDB lineage: Bacteria > Bacillota > Clostridia > Oscillospirales > CAG-272 > UMGS1696. Next base: position 35,037 of record SVTO01000018.1, on the reverse strand, counting down.
TCACCGAACCTCCGGCAAGATACAATGAAGCTTCCCTGATTAAATTCTTAGAAGAAAAGGGCATCGGTCGACCCAGTACCTATACCCCCATCATCACCCTGATCATCTCCCGCGGTTACGTAAAGCGTGACGGTAAATCCCTTGTCCCCACCCCGCTCGGAGAAGTCATCACCCGGATCATGTGCGAACAGTTCCCGGATATCGTTGACTACCAGTTCACCGCATCCATGGAAGATGAGCTGGACGATGTGGAAAACGGCTCCAAAACCATGCTGAATCTGCTGCAGGACTTTTATGCCGTATTCAAGAAGGAACTGGACGCCGCCATGGAAAACGTGTCCAAGGAAGACATCGAAATTCCCGAAGAAGTAACGGATATCGAATGTGAGCACTGCGGCGCCAAGATGGTTGTCAAGAACGGCCGATTCGGTAAATTCGCAGCCTGCCCCAACTATCCTGCCTGCAAGAACACCAAGCCCCTGACCAAGAGCGGTGAAGTGCTGGTGGAAAAGGTACCGGAAATCGCACCCATGAAATGCGAACTCTGCGGCAGCGATATGATCCTGCGTACGGGACGCTACGGCAGCTTCTATGCCTGCGTGAAGTATCCCGAATGTAAGTTCACCAAACAGAAGGTAAAGTCCCTGGGTGTAAAATGCCCCGACTGCGGGGGCGAGCTGCTGACCAAGTACGGTAAGAACAGAACCATGTTCTACAGCTGCGAAAACTACCCCAACTGTAAATTCTCCTCCTGGGATATGCCCACCAACGAAAAATGCCCTCAGTGCGGCGATATGCTGCTGCGCAAGAAGGGCAAGAACCTGAATGTATGCAGAAATGCGGAATGCGGTTATAAGGCAGAAGCAGCCGAAGAACCCGCAGACGATAAGGAATAAAGAAACGAGATATGTGATGCCGGAAGGGATACCTGAAGAATGACGGACCACACTGTCTGCGTTTTGGATACCCCTGTTCATGAAAAGAAAGGCATGGTCTACTATGGCGATAATAAACGTATATGGCGCAGGTTTGGCCGGATGTGAAGCGGCATGGCAGGCGGCAAAAATGGGCGTACAGGTTCGCCTGTATGAAATGAAGCCCCATAAAAAATCCCCCGCCCACCACGCGGATACCTTTGCGGAACTGGTCTGCTCCAACTCCCTCCGCTCCGCTGACGTGACCAACGCAGCCGGATTGCTGAAGGAAGAAATGCGCCGCATGGGTTCTCTGATCATGGAAGCCTGCGGAGAATCCCGTGTATCGGCAGGCGGTGCCGTAGCGGTGGACAGAGAAAAATTTTCTGCCTACATCACCGAAAAGATCCGTTCCTGCCCCAATATCACCGTAATCGAGAAAGAAATGACGGAAATCCCGGATGAGGAGATCACCGTCATAGCCACCGGCCCGCTGACCTCAGACGCACTGGCAGAACATATCAGCAAGCGTATCGACGGCCGAAAGCTGTCCTTCTTCGACGCCGCGGCTCCAATCGTGGACTATGACTCCATCAATATGGAGAAAGCCTTCTGGGCGACCCGTTACGATAAAGGCTCACCGGACTATATCAACTGTCCCATGACGGAAGAAGAGTACAAAGCCTTCTATAACGCCCTGCTGACAGCAGAACAGGCCCAGCTCCACGATTTCGACAAAGACGAAAAACTGGTGGTATTCGAAGGCTGTATGCCCGTGGAAGTTATGGCAGCCAGAGGGGAAGATACCCTCCGCTACGGCCCCATGAAACCCGTCGGCATCCGTCACCCCGAAACCGGGGAAGAATACTACGCCATCGTACAGCTCCGCAGAGAAAACGAACGGGGCAGTATGTTCAATATGGTAGGCTTCCAGACCCACCTGACCTTCCCGGAACAGCGCAGAGTATTCGGCATGATCCCGGGACTGGAAAACGCAGAATTTCTCCGCTACGGCGTAATGCACCGTAATACTTTCCTCGCTTCCCCCGACCTCTTGGACGCTGACTATTCCATGCGGGAAAACCATAATATCTACTTCGCCGGACAAATGACCGGTGTGGAAGGCTATATCGAATCCGCCGCCTCCGGTTTTGTGGCAGGCATCAACGCAGGCCGCAGAGCAAAAGGCGAAGAACCCTATATTTTCAGTGAAAACACCATGATCGGCGCCATGGCATGGTATATCTCCCACGGAGAACAGACCATGTTCCAGCCGATGAACGCAAACTTCGGCATCGTACCTCCCCTGACACAGAAGGTCAAGGGCGGCAAACGGTTCCGCAACCAGGCTTATGCGGAAAGAGCATTGGCAGAAACCGACAGAATCACAGATGAACTGAACGCATTCATGAAAAATTCCGAGTCAGAGGTAAATGCATGAAAATTATTATAGATGCAATGGGCGGCGATAACGCACCGGGCGAAATCGTCAAGGGTGCTGTCGAAGCCGCTAAGAATTCCGAACTGGACATCGTCCTGGTGGGAGACAAACCGAAGATTGAGCAGTGCCTGAAGAGCTGCAATGCACCGTCGAGAATCCTGGACATTGTACATACGGACAGCATAATCACCATGGAAGACGATCCCATGTCCATCCTTCGCGCCAAGAAGAACTGCTCCATGGCCGTAGGTCTCCGTATGCTCAAGGAAGACGGCGATGCCTTTATTTCTGCGGGGAATACAGGTGCACTTCACGCCGGCTCCTCTCTGATCATCCGTCCCGTAAAAGGCGTTATGCGTTCCGGAATTGCTACCATTCTGCCTTTCCCCCGTCCCGTGATGCTCATGGACTGCGGCGCAAACGTTACGGTTACGGCAGATTATCTGGAACAGTGGGCAATCATGGGCACCCTGTACATGAAGAATGTCATGGGCGTCAACGAACCCGAGGTAGGCCTGCTGAATAACGGTACTGAAGAATGTAAAGGTACCCAGATCCAGATCGACGCCTATAAGAAGCTGAAGGAACTGGACAACATCAAGTTTATCGGCAACGTGGAATCCAGAGAAATCCCCAACGGTCCCTGTGATGTACTGGTAACGGATGGCTTTACAGGCAACATCACTCTGAAACTGGCGGAAGGTATGGCCAAATTCATGTTCAGCCAGCTGAAAACCATGTATACCAAGAATGCCATGACCAAAATGTCCTTCCTTGTTATGAAAGACCAGCTGAAGGCTATGAAGAAGAGCTTTGACGCATCCGAATACGGCGGCGCACCCCTGCTGGGTCTGCAGAAGCCCGTAATCAAGGCCCACGGCAGCTCCGACGCCAGGGCAATCACCAATGCCGTATACAAAGCAGAAGCCTTCATCCGTACCGGCGTAATCACGGAAATGGAAGCCCTTATGCAGAAATACGACCGCAGACCGGCAAGAAAACCGGCACCTGAAAAAGAAACCAACGAATAATAACGATTCACCTACAAATCAGGAGAATACTATGCAGATCAATTCACTTCCGGCAGAGAATCTGGAAATCACCATCGGATATACCTTCCGGAATAAGGATATCCTGAAGGAAGCTCTGACCCATTCCTCCTTTTCCAACGAAATGAAATCCAAGGGCGTGAAAGCCCCCTGCAACGAACGGCTGGAATTCTTAGGCGACTCCATCCTGTCCATCATTGTCAGCAATTATCTGTTTGATGCCTATATGGATATCCAGGAAGGGGACCTGACCAAGATCCGTGCAGCCGTTGTATGTGAAAAAGCCCTGAGTAAATTCGCAAAGCAGATCAGTCTGGGCGAATATATCAGCCTGGGTCACGGAGAAGCCATGAGCAACGGCCGGGAAAGACCTTCCATCCTCGCTGACGCATTCGAAGCCCTCCTTGCCGCCATCTATCTGGACGCAGGCGAAAGTTTCGAGCCCGTCCGCACATTCCTGCTGCCCCATATTAAAGACGAACTGGACTATATCCAGAACAACGGCGTATTTATGGACTATAAGACTGCCCTGCAGCAGATCGTCCAGCAGGCAGAAGGGGAAAAACTGGAATACGTTCTGGTAGAAGCAACCGGCCCCGACCACAATAAAATGTTCTCTGTGGAAGCCAGACTGAACAGTAATGTTATCGGCAGAGGCAGCGCTCATTCCAAGAGAGAAGCGGAACAGATTGCGGCCAGAGAAGCCCTTGTTCTCTTCGGTGAAAAATAAATGCAAACAAAAAGCGCAATTCAAAACGGAGATAGCTATATCCGAAAAATCAAATAATCGAGTAAAAAATGGCTGCTGTAAATACTTTTCTGTATTTGCAGCAGCCATTTTCCTTATTGAATGACACTAACAAGAATACCCGGAAGACATAATGCATTCCGGGTACAACTGTCGGTAAATACTCCGATAAGTACATCAGAGAAACGGACAACGCCGTTTGTTTTGAAAAAATCACTTAAGATTCTTCATGCACTTGAAGCAATCCTCAAAAATCAGCGGAGGATTGATTTCTTCCATGTAGATCATATTGTGACGGGTGGAGTCAAAAACGAACTTCTTGTCATCCGCCAGTACAGGTGTGGGTCTGATGGAAAACTCAAAAGCTTCGGGAACGGACAGAACACCGGGAGCTACAATATCCCAGAAAATATACTCACCGTTGCCGGCGGGAAGCAGATTTTCCTTAAAGAAACGGCAGGTATCCGTGTCAGCATCCAGATAATGATTCCGAACCTTATCACAGGTGGTAGTCATCATCACCGTACCGTGACCGGGATCACCGCTTGCCGGCAGCAGAACCATGGGGACACCGCTGTTGAACACAATCTGTCCGGCCGCATAGTCCTGATTTACATTGAATTCATACTGATAGATCATTTCAATGCAGCAGCATCCGATCCAGAGAACACAGATCTTGTCAATGATCTTAGGCTCCATCAGAATTGCGCAGGCAATATTGGTAATGGAACCGGTAACGGGGATGTAAATGATCTCATCGGAAGCCATAGCGGTTTCCACAATAAAGCGGGAAGCATCATTTTCGATCGGCGCAAAATCGGGCTGATCGGATACCGTTTCACCGGCACCTTTGAAAGCAGGGCACATACCGGTAGTGTGGGTATTCTTCATAACACGCAGAATTTCCTGATAGGACTTTTCCACACCGATCGCAGAACTTTCGTTACGGTGGTACTGAGCGGCAGTAGCACCGAGAACTTCAAATTTCGGATTGCCGAGACAGTAAGCCAGCGCATACTGGTCATCGATCTCGTTGAAAGTATCCGAATCAAAGATAACCTTCTTTTTACGGTCACTTTTAATATCTGCAAGAATCTGTTCGATTGTCATATAAAAATCTCCTGCTGTAAAAGCTTGAAGAATCCTTACGGATGCAGACAGATATGTCCGAGGGCATCTTCCAGAATCATTTCGGGACGGATTTTCGTCATATAAATGATCTCATGTCGGGAAGAGTCAAAAGCATAAGCATGTTCATCAGCGAGCACAGGCGCTGGAATTACGGAAAAATCGAAAGCTTCGGGAATCTGCAGAGCCGCGGGTGCAGCCAAATCCCAGAACACATAGGCAGAAGCCTTGGGCAGGAGATTTTCCCGGAAGAAACGGCAGGCATCGGTTTCCTTGGAAAGAATTCCCGCCAGTCTGTCCGTAGCAATCTCAATGGCAATAGTGCCGTACCCGGGTTCACCGCAGGCAGGAAGAAGAACCAGAGGCGCACCGCTGTTCATCAGAACCTGCGAAGCTCTGTAATCCAGACGGATGTTCGCCTCGTACAGATGCTTGGTTTCCAGCGCCACACCGCCGATCCATACCACGCAGATCTTCTGTGCAATGGCAGGCTCCATCAGCAGGGCGGAAGCGATGTTGGTCACAGGACCGGTACACAGAACATAAATGATCTCATCGCTTCCCATAGCCGTCTTTACCAGATGTCTGGAAGCGGGACTGTCCACGGGAACATAGCCGTCCTGATCGTCGATCCGCGCGGGACAGCCGATAAAAGCGGGACAACGGTCTTCCTGATGAATGGCCTTCATAACACGAAGCGTTTCCGCATAACTCTGCTTGACACCCTCGTCAGCCGGAGTCTTTGCGTCGAAAACCAGCTCGGCATAAGCGGCGATCACATCGAATTTCTCGGCGGCAAGCGCATATGCCAGCGAATACTGGTCGTCAATCTCACAGGCCGTGTCGGAGTCAAAGATTACTTTCTTTTTTCTGTCGCTTTTGATATCAGCGAGTATCTGTTCAACCGTCATAATAACCTCCGGGACATCCCTTACAGATTACGAAGACATCTGTAAACATCCTTCATGATGATATCGGGATAAATTTCGTCCATGTAAATAATCTTGTGTCTGGTGGAATCATAGGCATACGCCTTGTCGTCCGTGAAAACAGGAGCGGGAATTACGTCAAATTTAAATCCTTCCGGTGCGGAAAGAAACGCAGGTGCCGCCAGATCCCAGTAAATATAGGATTCACTCTTCTTCGGCAGCAGAGTCTCACGCAGACAGGTACAGATGTCGGAATCATACTGCAGTTCATTTCTGAATTCCTCGGTCTTCACATCCAGCATAACGGTACCCTTGCCGGGCGCACCGGCAGCCGGCAGAAGCACAAAGGGAACACCGCTGTTGATGAGAATCTGGGAAGCTCTGTAATCCTGATTGATATTGCCCTCGTACAGATACTTGGCTTCCAGACAGGTGGAACCGATAAAGACCACGCAGATCTTATCCTTGATGGCAGGCTCCATCATCAGCGCAGCAGCGGCATCGGTAGCAGGACCGGTAGCAAGCACATAAATAATCTCATCGGACTCCATGGCATAACGGATAATGGCTTCGGCACCGGGGAAGGATACCGGCGCAAAATCCGGCTGATCGGAAAGCCAAACGGGGCTTCCGACGAACGCAGGACAAACATCATCTTTATGCGCAGCCTTCAGAATCCGTACGGTTTCCGCATAACTCTTGTCAGCGGAATCCGCTACATCCTTCGCATCACGGCGCGTGGAGCAGGGAGCACCGATTGCGGCAATCACTTCAATGCGATCGGATCCGAGTGCGTATGCAAGGGCAAACTGATCATCGATCTCGCAGCAGGTGTCGGAGTCGAAAATCACTTTTTTAACACGATCACTGCGAATATCCGCAAGAATCTGTTCAACGGTCATAAGAAATTTCCTCCCAATAATCTGAAATTATCCGAGTGTGTTGATACAGCTGAATACTTCATTCAGAACGATCTTTTCATCCACATTGTCCATGTAAATGATCTTGTGTCTGGTGGAGTCCCAGGCATACTTCATGTCGTCGGTGAAGACTGGCGCTGTAATCAGAGAAAGCTTGAAGGCCTCGGGCACGGTCAGCACGCAGGTAGCCGCTACATCCCAGAGAATGGAATACCAGTTTTCGTCGAGAATATCGAATCTCTTGGGCAGATATTCCTTGAAGAAAACAGCAGCATCGGAAGTACCGGTCAGGCTGTTCAGATGGGTAATATCCGCTCTGAGCTTTTTGGTACCGTTCTTTGTAAAGCTTACGCAGTAAACAAAGGGAACACCGCTGTTGAGAATGATCTGACCGGCGCGGTAGTCGTTTGTCAGATTAAATTCATCCGTAACGCCGGATTCCTTGCCGACACCGCCGACCCAAACCACGCAGATCTTGTCCTTGATAGCAGGCTCCATCAGAATTGCGGAAGCCGCGTGGGTAAGCGCACCGGTGGAGAGAATGTATATGATCTCGTCGGAGGCCATAGCGGTCTTGATGATATTCTGAACCGCAGGACAGTCTACGGGACCGAAATCGGGCTGTTCCGAAATGGCATCGGGCGCACCGCGGAAATGAGGAACATCACAGTGCAGCGCCTTCAGCAGTTTTGCATTTTCCTGATAGCTTGCGTCCAGCGTCTGTTCTCTGGTGAGCCCATCGGTGACGTACTGGGTGGAGTTGACAGCCAGCAGTTCCAGCTTGGGAGAGCTGTATGCATGGCCAATGGCATATTCATCATCAATATCACAGCCGGAGTCGGCGTCATAAATAACTTTCTTGATCCGATCACTTTGAATATCGGCTAAAACCTGTTCAATAGTCATGGTAATCTCCTGTAATAAACGTTAATCTTCCGAAAATATCAACCGAGTGCATTGATGCAGCTGAAAACATCATCCATAACAATGTCGGCATCAATGTCTTCCATGTAAATGATCTTATGTCTGGTAGCATCGTAAGCATACCGTCCGTCATCCGTAAACACGGGTGCGGGAATGATGGAGAACTGAAATGCATGGGGAACGGAAAGAACAGCGGATGCTGCTACATCCCATAGAATACGGCTCCAGTTTTCCTGCGTATGCACATTGAAACGGCAGGGAAGCGTTTCTTTGAAGAACATACCGGTTTCAGAGGTAGTCTTAATTCTGTCAAAGGTGGATTCATGCATAATCAGCTGAACCGTACCGCGTGCACCGAAACCGGGCAGCAGAATGAAGGGAACACCGCTGTTGAGCACGATCTGTGCCGCACGCTGGTCGTTGTACAGATTATATTCCTCCACCACACCGGTGTCCAGCCCCTGACTGCCTACCCAGATCACGCAGATCCTGTCCATAACGGCAGGATCCGTCAGAATTGCAGAAGCCACATTGGTCAGCGCACCGGTTGCCAGAATGTAAATGATCTCATCCGAAGCCATAGCCGTATCCAGGATATTCCGTACCGCCGGACTGTCCACGGGAGCGAAACCGGGTTGAACAGAAATCTGTTCCTCGCACCCACGGTAAACGGGCACAGAACCTTTTGCCCCGATGAGCTGAATTACCTTCAGATTTTCCTGATGACTCGCTTCCATGGTACCGTCGGTTTTCTCAAACTCATTGCGGAACAGGGTGGAGTTAGCGGAAAGCAGATCAATCTTCGGCGTCACCCAGGAATGGGCAATGGCATACTGGTCGTCCATGTCGCATCCGGAGTCGGCATCGTAAATCACCTTCTTTACCCGGTCACTGCGGATATCCGCCAGAATTTCATCAAGGGTCATGCGCATACAGATCCTCCGCTTACATACGGTTGATGGCATCAAATACATCAGCAAACACAGCCTTGGCATCCATGGTATCCATGTAAATCATCTTGTGTCTGGTAGAATCATAGGCAACCTGAATATCATCAGTAAACACGGGCGTGGGGATGATGGAGAAAGTGTACTTGTCGGGAATGGTCAGAACACCGGTAACGGCAACGTCCCAGATAACTCTTCTCCAGTCCTTACCGCCGTGGGTGTAGGAATAGGGCGAATCATCAAATTCAGCAGGCCAGGTTTCACGGAAGAACACACCGGCATCGGAGTTGGTGGTGATCGCCTTGAAGGTTTCCTTGTTGGCCACAAGACTTGCAGTACCGCGGCCGGCAATACCGCTGAAGGTAGGAACCAGAACCAGCGGAACACCGCAGTTCAGAATGTACTGACCGGCTTTGTAGTCGTTTGTCAGATTGTATTCGTCATTGTTAGGCAGATCGAAGCAGTTGGCCGCAATCCAGATAACGCAGATTTTTTCCTTGATAGCAGGCTCCAGCATAATTGCGGAAGCCACATTGGTGATGGCACCGGTAACCAGAACATAAATCAGCTCGTCCGCTTCCATAGCGGTTTTGATGATATTCTGTGCCGCGGGGGAATCCATGGGACCCAGCACGGGCAGGGAGGAAACGGGAAAATCCGCACCGCGGTAAACGGGATAATCGGTGTGGGTAACATTCACAATGCGCTTGTTGGCCTCAAAGCTGTGTTCCTGAGAAACATCAAAAGGATAATCGTCACAGGCATACAGCGCAGAAGTCAGAGACAGCAGTTCAATTTTGGGAGAACCCATCGCATGAACGATCGCATACTGATCGTCAAATTCACATCCGGCATCATTGTCAAGAATAACCTTCTTCACACGGTCACAGTAAATATCCGCCAGAATCTGTTCCATAGTCATTTTTGCCATTATAGTAAACCTCTTTTCTGTATATGAATCAAAATTTCAGCATTACTGTCCCAGAGAATTGATGCAGGTGAACGCATCTTCCAGAATGATATTTTCATCCACATCGTCCATATAGATCATCTTATGTCTGGTAGAGTCGAAAGCATAAGTACGGTCATCGGTCAGCACAGGAGCGGGGATGATGGAGAATTTATACGCATCGGGACGGGAGAGTACACCGGTAGCGCCGATGTCCCAGAGAATACGGAGCCAGTTGGGTGTGCCGTAGGGATAATCGGGTCTGGTGAATTCCTTAGGCAGCGTTTCTCTGAAGAATACGCAAACTTCGGAGTCCCCCTTAAGCATATCCAGATGCTTGGGTCTTGCCTGCAGCTTGACGGTACCACCGCCCTTGTTGCCGCCGAATGCGGGCAGATAAACAAAGGGAACACCGCTGTTGAGCACGATCTGAGCACCGCGGAAGTCGCCTTCCATGTTGAATTCACAGCAGGCATCGGAACTGAGACATTGACCGCCGATCCAGGCAACGCAGATCTTGTCAATAATGGCAGGTTCCTTGAGGATCGCGCAGGCAATATTGGTGATGGCACCGGTAACCAGCAAATAAATGATTTCATCGGATTCCATTGCGGTTTTGATAATGAAATCGGAAGCCGGATTGTCCACATAAGTGATTTCGGGCAGCGCATCGATGGGCGTGGGGGAACCGCGGAAATAAGGGTAATCGCGACCTGTCACATCCAGTACATGCTTGATTTCGTGATAACTCTTTTCCATACCGTCTGCAGGGCTTTCGCTGCGGTCATTGTGGAAAAGTGCGGCAGTCAGACCGAGAATTTCGATCTTGTCGCATCCGAAAGCATAGGAAATAGCATACTGGTCATCCATTTCGTTGTAGGTGTCGGAATCGAAGATAACCTTTTTCACGCGATCACTGCGGATATCCGCCAATACCTGTTCAATAGTCATAACAAACTCCTTGTTAAAATAAATTTCCGAATAAAAACACAATGTACACCCCGGCCGATATCCACAGACATCAAAACTGTTGAAGCTATATAATAAACAGTCCATTTCATCGGTACAAAGATGTTCATGATGTTATATCATCAGTAGTATGATAACAAATCTGACTGCGGATGTCAAGAGTTTTGAAAAAAATGGGGACAAAATAAATCTCTGCGAAAATACTTGAAAAAAATCGCAAAAATAAAATGAAAATTCACAGGAATTTGTTGAAAAAACAAAACAAATAAGGTATAATATATAAGTTAGATATTTTGCGGATTTTTCGACTAAAAACAGGAAACGGAGGATGTGCTCTTGTACTTAAAATCCCTGGAGCTGCACGGTTTCAAATCCTTCCCGGAGAAGAAGGTCATACGTTTTCATGACGGCGTGACCGTTATTGTGGGACCGAACGGAAGCGGCAAATCCAATATCACCGATGCAATGCGCTGGGTACTCGGAGAGCTTTCCAGCAAAAACATCCGCGGCAGCAAGATGGAAGATGTTGTCTTCGCCGGTGCCGACGGAAAGAAACCCATGAGCTTTGCGGAAGTATCCGTTACCTTTGATGACAGCGAAGAACCCAAGGTTCTCAACTGCGGATACGACGAAGTCACCGTCACCAGAAGATACTACCGTTCCGGAGACAGTGAATACGCCATCAACAATAAAAAGGCCCGTCTGAAGGATATATACGAGCTGTTCATGAACACCGGTATCGGCCGTGAAGGCTATTCCATCATCGGACAGGGACGTATCGCGGAGATCATCTCGAAAAAGAGCGAAGAACGCCGCAGTGCCTTTGAAGAAAGTGCCGGTATCAGCAAATACCGTTATAAGAAAACCGAATCCGAAAAGAAACTGGCGGAAACCACAGCCAATATGGAAAGAGTGGCGGATATCCAGAGCGAACTGGAAGCCAGAGTGGGCCCGCTGGAAAAGGAAGCCGCAAAGGCCAGAAAATATCTGGAACTATACGAAACGAAAAAGAAAACCGATTTGTCCCTGTGGCTCTACGATGCGGACGTCCTGACAGAAAACATAAAGAAAGCCGTCGCCGACGTACAGCTGTCCGCACACGAACTGGAAATGGCCGCCGACTCCCAGAAGCAGACGGAAGACCGCATTTCCCGTATGTACGAGCAGTCCCACGCGAATAAGGAAGCATCCCAACGCAATCACGAAAAGCTGACGGAAACCACCGCAGCCAAGGCCCGTCTGGAAGGCGAGATCCGCGTGCTGGAAAACGACATCCGCCATAAGGAGACCACCGCCGCGGCAGAACGGACCAACGCCGAAAATGCCGCACGAGATAAATCCGCAGAGCTTCTCGCATTGGAGGAAGCCGCCGAGGGATGCAGAAAAGCGGACGCGGCATGGGGCGAAGCCAACGCATCGGCGGAGAGGGAAGAAGAAAACCTGAACCGCAAAACCGAAGAGAGAAATACCAAAATAGAACTGCTCGACAGCCTGTTCAACCGTCAGAAGCAGACGGAAGATACCCTGACGGATCTCAGAGTCCGTCTGAATGTACTGAAACAGTCCGTCACCGCCCAAAAGGAAAGACGGCAGAGCATCGACGGGGATATAAACAAGTACCGCAGCGAAATGGAAGAAGCGGAAGCCGTGCTGGAAGCCTGCGAAAAGACCATTGCCGACTATAAAATGGCCCTGCAGGAACTGGTGGAGGCCGCCAAAGCCGAAGCGGAAGAAAACCGCGGCAAGCAGGAACACGCAGCAGAACTGCAGAATGCCATCTCCCGACTCAACGCAGACAGGGAAGCCCTGACCAGCCGTATTACCGCCCTGAAGAGAATGCAGGAGCATTTCGACGGCTATAATACCAGTATCCGCTACGTTATGACCGAATCCCAGAACGGCAGACTGCAGGGCATCCACGGACCTGTATCCTATCTGATCCGTGTACAGCAGCAGTACGTGATCGCCGTGGAAACTGCCTTAGGCAGCGCACTGCAGAATATCATAACAGAAGACGAAGCCGCCGCAAAATCCGCCATCGCCGCCCTGAAGAAAGCCTCCATGGGCCGGGCAACCTTCTATCCGATCACCACGATCCGTCCCCTGGAAAGAAGCCGCGACTATGACGGCGTGGAAACTTTCCCCGGATTCATCGGGTTTGCCGATACTCTGGTGGACTGCGACGACCGCTACCGCAATATCATCCGTTCCCAGCTTGCCAGAACGGCTGTGTTCGATACTCTTGACAACGCCTCCGAAATGGCACGCCGCAAGGGCTGGAAAATCCGTGCCGTAACGCTGGACGGACAGCTGATCAACGCCGGCGGTTCTTTCACGGGCGGTCAGTCCAAGAGAGAAAGCGGAATCCTCACTCGTTCCGGCCAGATCGATACGCTGGAAGCCGAACGTGCGGAACTGAGCACCAAACTGGAAAATGCCGAGAAGGCCTATAAAGAAGCCGAAAAATCTCTGGCAGCCGTAGAGGAAAACAACAGATCCCGTGAAGAAAAGCGCAGCCTGCTGTCCACCCTCATGAACGCGGAACAGAACCACCGCAGCGAAGCCATCACCAAGCGTGACTTCGCCAAGGATCTGCTGGACAGCCTGATCCGTGATACCGAATCCCTGGATGAAACCTACAAGCGCAGCAGCGGTGACATCGAAAAACTGGAAGCGGAAGTACAGCGGACAGCGGACCTGCTGAAAGAGATCACCGAAAAGCGCAGTACCGTCGCCTCCGAGCGCAACGATCTGGAAGACGAAATTGCCGATATCCGCAATACTCTGCAGGAATGGCGCATCCGTCTGGCCGAACTGGCAAGGGATAAGGAAAACCTGAAAACCAAATACGACGAAACCGAAACCAGAATCCACCACCTGGAAGAACAGATCACCGCCGGCAACGCACGTATCGACGCACTGGCGAACGAAATGAAGGAATCCGGTGAACTGATCAAGGCCAAGGAAGAAGAATGTACAAAACTGGCCGCGGAAATGGAGATTCTGGAAAAGGCAAAAGCCGAGATCATCGAAAGCGGAGACGCCCTGGACGCCGAACTGGCCGCCCTGCAGACCAAACTGCAGCAGCAGAACGCCAAGAAGGAACTGATCTTCACAGCCCATTCCAAGAACGAAGCCAAAGCAGACCGCCTGCAGGAAGATTATGACAAACTGATCTCCCGCCTCTGGGATGATTACGAACTCTCCTATACCGCTGCCCACGAATATCTCCGTGAAATGGGCGGTACCGTGGTACAGGAAGGGGAAAGAGCACCTACCCTCGCCAGACAGAACGCCCTGAAAAGCGAAATCCGCGCATTGGGTCATGTAAACATAGCCGCCATTGACGAATATACGGAAGTCAGCAAGCGGTATGCCTACATAAAGGAACAGATGGACGATCTGAACGCCTCCAAAGCGGAACTGGAAAAGATTCTGAACAATATCGAATCCGAAATGAAGACCATCTTCTTAGATGCATTTGCGAAGATCAATCAGTATTTCGGCGAAGTATTCAGAGAACTGTTCGGCGGCGGCCATGCGGAAGTACTCCTGAGCGATCCGGAGAACCCGCTGACCTGCGGCATTGACATCAACGCCGCACCTCCCGGAAAAACCATCAAGAACCTAAACCTCCTCTCCGGCGGCGAACAGGCATTCATAGCCATCGCCCTGCTGTTTGCCCTGATCAAGGTAAATCCCTCGCCCTTCTGTATTTTCGACGAAATCGAAGCGGCGCTGGATGAAGCAAACGTAGCCAGAGTGGGACGTTACATCAAGAAGCACGCCAGCCAGATGCAGATCATCATGATCTCTCACCGCCGCGGTACCATGGAAGTAGCCGATACCCTGTACGGCGTCACCATGCACCAGCCGGGTGTATCCGATCTGCTGACCGCGGATTTTGTAAACCACAATGAAATGACAGAAGCATAAAAGAGAGGACTTGCAATATGGGATTTTTTGACAAACTGAAAGAAGGCCTTGCCAAAACCAAGAACGCGGTTTTCGGACAGGTGAACGAAGTGGTAAAATCCTTCCGGAAAGCAGACGAAGACCTGCTGGAAGAACTGGAAGAAATCATGATCTGCAGTGATATGGGCGCCTCCACCACCGAACGTGTCATCGACGAACTGCGTGACCGTATCAAATCCGAAAGAATCAAGGACGCGGATGACGTAAAGACAGCCCTGGCAGAAATCCTGCGCGGCATGGTGGGAGAGGGAGAACCTCTTCGCCTGGATACCACCCCGTCCGTAATCCTCGTTATCGGTGTAAACGGTGTGGGCAAAACTACCTCCATCGGCAAGATCGCCAATAATCTGAAAAAAGAAGGCAAAAACGTCATCGTAGCTGCCGCCGATACCTTCCGTGCAGCCGCCATCGAACAGCTTGCTGTCTGGTGTGACCGTGCCGGCGTGGAACTGATCCGCCAGAACGAAGGCTCCGACCCCGCATCTGTTGTGTTCGATGCCATCGCCGCCGCCAATAAACGCCACGCAGATGTGCTGATCATCGACACCGCAGGCCGACTGCATAACAAGGTGGGTCTGATGGACGAGCTGGCCAAGATCAACCGTATCATCAGCCGCGAACTCCCCGACGCAGCCCGTGAAACCCTGCTGGTTCTTGATGCCACTACCGGCCAGAACGCCGTGATGCAGGCTAAGAAGTTCAAGGAAGCCGCAGAAATCACCGGCCTTGTCCTGACCAAACTGGACGGTACCGCAAAGGGCGGCGCCATCTTCTCCATCAAGGATGAACTGGATATCCCCGTAAAATTCATCGGTGTAGGCGAGCAGATCGACGATATGCAGCCCTTTGATGCCCAGATGTTCGCAGATGCTCTGATTGCCGAAGATGACAGAATCCGCAAGGAAGATGAGGAGGAAGACGATGAATAATATTGTACTCGCTTCCAACAACCGGAAAAAAATCGCAGAATTTGAAACAATTCTGGGATCTCTGCCGTCTAAGTATCAGGTACAGTCCCTGAAGGACATCGGTTATACCGCGGAAATCGAAGAAGACGGTACCTCCTTTGAAGAAAATTCCCTGATCAAAGCCATGGTTCCCGCAGGACTCGGTTATATCGGTATGGCAGACGACTCCGGCCTGACCGTGGATGCCCTGAACGGCGCACCCGGTATTTATTCGGCCCGTTACGCAGGCGACCACGGTGACGATAAAGCCAACCGTGACCTGCTGCTGGAAAACCTGAAAGATGTACCGGACGAAAAACGCGGCGGCGCATTCGTATGCGTAATTACCATGGTATTTCCGGAAGATTCCGATATCGTCGTACCCGAAGCCTACCGTGTTTCCGCCGAACTGGCAGCCAAGCGCGGCGTATCTGCCGAAAAGGTGCTGTCCGTCAGAGGTGAATGCCGCGGCGTGATCACCCGTGATGAAAGAGGAGAAGGCGGATTCGGCTACGACTGCCTGTTCTACTATCCCGAATTCGACGGTACCTTTGCCGAGATCACCCAGGAACAGAAGAATTCCGTCAGCCACCGCGGAAACGCCATGGATATGCTGATTGAAGGACTGAAAAGAATGAGTAAAGTGTGAGGAAAAATATGTTGACAAGCAAACAGAGAGCCACCCTCCGTTCCATCGCCTCCCAGACCGACGCCATCTTCCAGATCGGCAAGGGCGGTGTGGGGGAAGCCATGTGTAAATCCCTGATGGATGCTCTGGAGGCCAGAGAACTGATCAAGATCAGCGTTCTGGAAAATTCCTCTACTGCAGCAAGAGAAGCGGCTGAGGAAATCGCCGATGCAACGGGAGCCGAAGTAGTTGCCGTAATCGGTCGAAAGATTATTCTCTTTAAAAAAGCGGAAAAAACGGAAAACCGGAATATTTCCCAGCAGATCTGAGAAAACCTGTAGTATTATAGTAATGAAGAAAGGTGTTTCCGGCATACTGTAACGTATAACGGAAACGAAGGTACGGACATGGAGGTATTGGGCTTATACGGCGGTACATTCGGACCACCCCATATGGGGCACATCCACGCCGCAGAAGCATTTCTTGCGGAGATTCCCATGGATAAGCTTCTGATCATGCCCACCTTCCTGCCGCCCCATAAAGTGAAGGCCAAGGGAGACACACCGGCCCTGCGCTACGAAATGTGCCTGGCCGCCTTCGGAAATCTTGCGAAAACAGAAATCTCCGACTACGAAATCCGCAAGGCCGACACCAGCTATACCGTGGAAACCCTGCGGTATCTCCACAGCTGCGGCGAACGGGAGATCTATATGCTCTGCGGCACGGATATGTTCCTGACGCTGGATACCTGGAACCGTGCGGAAGAAATTTTTCAATCAGCCCATATCGTCTGCATCCCCCGTTATACAGGGACGGACGAAGAACTGCACCGTAAAAAAGAAGAATACGAACAGAAATACAAAATAACAGTACGGATTCTGCAAACCGTTCCCATCGAGCTGTCCTCCACCGATGTCCGCAGTGCCATCCGGAACGGAGAGGATCTTACCGATCTTGTACCGGCATCCGTGGCCGCGATCTGCAAAAGGGAACAGCTCTACCGGGACTGAATAAAGGAAAAACATGAATATTGAAAATCTGCGTGAAGCGGTACGCCCGTATCTGAAGGAAAAACGGTATCTGCATACTCTCGCCGTGGAAAGAGAAGCCGCGGCACTGGGCGAGATCTTCCTGCCGGAAAAAACGGAGGAACTGCGTATTGCGGCACTGCTCCATGATATTACAAAAAAAGAGGATCTGACAAAACAGTTGCAATACTGCGCGGAATTTGGTATAATAGTATCCGAAGAGGAAAAGTTTTCCCCGAAGATCTTCCACGCCAGAACCGCCGCCGCCGTGGCAAAGCGTGATTTCCCCGAATGGGTCAATGAAGAGATCCTGCAGGGCGTGCGCTATCATACCACCGGCAGAGCGGATATGACGGTATTTGAAGCCATCGTTTATCTGGCGGATTATATCGAAGATACCCGTACCTTTGCGGACTGCGTGACCCTGCGCCGGTATTTCTACGAAAACATCGCGAGGGCTGTCACCACGGAAGAAAAACTGGCCGTGCTGACGGATACAATGATCCTCTCCTTCGATATGACCATCAAAAATCTGATCGAAGAAAACGCCCCCATTGACAGCGATACCATCGCAGCCAGAAATTTTTACGTGTATAAGAAGCTGACAGTCTGAAAAACAGAAAATGACGTGAAAAGGAAAGGTGAACGTAAACCATGTCAAACCGTGTGTCCAAGGATAATCAGAACGACGACGTTTCCATGTATTATCCCGACGGAGACTATGAAAATATAGCAGCAGACGACGAATACCTGAGTACCCTGAAGAGAAAACAGAAGCTGAGAAAGAAGCGCGGCAAGCTGAGCCGTTCCCAAAAGGGAATGATCGTCGGTATCTTCATCCTGTATGCTCTGATCCTCTTTGCCATCGCATGGATCACATTCTACAAACCCGCCCAGCCCGGTGGGGAAGAGATCCCTTTCGAAACCGGCCCCGTACAGTCGGAAAACGGGAATATCAATATCGATATTGATCACCCAAATAATGAATATACCCCCGAAACGCCGGATAAGGTCGGTGACTTTACCGTAGTGGACGGCATCTATAATATCCTGCTTGTGGGCCACGACCGTGCGGCAACACTTGCGGACGTAACCATGCTGATTAACTGCAATACCAACGATAAGACCATCACCGTCATGCAGCTTCCCAGAGATACCTGCGTACAGGATTTCATCACCAACAAACTCAACGCCGTATACTCCACCTATTATAACGGAGCCATCAGCAAGGGTAAGGAAGAAGCATACAATACCGCCATGGAAGAACTGTCCGGTATTCTGGAAAAGACCCTGTGCATCAACATCCACCATACCGCAGTACTGAATCTGGATGGCCTGATCAACATCGTCAATATCCTGGGCGGCGTGGAGCTGTACGTTCCCAAGGATATGCAGTACTACGATCCGGAACAGGGACTTGATATCAACCTGAAGGAAGGCTACCAGACCCTGACCGGCGAACAGGCCGAAGAATTCGTACGTTTCCGCTCCGGCTTCCTGCAGCAGGACCTGGGCAGAATTAACGCTCAGAAGATCTTTATGACAGCGCTTTTCCAAAAGGTCAAGAGCAGCATCAGCATCACCAATTCCGACAAGATTGCACAGGTGGCAGGGGAAGTATTCAAGAACCTCCACACCGACATGAGCCTGGCCGACGTACTGTTCTACGCCAAGTTCTTACTGGGTGTCAATCTGGATGAACTGAACATGACCACCATCCCCGGCAACCTGACCGCATCCTATTACGTGATCAACAGAGCCGCAACCCTGGACATCATCAACGAATACTTCAATATTTATAATACCGAAATCACAGACGATATCTTTGACAGAAACCATTTCTTCTGTCTGGATGATCCGGCCCTTGAAAAATACTACTTCGCCGATGCCGAAACCGTTCTGGATGAAATGCATAACGGCCAGGACATCAGCGACGATTCAATCTATATTCCGTAAGGAGAGCAAACATGGATAAGGAAATGATGAACCAAACCGAAGAAGTCACCGTAACCGCCGACGAACTGCGCATACCCAGAGGACTGGCGGAATATATTGTCAGAATCCTGGATAGCAAGAAAGCCCGCGACATCAAGCTGCTTCACGTGGAAAAGCAGACGGTGATCACTGACTATTTCGTAATCTGTACCGGTAACTCCCGTACCCAGATCCGCGCCCTTGCCGATGAAATCGAATTTAAGCTGAGTGCATTCGACATCACTCCCACCCATACGGAAGGTGCCGATACCGGAACATGGCTGCTGCAGGACTACGATTCCGTAATCGTGCATATCTTCAACAGCGAAGCCAGAGACTTCTACAATCTGGATAAGCTGTACGCAGAAACCAAAGAACAGGATATTTCCGACCTGCTCACCGAAGACTGATCCCAACATACAGAAAAATTCATCTTGACATAAAGGAAGTTGAACATGAAATACGATTTTGCGAATATTGAAAAGAAGTGGCAGGATAAATGGGAAGAAGCCGGCATTTTCCACGCCGCAGAAGACCATTCCAAGCCGAAGTTCTACGGTCTGGTAGAATTCCCCTATCCCAGCGGCGCCGGTATGCACGTAGGTCACATCAAGGCCTATTCCGGTCTGGAAGTTGTATCCCGCAAGAGAAGAATGCAGGGTTACAATGTTCTGTTCCCCATCGGCTTTGACGCATACGGCCTGCCCACCGAAAACTATGCTATCAAAACCGGTATGCACCCCCGTGTAGTTACCGATAAGAATATCGAAAAGTTCACCTCTCAGCTGAAGAGAGTAGGCTTCTCCTTCGACTGGACCAGAGTTGTGGACACCACCGAAGAAGGATACTATAAGTGGACCCAGTGGATCTTCCGCAAGATGTTCGACGCAGGACTGGTATTCCGCGCCACCACCCTGGTTAACTACTGCCCCGTATGTAAGGTAGTTCTGTCCAACGAAGACTCCCAGGGCGGCAAGTGCGATATCTGCCATAACGACATCGTCCAGAAGTCCAAGGACGTATGGTACCTGCGCATTACCGAATACGCCGACAAACTGCTGCAGGGTCTGGAAAAGGTGGACTATCTGCCCAACGTCAAGCTCCAGCAGGAAAACTGGATCGGCCGTTCCGAAGGTGCGTTTGTAAACTTCTCTCTGACCAACTGTGACGAAACTCTGCGCATCTACACCACCCGCTGTGACACCATGTTCGGCGCAACCTTCATGGTAATCGCACCCGAACATCCCATCATCGAAAAGTATGCGGACCGCATCGCCAATATCGACGAGCTGAACGCTTATAAGGAAGAATGTGCCAAGAAGACCGAGTTCGAAAGAACCCAGCTGGTAAAGGATAAGACCGGTGTGTGCATCAAAGGCATCGCCGCCATCAACCCCGCAACCGGCAAGGAAATCCCGATCTACATTTCCGACTATGTAATGATGGGATACGGCACAGGCGCTATCATGGCAGTACCCGCACACGATGAAAGAGACTACGACTTCGCCAAGAAGTTCGGTATCGAAATCATCGAAGTTATCAAGGGCGGCAATATTGAAGAAGCAGCTTACACCGGTGACGGTGAAATGGTAAATTCCGCATTCCTGAACGGCATCCAGACCAAGAAGGAAGCCATCGCCAAGATGCTCGAATATCTGGGCGAAAAGGGAATCGGCGAAAAGGGCGTACAGTACAAGATGAAGGACTGGGCGTTCAACCGTCAGAGATACTGGGGTGAACCGATCCCGATCATCCACTGTCCCAAGTGCGGCATGGTGGGCGTACCTTACGAAGAACTGCCCCTGCGTCTGCCCGACATGGAAAACTTCGCGCCCGGTGAAGGCGGCGAAAGCCCCCTGGCCAAGATCGAATCCTACGTAAACTGCACCTGTCCCAAGTGCGGCGGAGCAGCAAAGCGTGAAACCGATACCATGCCTCAGTGGGCCGGCTCTTCCTGGTACTTCCTGCGTTATACCGACGCACACAACGAAAACGTATTTGCCGATCCCGAAAACCTGAAGTACTGGCTGCCCGTAGACTGGTACAACGGCGGTATGGAACACGTAACCCGCCATATGATCTACTCCCGTTTCTGGCACCGCTTCCTGTACGACATCGGCGAAGTACCCGTTGACGAACCTTACGCAAAGCGTACCGCCCAGGGTCTGATCCTCGGTCCCGATGGCGATAAGATGTCCAAGTCCAAGGGTAACGTAGTAGACCCCAACGACGTAGTGGACGAATACGGCGCAGACGTACTCCGTGTATATACCCTGTTCATGGGTGACTACGCATCCGCAGCACCGTGGAGTGAAAACAGCGTGAAGGGCTGTAAGCGCTTCCTCGACAGAGTGGCATCTCTGCCGGATATGATAAAGGGAAGCGGCGCAACTCCCAAGCTGGAAAGCGCATTCCATAAGACCATCAAGAAGGTATCCGAAGATATCGAAGACATGAAGTTCAACACCGCCATTGCCGCAATGATGTCCCTCGTGAACGAAATCACCGAATGCGGCTCCCTGACCAAGGAAGAACTGATGTCCTTCATCGGCATCCTGTGTCCCTTCGCACCCCACCTGTGTGAAGAAATCTGGGAATCCCTCGGCGGGGAAGGCTTCCTGTCCGCATCCGCATGGCCGACCTACGACGAAGCCAAGACCGTGGATAAGGAAGTGGAAATCGCCGTACAGATCTGCGGTAAGGTAAGAGGTACCATCACCATCGCTGTGGATGCATCCCAGGAAGAAGTACTTGCCAAGGCAAAGGCCGACGAAAAGATCGCAGCCCAGCTGACCGGTAAGCAGATCATCAAGGAAATCTACATCCCCGGAAAGATCCTCAATATCGTGGCAAAATAATTTCCCGTAAAGCATGAGTTGGGTACAATTAAAAAATTGTGCACAAAATCTCAATATTTACGACAGGAAATTTCCAAAACCTATTGACAAATCAGTAATAATACTGTATAATACTCAAGAGGTGAATTCCGATGGGGTTTCCTCGTCCGCCTAAAGCGAAGGGAGGGAATATGAATGGCAGAAATCAGAGTAAAAGAAAATGAATCGCTTGACAGTGCGCTTCGTCGTTTTAAGAGACAGTGCCAGAGATCGGGCATTCAGGCCGAGCTTCGCAAAAGAGAATGCTATGAGAAGCCCAGCGTAAAGCGCAAGAAGAAGTCCGAAGCAGCCAGAAAGCGCAAGTATAAGTAATTCTTTATCAAAAGAGCACTATTGGGAATCACACCGTATGGTTTGGTTCCCTTTTTGCGTTTCCCGGGAAATGAAAAATGTACAATTTTTACCAATTTTAACAGCATAATGTAAAGTTTCGGGGGACTCCGTTGACAACCGTCCTCTGATGCGTTATAATAAATATATAAAAAGAGAATCCCCCTATAAGAAAGGACAAAATCAACATGGCAAACGAAACAGCACACGGCGGAATCAGTATTGAACTGGAACATATATTCCCGATTATCAAAAAATGGCTCTATTCCGAAAAGGAAATCTTCCTCCGCGAGATCACATCCAACGCATGCGATGCAACCACAAAACTGCGCCGCCTGATCTCTCTGGGCGAAGTAAAGAATATCGACGCATCGGACGCAAAAATTCAGGTAAAGCTGAATAAGACCGCCCGTACCATCACCGTAGTGGACGAAGGTATCGGTATGACGGAAGAGGAACTGCGCAAGTACATCTGCCAGATCGCACTTTCCGGTGCACTGGACTTTATCCAGAAATACGAAGGGGAAGGCGAAGGCGCACAGACCGGCATCATCGGTCACTTCGGCCTCGGCTTCTATTCCTCCTTCATGGTCAGCGATACCGTTGACGTTATCACCCGTTCCTACACAGGTGCACCCTGCGTAAAGTGGACCTGCGGCGACGACGGTGAATTTGAAATTACCACCGACTACGAACCGGAAGAAGACGAAATCGGCACCTACGGTACAGCCATCGTCATGCATATCAACGAAGAAGGGGAAGAATTCCTTTCCGCTTATAAAATCAGGGAAACTCTTGAAAAGTACTGCGCCTTCATGCCTGTACCGATTTATTTCATTGACGAAGAGGAATGTGAATGCGGCGGCGAGCATAAGGATGGAGAGTGCACCTGCGAAAAAGAGGCGGCGAATGTACCTGCGAAAATAAGAAGGATCCCGAACCCATCAACGATACCGAGCCTCTGTGGCTGAAGAATCCCTCCGAGTGTACTGAAGAGGAATATAAGGAATTCTACCGTAAGGTATTCCGCGACTTCAAGGAACCGCTGTTCCATATCCACCTGAAGGCAGACTATCCCTTGAACTTCAAGGGTATCTTATACTTCCCGCGTATTACCAACGAATACGAAAGTCTGGAAGGCCAGGTAAAGCTGTACTACAACCAGGTATTTGTAGCGGATAACATCAAGGAAGTCATTCCCGAATATCTCCTGATGCTCAAGGGCGTAATGGACTGCCCCGAACTGCCCCTGAACGTATCCAGAAGCTACCTCCAGAACAGCGGCTACGTAAGCAAGATCTCCGCCCATATCACAAAGAAGGTTGCGGATAAGCTCAATTCCATGTTCAATAACGACAGAGAAGCCTTCGAAGCCATCTGGCGTGACCTGAAGACCTTTGTGGAATACGGCTGCATGCGTGACCGTAAGTTCTATGACCGCGTGAAGGGAAGTATCCTCTTCGAAAAATGCGGCGAAGGCTTTACCACCATCGACGAATATCTGGAAAAGGCAAAGGAAAAGCACGAGAACAAGATCTACTACGCTACTGACGCCATCGCCCAGTCCCGCTATATTTCCATGTATAAGAACGAAGGCATCGACGTCCTGCTGCTCGACCGTGTGATCGATACCCAGTTTATCAATACCGTCGAAATGGCAAACGAAGGCGTAAAATTCGCCCGCGTGGACGCAGAAACACCCGACGTACTGAAAGCGGACGGCGATAAAACCGAACTTCCCGCCGTTGCCGAAGTATTCAAGAAAGCCGCCGGTGAACATACATCCGTACAGTTTGACCGCTTCCGTGATTCCGGTATGCCGGCCGTTCTGAACGTATCGGAAGAAAGCCGCCGTATGCAGGACATGATGAGACTGTATAAGATGGAAGGTATGGACAATCTCTATCCTCTGGAATCCACACTGGTGCTGAATACCGCATCCGGCCTGATCCAGAAGATCAACACCCTCTGCGAATCCGGTAAGAATGACCTGGCCGAGAAGATCGCCCGTCATATCTTCGCCCTGTCCACCATGACCCAGAGACCCTTCACCGCAGAGGAACTCAGCGCATTTATGGAAGAAAGCTACGACATCCTGAGTATGCTGGCATAACCCATGGAACGTGCAGAAGATATTATCCGGAATAACCTGCTCCTGTCGGAGAAAAAGATTGCCCTCTGGCAGAAACTCCGTCAGCATCAGTTCACCGAATCCCTGAGGCGGGAAATCCCGTCGGAAATACCTGCGGAGATCGGCACAAACTACGCATCACTCTGTGGCCTGTCCGATACCACCGAAAGCCTCTGTACCGCCGATTTTGCCCGGTATTGCCGGCTGATCACGGAGAAATTCGGCAGAGATATAGCCGAGCTGAGCAGCGACGGAGAAGAACCGGACACCGTGAACCGGAAAACCGCCTATATGCAGAACAGCTTTTCCGATAAAGCCTACGGTATCTTTGCCCAAAGCGTTGCCGGCATGACCGCCGAATACTACCCGGGCTTTGCGCAGGCCTGCGAGGAAGTGTACGATAACCGATGCAAATACGCCATCCTGCCCCTGTACACTTCCACCGACGGAAGACTGATCTCATTCCAGAAGCTGATCGCCAAGTACGATCTGAAAATCTGTATGACCACGGAAATTGTGGTATCGGAAGAGAATACCATGCATTTTGCTCTCCTGCGCCGCGGCATATCCGTTCCCGAAACGCAGGATTATACGGATATCACCCTGGTTCTGCCGGAGGAAGTATCCATCGGCCGTTTTCTCGGAGCCTGTGAAGTCCTCGGTGCCAATGCCGTGACCATGAATACCATCCCCCTGACCTACGCCGACGGTACACAGGAATTCTGCATCCACTTCCACACAGCAAAAGCAGACATAACCGCACTGCTGCTGTTTTTTGAAGCATCCCAGATCCGTTACACACTGGACGGAATCTATCCGCATATCCGAACATAATTGAAAGGGGTACCTTATGGAGAATTACAGAGACATTTACGAAGCCTGGCTTGCCTCGGATACCATTGATCCCGCATCCAAGGAAGAACTGCGTGCACTGACGGACGAAAAGGAAATCGCCTTCCGCTTTTCTTCCTACATGGAATTCGGCACCGGAGGACTGCGGTCCAGAATGGGCGCCGGCACCAACATGATGAACGTATATACCATCGCCCACGCCACCGAAGGTGTTGCCAGACTGATCGATACCCTCGGCGAAGATGCCAAAAAACGCGGCGTTGTCATCGGCTTCGACAGCAGAAACCATTCCGCAGAATTCGCCGCACGTGCCGGAGAAGTCCTGACCGCCCACGGTATAAAGGTATACCTGTTCGACGAACTGCGTCCTACCCCCTGCCTCTCCTACGGCGTGCGTTATTTCGGCTGTATCGCCGGTATCAACATCACAGCTTCCCATAACCCCAGCCAGTATAACGGATATAAGCTCTACTGGGAAGACGGCGCACAGCCCACCGCAGATATGGCCGATAAGGTATCCGCTTATATCCTCGAAACCAACCTGCTGACGGAAGTACCGCCGTCCTCTGCAGCAAAACCGGAGCTGGTCACCATGGTAGGCCGTGACTTCGACGAAACCTACCTGAACTGCCTGCTGAAGGAACAGGTATACCCGGACGTAATCGCCAAAGCAGCAGAAGATCTGAAGATCGTATATACCCCCCTCTTCGGCGCCGGCACCAGACTGGTCCCCGAAATCATGCGCCGCATCGGCCTGAAGCATATCTACCCCGTGGAATTCCAGATGACCCCCAACGGCGATTTCCCCGGTCTGGACAAACCCAATCCCGAATATCCCGCTTCCTTTAAACTGGGTATTGAACTGGCGGAGGAGGTAAAGAGTGACCTGATCATCGCCACCGACCCCGACGCAGACCGTGTGGGCATCATGGCAAGAGACAAAAACGGTACCTTCCGCTGCATTACCGGCAACCAGATGGGCTCTCTCCTGCTCGATTATATGTTCTCCGCTCTGGAAGAACAGGGAACCATGCCTGCAGATGCATACTGCGTAAAGACCATCGTAACCAGCGAAATGGCAACGGAAATCTGCAGACAGCATAACGTAAAGCTCCATAACGTCCTCACCGGCTTCAAGTTCATCGCCGAAGTCATCCGCGAACATGAAGAAGCCGGACACGGAACCTACCTGCTCGGCTACGAAGAAAGCTACGGCTACCTCAAAGGCGGACACGCCAGGGATAAGGATGCCGTGGTTGCCGCCATGCTCATCTGCGAAATGGCCGCATACTACAGCCTCCGCGGCATGACCCTGATCGACGCCATGGAATCCCTGTACGAGAAATACGGTTTCTACAGCGAAATTTCCGCTGAGATCTATATGGAAGGTCTGGACGGCAAGAAGGCCATCGAAGATATGATGACCGGACTGCGCGAAAAGGCCCCTGCAAGCCTCGGAGGAAGCGAAGTGGTAAATATCCGGGACTACCTGGCAGAACTGTCCTACGACGTGAAAAACGGCACCAGCGAACCCACAGGACTGCCGAAGTCCAATGTTATGTACTACGCAATGGCAAACGGCTGCGTAGTCGTGGCAAGACCCTCCGGTACGGAGCCCAAGATCAAATTCTACATCCTCGCCTGCGGTAAAGACAGCGCAGAAGCAGCAGCAAATACCACCGCCTGCACCGCATCCCTGGAAGACATTCTGGGACTGCAGAGAGGCCAGCTGAAGAAGTAAAAAATAAGACGCGTATGCTTTGTGATAAAGTATGCGCGTCTTTTTGCGGAAAAAGCGTCCCGGAAAAAATACCGAAATTCAATTCGGATAGAGAAAAGCGGTTGTTGGTTTTGCTGATTTTGAAAAAAATGAAAAATATCTGAAAAAACAGTAGAAAGTTGACGGAATCTGTGGTATAATATTATGTTAGAAAGAGTTTGTAAGCATCCGAAGCATTCCCGTAAGGGGATGTGAAGTCAAAGATAAAGGACAGGTTGATATATGAAGAAATATTTGGTTCTTGAAAACGGCAAAGTATTCGCAGGCGAAGCATTCGGCGCAGACCGTGATGCCATTGCCGAAATCGTATTCAATACCGCCATCGTGGGCTTTGTGGACATTCTGACCGATCCCTGCTACGCCGGACAGGCAGTATGCCAGACATTCCCTCTGGTAGGCAATTACGGTGTATTTGCTCTGGAAGAACAGAAGGACAAAACCTACCCCGCCGCTTATATCGTACGCGAATACGCAAAAGAACCTTCCAATTTCCGCTGCGAAAGAGATCTGAACAGCTTCCTCGTTGCCCACGACATCCCCGGTATCTGCGGCATCGACACCAGAGAACTGACCAAGATCCTGCGTGAAAACGGCACAATGAACGGCGCCATCGTTTCCGACCCCGACAGTATTAACCTGGAAGACATCAAGAATTACCGTATCGGTTCCGTTGCAGCCGAACTGAGCACCAAGGAAAACTATACCGTAAACGCCGGCGGCAAATATAAGATTGTAATGCCCGACCTCGGCTGCACGGCAGGCATCATCGAAACCCTGACCGCCATGGACTGCGAAATCACCGTTGTTCCTTACAATACCGAAGCGGAAAAAATCCTCGCACTGTCCCCCGACGCCCTCCTGCTTCCCGACGGCCCCGGCAACCCGGCAGACAATACCGAAACCGTTTCCGCAGTCAAGGCCCTCCTCGGCAAGCTGCCCATCATGGGTATCGGCACAGGACACCTGATTCTGGCTCTGGCAAACGGCATGAAGACCTTCAAGCTGAAGCACGGCCACCACGGCAGTAACCAGCCTGTAAGAAGCCTGACAGACAACCAGATCTACATCACCTCCCAGAACCACAACTACGCCGCAGAACCCAATACCGACATCGCAGACGTACTCTTTGCCAGCGTTAACGACAATACCTGTCAGGGCCTGCAGTATAAGAACATCCCCGCCGTATCCCTCCAGTTCCACCCCGAAATCTCCGGCGGACCCAAGGATATGCTGTACCTCTACAAAGCATTCCTTGCTATGATCAACCGATAATCCCAAAAGACCCTGTCAGAACAAAAAAGCCCGATGCAGATCATAAAAATCTGCACCGGGCTTTTCTATAGTATTCAGAAAACGAACCGAAACCCCTTATGCATTCTTCTTAGCGGTAACTGCCTTGATAACAAACAGCGTACCCAGCAGAAGGATGATGGAAATCGGCAGAA
Organism: Oscillospiraceae bacterium; assembly: GCA_015063745.1. GTDB lineage: Bacteria > Bacillota > Clostridia > Oscillospirales > CAG-272 > UMGS1696. The sequence continues at coordinate 6,132 of SVTO01000018.1, read as the reverse complement.
CGATGAGCCAGTTCTGAATGAAGGAAGCGAGGATGTACGAAACGAAGGACACAGCCGCAACGGTAACCGCATAGGGGATCTGTGTGGAAACGTGGTTGATGTGGTCGCATCTTGCACCGGCAGAGGACATGATGGTCGTGTCGGAAATGGGGGAGCAGTGGTCACCGCAAACTGCACCGGCCAGACAAGCGGACATACCGATGTACAGCAGTTCGCCGCTGCCGCCAAATACATCGCATACGATCGGGATAAGAATACCGAAGGTACCCCAGGAAGTGCCGGTGGAGAAAGCGATAAAGCAGGCAACCAGGAATACAACAGCGGGCAGAACCATTTCCAGACCGGGAGCCGCATTCTTCATGGCATTGTCAACAAATTCGGAAGAACCGAGCATAGTGGTCATGTTCTTCAGAGTACCTGCACAGGTCAGGATCAGGATCGCGGGAACCATGGCCTTGAAGCCCTCGGGAATGCAGGACATAGCATCCTTAAAGGAGATCACACGACGGCAGAGCAGGTAGATAATGGTCAGAACCACAGCGATCATGCCGCCCCAGGGCAGACCGACGGTAGCATCGGTGCCTGCGAAAGAATCCACAAAGCTGGTGCCGGAGAAGAAACCGCCGACATAGATCAGACCGATAACGGAGATCACGATCAGAACGATGATGGGGAGCAGCAGGTCAATAACCTTACCCTTGGTACCTGCGTTTTCCATTTCCACAGCTTCATGCTCGGTACCGGAAGTGAAGAGATCACCCTTTTCCATAGCATTCTTTTCATGCAGGGCCATGGGACCGTAGTCAAACTTCATCAGAGTGATGGCAACAATGAATACCAGCGTCAGCAGGGAGTAGAAGTTGTAGGGGATAGCCTTGATGAACAGCTCCAGACCGGAGAAACCGGTGCCGTCCGCATAGTCGGAAACAGCGGCAGCCCAGGAGGAAATGGGAGCGATCATACAAACGGGAGCAGCGGTCGCGTCAATCAGGAAGGACAGCTTGGCGCGGGAAATCTTGTGGGAGTCGGTAACGGGCTGCATAACGGAACCGACGGTCAGACAGTTGAAATAGTCGTCGATGAAGATCAGAACACCGAAGAAGAAGGTAGCCAGAGCAGCACCGGTTCTTGTCTTGATGTTCTTCTTGGCCCACTGACCGAAAGCAGCAGAAGCGCCGGTACGGTTCAGCAGAGCAACCAGAACGCCGAGGAGTACCAGGAAAATGAAAATACCCGCACTGCCGGAAACGGAGGCAATGAAACCGTCGTTGATCACGGCGTCAATGGTACCGGCGGGATTGAAGTTGGCCGCCAGCAGACCGCCCACGAAAATACCGATGAACAGGGAAGAGTAAACTTCCTTGGTGATCAGCGCCAGGGCGATGGCCACAACGGGCGGCAGGAGTGAGAAGATCGTGGCATAGAAAGGATTGGTGCCATCCTCTTCTTCCGCTTCGGTTTCTTCGGGAGCTTCTTCAACAGCGGCAGTTTCCGCAGTGGTTTCGGTATCCGCCGGAAGGGCTTCTTCACCATCGGCAAATACACTGATTCCCATGGTGATAACCGCCAGAGAGAGCATGATGATCATGGCAATCAGAGTGCGGGAACCGGGAACCGTTTTGAAAATGTTTCTCATAGAATATTCCTTTCTGTGTACATAACCGAAAAAACAGACGTACACTCCCGAAAAACGGCAGCGGACGTCTGTAAGCACCAGTACAAACGACCAACGGCAGCGCTCCACGGGTAAGTGACAGAATGCAGCATATTCTCCTGCATTCCAGAAACGGTTGGGAATCCGTCTCTTCGGCAGATGCGCCTCTCCGTATGTCAATGCTTTCCCACAGTTTACGGCATACAGACCTTCGCACCTGCACCTCTGCGATGATCAGTTATGAGATTAACCATATGATACCATATTTTCAGCCTGATTACAATAGTTAAGAAAGAAAAAAATAAATAGTTGTAAAAAAACTGCGAAAAAAGAAAAAATGGAGCCAGTCGCACCAATCGCAAACATCGGATAAAATCTGCTGAAAAATGTCCTCAGGTCTTGCAATATTCATAAATATATACTATAATAAATACAGCTTTGAAAAATAATACGAAAAGGAGACAGAAATATGTTAAAAGGAATCAAGAAATGCATCTCCCCCGAACTGCTGTACGTACTGGATAAAATGGGCCACGGAGACGAGATCGTAATCTCCGACGGCAATTTCCCCGGTGAAAGCATCGGCAAGGATAATATCGTTATCCGTTCCGACGGAACAGGCGTGCCCGAGCTGCTTTCCGCCGTCCTGGAACTGATGCCTCTGGATACCTATGCAGATCCCGTATACCTGATGGACAAGACTCCCTCCGACAAGGATCTGGAAATCCCGATCTGGGACGAATACAAAGCCATCCTCAAGGATCATACTGCCGAAGAACCAAAGTTTCTGGAACGTCAGGAATTCTACGACAGAGCCAAGAAGGCATATGCCATCGTAGTAACCGGCGAAGGCGCAATTTATGCCAATATTTTGCTGAAGAAGGGTGTAGTAAAGTAAGCACCGATGGATAAAAAAGACGAAATCATCGCCCTGCAGCTGGATGTCATCAAAAAAATGACGGAAAACAATATCCGCCGTCTCAGCGATGATATTTGGGGAACTGCAAGAGGCAGCAAAACCAAAACTGCTGAAAAAAACGAAACGCCCGCCTCCCCTGCCGCCCCTACCAATGAACCGCCGCAGACCAAAGCATCCGACGGAGCAGACGGCGGTGTTGTAACGGAAAAAGCGGAAGAACTGCCGCCGAAGGAAAGCATCGAGGATCTGCAGAAGGAACTGGACAGCTATATCGGTCTGGAAAACATCAAAAAGGAAGTCCGGAACCTGATCAATATGGCTACCGTCTACAAAATGCGTAAGGACCACGGCCTGCCCACAGCGGATGTCTCCCTGCATATGGTGTTTTCCGGCAACCCCGGTACCGGCAAGACCATGATCGCCCGCTTTATGGCCAGAGTCTACCATTCCCTCGGTATTCTGGATAAAGGGCATCTGGTGGAAGTGGACAGAAGCGCTCTGGTAGCGGGCTATATCGGCCAGACAGCCATCAAAACCGCCAAAGTAACGGAAAGTGCCCTCGGAGGTGTACTGTTCATTGACGAAGCCTATACCCTGACCTCCAAAACGGAAAATGACTTCGGCTTTGAAGCGGTGGATACCATCCTGAAAGCCATGGAAGACAACCGTGACAATCTGGTCGTTATCGTCGCAGGCTATATCGAGCTGATGGAAGAATTCATCGACACCAACCCCGGCCTGCGTTCCCGTTTCAATAAATATCTGCATTTCGACGACTATACGGCAGATGAGATGCAGGGCATATTCAGAATGCAGTGCGATAAGAGCTGCTATACACTGGATGCAGCCGCAGAAGCAAAGGTCAACGAGTATTTCACCGCAGTAGGAGAAGCCGCAGGAGAATTCGGCAACGCCCGCGGTGTACGCAATACCTTTGAGAAGATTCTGACGGAGCAGGCCAACCGCATAGCCGCCATGAAAGAAGTTACCAAGGAAGATCTTATGCAGATCACGGAATCCGACGTGTGCACCGCGCTGGAGCTGAGTAACGAACAATAAACCATTATCGGAGGAAAACAATGAGTAATCCTATTAAAATCGGTCTTGTAGGACTGGGTAGAGCCGGCAACGGTATGCATCGTTGGGAAATCGACATGCGTTCCGACAAATTTGTGTTTTTTGCCGCCTGCGATATCATCGAAGAACGTACCAAGGTGTTCGCCGATAAGTACGGCAGCCGTACATACACAAAAATCGAAGATCTGATTGCCGATCCCGAAGTAGAGCTTGTCTCTATCGCCACCCGTTCATGCGATCACTACAAGCACGCCAAAATGGCATTGCTGGCAAAGAAGGATGTAATGCTGGAAAAGCCCTTCTGTATGTCCCTGAAGCAGGCAGAAGAACTGATCGCTCTGGGCAGTGAACCCGCAGGTCCCCACCTGTATATCCGCCACAACAGACGGTTTGAAGTAGAGTTCCGGAAAATATGTGAAATCATCGATTCCGGCATCCTCGGCGATGTATACGAAATCAAACTGACCCGCAACGGCTATCAGCGCAGAAACGACTGGCAGACCATCAACGAATTCGGCGGCGGCCAGCTTCTGAACTGGGGTCCCCATATCATCGACCACTCCTTGTGCTTCTGCGGCGGCGATTATAAGGAACTGTATTCCAATATCAAGCACGTAGCGGCAGCCGGCGATTGCGAAGACCATATCAAGATCGTCTTCACCGGTATCAATAACCGTATCGTAGACATGGAAATTTCCGGCGGCGTAGCACTGCCAACTCCTGTATACCGTGTATACGGCTCCAAGGGGGCACTGGTATCCAACGATAAGGGTTTCCATCTGAAGTATCTGGACCCCGCCATCGCACTCTCCCCCATCAAAGCCAATCCCAATACTCCCGGCGACGGTGTAGGATTCGGCAATGAAGAACCGCTGCATTGGATCGAAGAAGACATGGAAGTATGCGGCGACGGTACCGACTGCATCTGGGATGCTCTGTACGAAACCATCCGCTTCGGCAAGGCCTATCCGATCAAGCTGTCACAAGCTGCCAAGGTAATCGAAGTAATCGAAAAAGTTAAGGAAGGCACAATTTTTGCCAATAATCTGTAAAAAATGATCAATCTTGAAAACAGCAAAGAACTGCGCATCAAGCGAGCCAATACCGACTGGTGGATCAATGAAAAAGCAGTAGTAGCTGCCAACGGACTGACCTATATTGCATATATCACGGATATGGGAGAAATCCATATCAAAGAACTGGATGCAAAATGCAGCAGAACCCCCAGCCGCGACTTTCGCCTTTGTACCCTGAACTGTGATTACGGCGACGAGCACAACGCTTCGGCACTGTGTGTCATGAAAAGCGGGAAGATCATGGTTGCATATACCGGTCACGGCGTAAAGGAACTGCGGTGCAGAATCACCGAAAGACCCTACGATATTTCGAGTTTTTCCGAAGAAATCCGACTGCCCTACGACGGAACGGTCACATACGCACAGCTTTTCGAGAATACCGTAAAAAAGGAACTGTGGCTGTTCTCACGGGTGGACGCTGTAAACTGGCAGTTCTCCTATTCCGGAGACGAAGGCAGAACATGGAGCAGCCCCAAAACATTTCTGCATTCCGATTCCGGCGGCCTGTTCTATCTGGACATCCGCAAACAGGATATTCTGACGGCAACCTGCGAAGACGAACAGTGGTTTTTTGCCTTGTACGGCCACCCGATCCGATCCGGCGATCATTGTATCCGAAGCGGTATTTTCACTTCCGCAGGACAGCTGCAGACAACATCCGGTGAAGTCCTGCCTGTAAATCTGTACGATACAACGGATGAAAAGATCAACCTGGCGGATCTGGATACAGTCTACGATTCTCCGGAAGGAACCACCGTCCGGCTTCTGGATGTATCCCCCACCGTTCCGCCCAGAGTTGGATTTGCGACGTTTGTCATGGATAATCTTTCCTCACCGTCACCGGACAAAGCCTATTACTATTCCGCCACATTCAAAAACGGAAAATGGATTCGTTCCGCACCGATCTGCAGTGCCGGCGAATTTCTGGCAAGGAACGTAAAGGACGGTTCCCAGAGTTACCTCGGCGGCATGGCGTATTATTACGGAATCGGTGACACAGGCAGACATATGACATCCAATGAAGCGGTCACGGATCGGCTGTTTATTGCACGTTTCGACGGAAAGGACAGAGTACTGGAATCTTATCTGACCAAAGACGGCGGCGAGACCTACCTGCCGGAACAGCTCATCAAGCGGATTCCGGGTGAAGAGGGAATCAAGATCTGGCGTCCCATCGTACCCATCCACGCTCAGGACAACATGCCTGTCTACTGGCATGAAGGCACATACACAGCCTATAACGCCGGCTGGCACAGCGATGCCGTCATGTACGTGGAATTTGACGACTGAGTGAGGATTTAGTCTATCTGAATGGGAAGTGTATACACCTCACTCCCGAGAATTTCCCTGACGGAAAATTCTCCAGAGTTGGTACGAAAATGGGATAGGATTTAGTCTATCTGAAT